>NZ_JAFEQJ010000005.1:130597-165040 GCF_016890655.1 Staphylococcus sp. GDY8P72P | reverse complement strand
CAGGAGTCTGGACTTGACTTAATTTTAAGGAGGAATTATGATTTTGAGAAAATTTATTACACGAGTCATGTCAATCGCGATTATGGCATTGGCAATTGTGTCTGGCAGCTTTGTATCACAGGCACAATCTACTTCTTATCCAATTAGCCAAGACGATAAAGAAAATACGCAAGAAGTCATATTACCTAATAACGATAGACATCAAGTCGAAAACACGACTAGTGGACATTATCAGGCGGTAGGCTATGCAGATTTAGGTCAAAACATAGCTACTGGAGTGGTTATTGGTGAAAATACAGTGTTGACCAATAAACACGTTGTGAACTTATCAAATGGTAATATGAAATTTTCACCTGCTGCTTCAGATGCCTCTACATATCCAAACGGTACATTTGAAGAAAAAAGTGCTGAACCTTATCCAGGGAATGCAGATTTAGCAGTAGTACACTTCGAACCAAATGAAAATGGGCAACATGTAGGAGATGTTGTGCAACCGGCAACAATCGGTGATGCAACACAAGCTCAGAAAGGTGATGATGTTACAATAACTGGTTATCCTGGAGATAAAGAATTAGCGACAATGTGGGAAAGTAACGGTCAGATTATATCAAATGGTGATGGTGATATGACATATGATGCGAGTACTTACGGTGGCAATTCTGGTTCTGGAGTCTTCAATAGCAGTAATGAATTAATCGGCATCCATTATGGTGGTGTTGAAGGACAAAGTAATAATGCTGTGCCTTTATCTGGCGACGTATTAAACTTTATTAATGAACATAATCAATAAGGAATAATCACAGTTATCCAAAAAGACGCTAAACATATATAAATAACTTGTTAGATTGTGTTAAAGAGGCTGGGACAATATTGATTTGTCCTAGTCTCTTTTCATATTGGTAGTAGTTGACTGTTTGGTATATTGGCAGTTTTTATGCACGCTTTCCGTGGGCACTGCCTCAGCCTGTATTCTTCGGCTAGTGCTTTACCCACAGGAGTCGGCATAAATCACTGCCAACAGGATATGGGTTATATGTATCATATGATTCGATAGGTCGACATTATCTCCTACTATGTAAATATACGAAAAAGCACTACTATTTTGACAAAGCTATATAAATAAAAAATAAACAAACTCTTCGCAAATTAATGCAAAGGATTTGTTTACGTTATGGAGGCTAGAACATCATTGATTTGTCCTAGTCTCTTTCCTTATTGGCAGTTAGCTGACTGCATTGAAATTGCGCTTCAAATCAAGCTTGTTTCAATGCTAGTCATCCTTGCCGGGGTGGGAAGACGAAATCTTTTTTATTAAAATTAGATTTCTGTATCACTCCATATTTTATTCGAAACCTCTTTTCATATGGGCAGTAGCTGACTGCATTGAAAATGCACTTCAAACCAAGCTTGTTTCAATGCTAGTCATCCTTGCCGGGGAGGGACGACGAAATCATTTTTTCAAANNTTCTGTCCCACTCCCTTTTTAATACTGTTAGCTTGATTAATGAAGTAAGATTTCCCGGGTTATCGCTTTATATTACATGCTACGCATAATAAATTATTAATAGTAGTGAGTATAGTTGAAGTCTCAAAAACCCTTCAAAGTCAATTTGTATAAAAAACTGCTTTAAAGGGTCGTTATGAGTGTTCGTCTAAATATTGAACGTTACTTAAGAATTTTTTGAGTTAGAAAGGGTAAAGATTTTTCGATATATACTTGTGGTGACTCATTACTTGTATAAAACCAGTGATGAGCAACACCATATAAGCCCCATGATAAAAAACGTGCACTTGTAGCTAACGTCTCACGGCTTTCACTAGGATGTTGTTGTTCAATTAAAGATAAAAAGATATCTTCTAATTCTTCTTTAATACGCTTTTCGACTATCTTACCATAGGCTTCACTGTTTAATTTACACTCTTCATGAGTACTTTGAATATAACTTGTAATCGTAATAAATATATTGCAAAGTGTGTCATGATTGAGCTCTGATGAAACATTAAGTGTACTGTTTAAATTTTTCAAAATTGTTTCCGACAAAGTATAATCCATAATATCGTATTTATCTATAAAATGAGCATAAAATGTTGCTCGATTGACCGTTGCTTCATCAGTGATATCTTTCACAGTCATGGTGTGTAATTCTTTTTCTTTGGCTATTTTTCTGAAAGCATCCATCAATAACTTTTTAGTTCTAATAATACGTGGATCTATATATTCGGTAGTTGTCATTTATAGTCGCTCCTTGAATATAGAAGTTAATTAAATTATGTTTATTTCAACAATCATTGTCAATGTAAGAGATTTATGTAGGTAAATACCACTATTTAGCTGTCTGCTTGTTTTTCTTGTATTAATCCGTTAGACATACTATAAATAATGATACCAAACATAATTATAATAATACCAATAATACTAAGTGGCGTTGGAAGTGCGATGCCGAGTAACAACATTTCTCCAATTAAAGTGAAAACAATTTCCATAGCTTGAGTCGATTCGACGGCAGCTAGTTTTGCTTGGTTATGTTTCACTAGATTAGTAGCATAAAAGAATAAAAATGTCGCAATTATGCCTGAAAAGATTGCTACAATAAATGATTGTAGTGTTTGTGATGGTGATGGTAATCCGTGTGATGAGACGCCTAGCACAAAAATAACAAGCCAAATAGGCAGTGTTACTAATGTCATACCGTAGATTCGTTCAAAAGTAGATAATTGATTATCTACTAACACCATCATTTTTCTATTCCCTAAAGGATAACAAAAGCCTGCAATAACTAAAGGTACTACTGATAATAAGAAAGTCGTAAATTTAATAGAAGTTGCGTTGGGAATTTGTACCAGAATTACACCGACAATCATAATGCTGGAAATAGCTACTGAACGCCACGAGATACGTTCACGTATCAAAATTGTTTGATTACGGTAATTAACTTGTTCGTAAAATAATGGTGCTAATAATAAACCACAAATAATAGTTAATTGCCAAGTAGATGAAATCAACCAGCCAGGACTATAATCTGCAACAAATGTTATAGGAACGTAAAAACAGACGAAACCTAATGTACTCCATAGTATCCAGGCACTCAAATTTTGACGTATATGACGATGTACATGACGGTGACGTTGGTGTATAGCGACAAAAATAAGAAGCAAAGGAAACATAAATATATAACGCAATGACGCGCTAAACATCCAAGAGCCACTATTATTGGACATTACATGATTTAATATAAAGGTAAATGAAAAAAATAATGCTCCTAAAACCCCAATTAAGATAGCTTTCATTAAAACACCTCGTTAATTATATTATTATTTTAAATTTATCACTTTATTCACTAATTGCAATAAATGTTTAATAAATAAATAATATGGTTTGAATACAAATAAACAACTACTTTTTTAAATACTAAAAATAAAATTTATGAAGGCGTTTTCAAAAATTAAAAAAAGGGAATAATATTTTATATTAACTGTTCAAAGGTAAGAATAGTTATAGGGGTATGAAGTGTGAGGTAAAATCATAATGATTTTATCTGTCTATTGTTACAAGGGGGAAAACAATGGAAACAAAATTACATAGAGAGTTAAGTAATCGTCATATTCAGTTAATTGCGATAGGTGGAGCAATTGGTACAGGATTATTTTTAGGGGCAGGTCAATCCATTCATTTAGCTGGTCCATCTATATTGTTAACCTATATAATTGTTGGCTTTGTCTTATTTATGTTTATGCGAGCAATGGGTGAAATGTTATTATCCAACACGAAATTTAATTCATTTGCAGACATAACTAATGAATATGTTGGACCACTTGCTGGTTTTATCACTGGGTGGACATATTGGTTAACTTGGACTGTATCAGGTATGGCTGAAGTTACAGCTGTTGCTAAATATGTGTCGTTTTGGGTGCCACAAATACCTAATTGGATCACAGCTTTAGCTTGTATTTTATTATTATTAGCGTTTAACTTACTAAGTACTCGAATGTTTGGAGAATTAGAATTTTGGTTTGCGATTATCAAAGTAGTTACTATTATCGCTTTAATAGTAGTAGGTATTGTAATGGTGGTAATGGCAGTAAAAACACCATATGGTCAAGCAAGTGTTAGTAATATTTATAGTCATGGCGGTCTGTTTCCGAATGGAGCTTCAGGTTTTTTAATGTCTTTCCAGATGGCCATATTTTCATTTGTAGGTATTGAATTGATTGGTATTACAGCAGGTGAAACTAAAAATCCACATAAAACCATACCACAGGCAATAAATAATGTACCATTTCGTATTTTAATTTTTTACATTGGCGCGTTAGCTGTTATTATTTCTATTATTCCATGGAATGAGTTAGACCCTAATGACAGTCCATTTGTAAGATTATTTGCTTTAATCGGTATCCCTTTTGCGGCTGGTATTATTAATTTCGTTGTTTTAACTGCAGCTGCTTCTGCATGTAATAGTGGTATCTTTTCTAATAGTCGAACGCTGTTTGGTTTAGCTGATAGAAAGCAAGCACCTGAAAGGTTAGGTATAACAAATCGCAAAGGTATACCAATGAATGCACTACTTGTTTCATGTGCATGTTTATCTATTGCGGTCTTACTAAACTATTTTATCCCTAATGCAACAGCAGTGTTTGTATATATCAGTACAGTTTCCACAGTATTGAATATAGTAATTTGGACGTTAATCACCCTAGCATATTATAGATATGCTAAAAAGTATCCACAATTACATGCACAAAGTAACTATAAACTACCTGGTGGTAAGATAATGGCGCTTAGTATTATCGTCTTTTTTGCGTTTATATTTTGCGTATTATTTATTAATCCAAGCACACGTATTGGCGTTATTTTAGCCCCTTTATGGTTTGTTATTATCACATTATTTTATTTCAAACAACGACACAAATTAAAACAAAATAAGTTGTAACATAGCAATTTATTGAAAAATATAGAGGTGAGTATAATGAGTGAAAAAATTATTATGGATTGTGACCCAGGACATGATGATGCCATTGCTATGATCTTAGCAGGCGCTCGAACAAGTCACTTGGAAATTTTAGCTGTGACTACCGTATCTGGTAATCAAGCAGTGAGTAAAAATACACGTAATGCATTGAATGTGTTAGATATTATGGGCAAAGGAGAAATTCCAGTTTCTATGGGTGCATCACGACCATTGATTAAGGAGCCATCATTTGCAGAAGAAATTCATGGTGTAACTGGTTTAGACGGTCCTAAGTTACCTGAAACACCACGCCACCATGCTACACCACATCATGCTGCAGATGTTATCATTGATGCTGTTAAAAATAGTGATGTGCCAGTCACAATTGTAGCCACGGGACCATTGACTAATATTGCGACGGCATTAATTCGAGATGCTAAAATAGTACAAAATATCAAATCAATCACTATAATGGGTGGAGGTACTTTCGGCAATTGGACGCCCACAGCTGAATTTAATATTTGGGCCGATGCTGAAGCGGCGCAACGCGTGTTTAATTGTGGAGCGAGAATTAATGTGTTTGGATTAGATGTAACACATCAAGTACTTGCTACAGATGATATTATTCAACGTTTTGCGCTGATTAATAATGATGTCGCAGGCTTTGTAGTTGAGTTACTGAAATTCTTTAAGTCTACGTATAAAACACACTTTGACATGGATGGCGGTCCTATTCACGATGCATGTGCAATTTTATATTTGATTAAACCAGAATTGTTCAAAATGCAACATACGCATATTGCTATTGAACATCATTCCGCACTCACATATGGTACGATGTCTGTCGATTTGAATAATGTAACTGATGGGGAAAAGAATGCTTATTTTGCTGTAGATGTTAATGTTGAGGCCATTTGGCAAGTGATGGAGCAATTATTAGCAGATTATAACTTGTAAAACCCTTTACCGTAAGTCGTGATTACTACTTACGGTTTTTTTAATACTTTATTCCAACTAAAGTATGAGTGGGATTTGAGGACTATTAACTAGCATTGCAAAGCTATAATAAGTATACTTAATGACCACAGAAATTTTAAGAAAGGTGATTTATCAACTTGAAAAATCATATTAACGCTATAGTTATATTTCTGTTGTTTTTAATTCCTTTATTTACAGTCATTTATTATTTTGAGCCAATTAAACATTGGATAGAGGATGTGAATGAAAAATATACTGTGACAGAAACAGGACAAGATTCAGAATCACAGCAATTTTTCAATTTTAGTAGAGAAACTGAGAATTTTGGTGAATACGAACGCAGTGATTTTGGAAATAACGCAAAACATTATGGTATAGATTATCATTTGGCAGAAGATACACCAGTAAAAGCTGTAACACATGGTACAGTTACGCGTTTATTTGATAATGAGTTTGGCGGTAAAGTGTTACAAATCACTGAAAGTAATGGCAATTATTATCAATGGTATATGCATCTAAATGATTATAAAGTCAAAGAAGGAGATACGGTAAAACCGGGGCAAGTTATTGCACTTTCAGGTAATACTGGTAAACAAACTACAGGACCACATTTACATTTTCAAAGAATGCAAGGCGGTATAGGCAATGATTACGCAGAAGACCCTAAAAACTATATAGAGCAACTACCAGAAGGTGAACGTAGTTTATATGATGCATAATTGTGACATATTAAAGTACATCAATATGATCATATTCTAAGTACCCGCGTCGGATGGCTTCCCATAAATAAAGCGCACCTATTGTTTGGCACCCAGTCCATCGTTGATTACATTGTTTTAAAGTTTCAGCTTTAGTTGTATTTGTTGGTTGATATAACCATTGAGCTGCACGTTGCAAACCGACATCTTTCACAGGAAGAATATCTATTCGGTGTAAGGTGAATATAAGATATATTTCCGCAGTCCATTGACCTATACCTTTCACTTGTGTCAAGTTGCGAGTGACTGCTGTGTTCGATAAATAAGGTAGCTTTTGGAAATCTATGTTACCAGCTTGCACATGCTCTAATAGTGCTATAATGCACTGCGTTTTCGCTCGTGATAATCCTAGTTCTTGTAGTTTTGTAGCTGATAACTTAGATAATGATGCTATTGACCAATCATCATTCACTGTCTCAGTTAAGCTTTGAAAAATCGTTTGTGCTAACTTTACAGTGATTTGTTGACCGATGATTGAGCGTATTATAGATTTTAGCGGACTTGGTCGCTTAGGAAATGTAATTGGCCCGATGTGTTTTATCAGTTTTGCCAGTTGCGCATCTTGTGTTATTAGTTGTTTAATACAAGGATGAGACAATTCAATCATATTTGAAGTTGTCATTGTGATAACCTCTCTTCTAAAAATGAACGTAATACTACAGCGTGATTATAAGTTTCATCTTTTGCCCCATACAGTAATAACAAATCATTGTCATTGTTTTTTAAGATGTCTTGAATGTTTTGGACTTCTGTTTTTTGTGCATCATTAGATTCTAGTTCCTTGAGATAAGAAGCTTTAAATTCTTCAAATTTATTTGGATCATGGTTAAACCATTTACGTAATGTAGGAGATGGGGCGATATCTTTTAACCAATAGTCTAAATTAGCATTTTCTTTTGATACACCACGTGGCCACACACGATCCACTAAGATACGAATGCCTTTAGATTGTTGTTTAGCATAGATTCTTTCGCATTTTATATGCATTTTTAAAACCTCCATGTAAGTAATAGTAATTGTCGCTCTTAACTGAATATAATATCTAGTATGTTAATTTCCTTCTTTAGTATGTTTTAATCATCGTAGTTAGTCTTGAAATTTACTATTTTGTATTTTGGGTATAGATATTATAAAGAAATAAAAGGAAGTGTTTTAACATGAATAAATTTAACAATGTTCAACCACCTAAACAATTTCAATATAAAAATCAGTCTGTTCGCATTAAAAATTATTATGAATTTAAATGTGATAATCGTATCTACTTTTCTCAAACGAAGCATATAGATTTAGCCATGCACACTTACAAGTTCGATATAGAAATCTTATCTCCAATTGACGATTATGGTTTAGCTTTAGATTTTAATGTAGTAGATAAAATTTATAAACAATATTTAGCACCGTATTTAGATAAACAATTACTCAATGAAACATTACCCGAGATGAATACGACTGCTGAAAATATTGCATTTTGGATTTGGGAACAATTTGAGCTTAACTTGCCAACTGGTAATACGTTGAAAAAACTTAATTTTTACGAAAACGCGACTCAAGGTTTAGTGTTAACAAATGAGTAAATACAATTATAGATTTTTTAGTAGACAAACACTCTATCAAATGTAGTTTAGAGTTAGTTAAAATAAATATTCTGAAAATTCAGAATGTATGTTATATTGATAGGTACATTTCATAATTTGGAGGTACCACACATGATTAAAGTCAGTCCTAAACAATTTTTATATAATGTACTTTCTGGGGTAGCTATTGCTATTATTGCGGGGTTAATACCTAATGCGATATTAGGCGAATTATTTAAAGTATTAGCACCTAAACATGAAATTTTTCAAATGTTATTACAAGTTGTGCAAGGCATTCAATTTACAGTGCCGTTATTAGTAGGTGCTTTAATAGCCATGCGTTTCCAACTGACGCCTCTGTCTACTGCTGTGGTTGCAAGTTCTGCTTTTGTAGGGAGTGGCGTAGCACAATTTAAAAATGGAGCAGTACTCTTAGTAGGGGTAGGAGATTTAATAAATACTATGCTTACTGCAGCAATTGCAGTGTTTTTTATATTAGTTATTGGGGAACGCTTTGGTAGTTTGACATTAATAATTATGCCAACATTTGTTGGTGTTATTGCTAGTTTTATAGGTTTGATTATTTTGCCTTATGTGCAATTAATAACTACAGGTATTGGAAATCTCGTCAATACATTTACTGATTTACAACCAATACTCATGTCCATACTTATAGCTATGGTATTTAGTTTTCTTATTATTTCACCTATTTCCACAGTAGCTACAGCATTAGCTATAGGTATAAGTGGTGTTGCAGCAGGTTCAGCTTCTCTAGGTATCGTAGCCTGTGAAGCAGCGCTAGTTGCAGGAACAATAAAGATCAACCGAGCAGGTGTGCCACTGACTATATTTTTAGGTGGCGTTAAAATGATGATACCTAACATGGTAAGGCATCCAATTATTTTATTACCAATCCTTACCACCGCTATTCTAACTGGTTTTGTTGGCGGATTGTTAGGCATTGAAGGAACAAAAGAATCTGCGGGCTTTGGAATTGTAGGTATGGTAGGACCTATAACATCCTTTAGATTGATGGATGGTTCACCATTATTAAATTTAATAACTGTCATCTTAGTATTTTTAGTGATACCTTTTATTATTGGTTTTGTAATTAATACTTTATATATGAAGGTTTTGAAATTATATAGTAGAGATATTTTTAAATTTTTAGCTTAGTGATTTGAGCATACAAATAGGGAAGTAACGTGAAGACGTTACTTCCCTGTTATCGTTTGGCAGAGTGTTTTAATGATTCATACGGCGTAGTACTTCATTTTGGAGTGCAAGTAAAGAATTGTTGAATTTAGTATTGTCATTTTCTCCCGCACTAGTAATGAGTAGATCTACAAGCTCTGTATTAGATTTTTGTCTGAATATAGCTTCATATTGGTTTCGTTTGTGCTTGTCAATTTGATAATATTGATCAGCACCTAAACCGCCTTCGTCTATCATTACAGAAATACTATTAGAGCGTGTTTCATTGTTTTTGTCTACTTTGATTAAATCTTTTTCATGAGCAACCATGTTAATCCCTCCCAAATATATCGTTATTCGTTTAACTAACAGGAAGTGCCAACTCGCGTTTATACCAAAGGAAACGTTTTCTCACTATTAGTGTAATATTACTGGTGCGAAAATACAATACTATTGCTTGGAATTTTGTGAATCTTGCTTTGGCTTACAGAAAAATTAGTAGATAGCTTAATAATTAGAGCAAAATTAGCGTCAGAAATATTACAAGAATGTAACAGAGTGAGACGTTGTAATTTTTCTGACAATAAATAAATTAGATTTGTAGTCATTTCAATGCTATTATGACAAGTTTGATTGAAGTGCTGGAAATGCTATTCTGTCAGGCGATTGTTATTCAAAGTAACAATTAGTAAATGATGTCATACAATGAACATGTTTTGTAAACGATTTGTTATTTGAGTGTAATACAAATTTGCTGGATTTATGGTATATTAATTCTTGTCGAAAAACAAATCGTTAAAAAATTGAAATTAGCACATACGAAATTTATAAACTTAAAATAGAGTTTTACGAAACAAAATATTGGAGGATTTATTTTATTATGAAAAAGACAGTTTTAGCATCATCATTAGCAGTAGCATTAGGTGTAACAGGATATGCAGCGAACAGCAACCAAGCTGACGCTTCTGAACAAAACATTGATAAAGCTCATTTAGCTGAGTTAGCATTAAGCAATGCTCAAGAATTAAATGAAAAACCAGTACATTCTGGTTCATATGACTATGACTTTAACTACAATGGTCATTCATTCAACTTCGAATCAAATGGTACTACTTGGACTTGGAGCTATGACGGCGGATCTTCAGCTCAAACATCAACAGATGTACAAGCACCTCAAGCACAAGCTTCAAGCCAATCTAACGCTTCAGTAGAAGCTCCTAAAGCAGTAGAAGCTCCTAAAGCTGAAACAACTAACGAAGTTCAAACAGAACAAACAAGTGCTTCAACTTCAGTTAAAACTGAAAGTGCTCCAGCACAAACAACTACAAAAACTTCAACTTCAGCAAGCACAAGCTCTTCATCAGCTTCAACTGGTGGATCAACTAAAGCTCAATTCTTAGCTGCTGGTGGTACAGAAGCTATGTGGAATACAATCGTAATGCCTGAATCAAGCGGTAACCCAAATGCTGTTAACGAATTAGGATACAGAGGTTTAGGTCAAACTAAAGAATCTTGGGGAACTGGTTCAGTTGCTGAACAAACTAAAGGTATGATCAACTACGCTAACGAACGTTATGGTTCAGTAGAAGCTGCGTTAGACTTCCGTTCTTCAAACAACTGGTGGTAAAATTTACCTCAGTATAAAGCTAAAGACTACTCAATTGAGTAGTCTTTTTTTAGTATTAATATGTTAGAATATTCAGATAAGTAAAAAGTAAGATGTATTGAACTTCATCACTATATCGGCACATTTCTGATATAAAGATACATAGGGGGAGTAATAATGGCAATGTCTGACAGATTAGCACAAATACCCGATAGTTATTTTGGTAAAACGATGGGACAAAAAGTGCCACATGGCCCTTTACCATTGATTAATTTAGCTGTAGGTATTCCAGATGGTGATACACCTGATGGAATCGTTAATAAATTTATCAAAGCAGTGCAAGAACCAGAGAATCAAAAATATGTAGCATTTCATGGTAAAGAGAGTTTGAAACAAGCGATAGTTGATTTTTATCAACGTCATTATGGTGTAGCATTAGATGCCAATACAGAAGTGTGTATTTTATATGGTACTAAAAATGGTTTGGTAGCTTTGCCAACTGTTATTGTAAATCCAGGGGAATATGTATTATTGCCAGACCCAGGTTATGCTGATTATTTAGCGGGTGTCCAGTTAGCTGATGCCATCCCTAAAAAGTTGAATTTAACAGCACCTGATTATTTACCAAAATGGCAACAAATATCACAAGATGTGTTGTTAAACACGCGGTTAGTATATTTAACTTACCCTAATAATCCAACGGGGTCGGTTGCTACGCTCGAGGTGTTTAAAGAGGCAGTTACGCAATTTCAGAATACCAAAACTAAAATTGTACATGATTTTGCTTATAGTGCGTTTGGTTTTGATAGTAAAAATCCTAGTATATTACAAGTAGACGGTGCAAAAGAGTTAGCAGTGGAAATATATTCTCTTTCTAAAGGCTATAATATGTCAGGTTTTCGGGTAGGTTTCGCCGTAGGAAATAAGGATATTATTCAAGCTTTGAAAAAATATCAATCACATACACATGCTGGCATGTTTGGTGCGTTACAAGATACAGCTACTTACGCGCTCAATCATTATGATGCATTTTTAGAACAACAAAATAATAAATTCCGACAACGACGTGATGATATCACACGTGCATTAGCTGACGTTGACATACCATTTGAACCAATGAGGGGTGGCATATTTTTATGGTTGAAAACACCTCCACACTTTGACGGAGAAGGATTTGTAGAATATTTGTTACAGGAACAATCTATTTTGGTTGCACCGGGTTTTCCATTTGGGGACAATGGTCATCACTATGTACGTATGTCTTTGGCAATTGATGATGAACAGTTAGCCGTGGCAATACAACGATTGCAAAGTATCGCACATTTATATCATTAAAAAGAGAGTGGGACAATATTGATTTGTCCCACTCTCTTTTTGTATTGGCAGTAGCTGACTGCATTGAAAATGCGCTTTAAACCGAGCTTTTTTCAACGCTAGTCATCCTTGCCGGGGTGGGACGACGAAATCATTTATTCAAAATCAGATTTCTGTCCCACTCCCTATTGGACATCATAACCTTGATCTTCAATTGCAGATTTCATATCTGTGACTTCAACTTGGTCGTTATCATAATCAACTTGGACATTACCAGCTGTTAAGTCAACTTTCGCAGTTGAGACACCAGATAATTTTGTTAATGCGCCTTCTACAGCTTGTTTACAATGGTCACAACTCATACCTTCAACTTGAATTGTTTCAGTTGTCATATGAATCACCTCCTTTTAATAGCATACTGCTATAATTTCATGCGTTTCAAACGTAAAGCATTGGTTACGACACTGACTGAACTTAAGGCCATTGCTGCGCCAGCAACCCATGGAGCTAATAATCCTAGAGCAGCAATTGGTATGCCTGCAACATTATAACCGAAAGCCCAAAACAGATTTTGGCGTATATTACGTATTGTAGCCTTACTTGTATAGAGTGCTTTTGGTAAGAGTAATAAATCGCCACCTAAAACTGTAATATCAGCAGCTTCTATTGCCACTTCGGTACCTGTACCAATAGCAATACCTATATCAGCTGTTACTAAGGCAGGTGCATCATTAATTCCATCGCCAACCATTGCTACTTTTTTATTTTGTTGTTGCAGTGACTCGATGACTGCTGCTTTTTCTTCAGGTACGACGTCAGCAATAACTGTATCAATGCCCACTTGTTGTGCTATAGCGTGTGCAGTACGTTGATTATCACCAGTTAACATTACGACCTCGATATTTTGTTGATGTAGTAACTCAATCGCTTGTTGTGCTGTAGCTTTCACTGTATCAGCGACTGCGATTAAGCCACTATATTCTTTGTTAATTGCAATAAGCATAGTTGTTTTACCGGCATCTTCATAATTTTGCATAGTGTTATTAGCCATTGAAATATCTACGTCATACTGATCCATTAATTGACGATTGCCAATGAGAATAGTATGGTTGTCGACTGTAGCGACAATGCCTTTGCCAGGCAATGCTTCGAACGTCTCAGGTTGTGATAATGTTATTTCGTGCTGTTGAGCATAAGTGACTATTGCTTCAGCTAATGGATGTTCGGAGCCCTGTTCAGCACTGGCCAATAATTGTAATGTAGTATTTGAACCAGTAAAATCAGTTACTTCAGGTGTTCCTTTTGTAATTGTGCCTGTTTTGTCTAAGACGATGGTATTGATATTATGAGTATGCTCAATATAAGAACCACCCTTAAATAATATACCATGTTCTGCTGCTTTTCCTGTGCCTACCATGATTGAAGTTGGTGTAGCTAAACCTAAGGCACATGGACAAGCGATTACTAAAACTGCAATAGATGCAACTAGAGCATGTTCGATTTGTCCAACTTGTACTAAAGTGATCCATACGATAAATGTTAGTATAGCAATCGCTACTACAATGGGTACAAAATAACCGGAAATAGTGTCTGCTAGGCGTTGAATAGGTGCTTTAGAGCCTTGTGCTTGTTCGACCACTTGTACTATAGAAGATAGCGCTGTATCTTTGCCTACTTTCGTTGCTTCCATAGTAATGACACCATTTTTATTCATAGTGGAACCTATGACTTCATCATTTTCAAATTTAGTTACTGGCATAGATTCACCTGTAATCATTGAAGTGTCAATAGAAGTAGTACCTTTAATCACAAGTCCATCGACAGGTATTTTTTCTCCTGGTTTAACAATAAGATGATCGCCAACAACAACTTCTTTTAATGGGATCATTTGCGTAGTACCATTACGAATTACGCGTGCTTCTTTAGCTTGTAAATTTAACAATGTACTTAAAGCATTAGTCGTTTGAGATTTAGCACGTGCTTCTAAATATTTACCTAATAAGATAAGTGTGATCAATACTGCACTTGTTTCAAAATAAAGATGTGGTGTGATTTGTGGTTGGACAATCCATTTTATAGTTTCAAATAGACTATAGAAGTAAGCAGCACTTGTACCTAATGCTACTAATACATCCATGTTAGCCGAACCACTACGTAAACTTTTGTAGGCACCTATATAAAATTGCCAACCAATACCAAATTGTACAATAGTAGCTAAGGTTAATTGAAAGTATGGATTCATTAAGATGGCGGGCATTGGCAAATTAAATAAATGAACAAACATGGTCAAGAGTAGTGGTAACGAGAGTATGGCTGAAATAATAAGTTTCAATCGTTTACGCTTTAGCTCTTTACTTTTTTGAGAAACTTTATCTCCAGCTGTTGCTTTTAGTTGCGCATCGTACCCGATATTTTGTATACGAGCAATTAACGCTTCTGGCGTAGTGACTTCTGGATTGTACGCAATGTTAGCTTGTTCTGTAGTTAGATTCACATTGGCCTGTGATACACCATCTGTACGATTAAGTATTTTTTCTACACGAGTAGAACAAGCAGCACACGTCATACCTAAAACATCGAGTTCAGTTGTTTCGGTAATTACCCCATAACCAGTATTTTGAACGGTTTCAGTGATAGTTTCGAGTGACGTAGAATTAGGATCATAGTCTACAGTCGCTTTTTCTGTTGTAGGGTTGACCGTTGCAACGACATCAGGCAATTTATTCAAATTTTTTTCTATGCGATTGGCACAAGCAGTACAAGTCATACCGGTAATACCAAACGTAGTTTTATGAGAAGTAGCCATCTCTGAGTTCCCTCCTAATGTGTTATCTTGTCTTCAATATACCCCCTATAGGTATTAAAGTCAAACATTAAATTTAAAAAGAGTAGATGCGCACGGCCTAGTTATATATTAGGTTTCGTGGTTCTACTCTTAGCATACTAGTTATTAAATTTTGTTATTTCAAACAACCACGTTACGAGTAAAGTCATAGTGGAAATCTTAAATTAAATGTTTTTTATTGATGTCGCTTAATGCTGATATAATTTTATGACTATCTTTATTCAAGTGTTGAAGGTATACAGTGTTATGCTTTTTGTTAAACTGTTCAATAAGTGTATCTATGGCATTGACAGCAGAGTCATCCCATAAATGTGCATTCTTAAAATCTAAATAAATTGTTTTATTTGTTACATCAAAATCGAGTTGATTCATTAAAGCATCAATAGAGACAAAAAAGATTTGACCACTAATTGAATAGTAAATCGTATCAGCTGAGTCACTGCGTTTAACTGTAATATTAGAAATTTTTGTGGCAAAGCACAATGCGCTGACAATAACACCAGCTACGACGCCTAAAGCTAGGTTATCTGTAGCTAAGACAATAGCGACAGTTAACAACATCACTACTGCATCTGTACGTGGTGCGTTTTTTATAAAATTGAAAGATTTCCAATTGAAGGTACCTACTGACACCATAACCATTATGCCCGCAAGAATCGGCATAGGAATTTGAATGACCCACTCACCAAAGACTAGTATTAAAATCATTAAAAATACACCAGCTGTAAAAGTAGATAAACGTGTCGTAGCACCAGAACGTACATTAATAACAGATTGACCAATCATAGCACAACCGCCCATGGCACCAAAAAAGCCGGTAATTAAATTAGCAACACCTTGGCCACTAGATTCTCGGTTTTTATTACTAAAACTATCAGTAGCATTGTCTACGATACGTGCAGTTAATAAACTTTCAACTAAGCCCACTATAGCCATGGACAATGAATAAGGAAAAATGATTTTCAACGTTTCAAACGTAAATGGTACATCTGGTATTAAAAAATGTGGTAATGTACGTTTGATATCACCTAAATCACCAACAGTCTTAACATCTGCACCAGTTAACATTGCTGTTATGGTTAATAAAATAATTGCGATTAATGGTGCAGGAATACGTGTGAATACTTGAGGTAACAAATATATAATGAGTAAGGTAATAATGGTAAAGACATAAGTAGCAATAGAAATGCCAAAAATATGTTTGAGTTGTGTAAGGAAAATTAATATTGCTAAAGCATTAACAAAGCCAATCATGACAGAGTTTGGAATAAATTTCATTAAACGTCCGATTTTTAAAATTCCAAATAAAATCTGTAAAATTCCCATTAAAATAGTAGCGGCAAATAAGTAGTTTACACCATAATCTCTTACTAACGGAACAACTACTAAAGCAACAGCACCTGTAGCTGCTGAAATCATTGCTGGTCGTCCACCAACAATAGAAATGACTACTGCAATAATGAATGAGGAATATAAGCCCACCATCGGATCAACGCCGGCGATTATAGAAAAGGATAACGCTTCAGGTATAAGGGCTAAAGCGACAACGATACCAGCTAAAACATTAGTAACGGGGTCAGTTAGCCATTCTCTTTTTAATTTAGATAACATGCTTTTTACTCCTTGATTTGATTTCAATTTAACTATTATATCATAGAGAAAATAGCAAAATTAGTGCAGATGTGACAATTTTGTCATTTGAGATAGGTCATTTGTTAGGTGAATGCAACGAGAAAAAAATTTAATTTCTATACAATAGATTTATCGATAATAACAAAAAAGGAGTGTTTAAGTTGGTATTATTAAATGTCAAAGGACTTACTAAAAATTACGGTAATCGATTTCACCAACAACAAGTGCTAAAAGGATTAGATTTTGCCATTGAAAAAGGTGAATTTGTGTCGATTATGGGCCCATCTGGTTCAGGTAAAACAACATTGTTAAATGTCTTAAGCTCTATAGACTATATTACAAGTGGGACTGTCGAAATAAATGGACATGAGCTTAGCAAAATGAAAAATAAAGAATTAGCAGCATTTCGTAAAAGTGAAGTGGGCTTTATTTTCCAAGATTATAGTGTGTTAAATACGTTAACGGTTAAAGAAAACATAATGTTACCACTGTCTATAAAAAAATTGTCTAAAGAAGAGATGACTCAGAGTTTTAATGAAATTACTGAAGCATTGGGTATTTATGACATTCGTGATAAATATCCGAGTGAAATTTCTGGCGGTCAACAACAGCGTACAGCAGCAGCGCGAGCGTTTGTGCATAAGCCTGCAATCATTTTCGCAGATGAACCTACTGGAGCATTAGATTCTAAAAGTGCACAAGATTTGTTGTTTAGATTAGAAGACATGAATAAACAATTTAATGCGACCATTGTTATGGTGACACATGATCCAGTAGCAGCAAGTTATTCGAATCGTGTCATTATGCTAAAAGACGGAAATATTCATTCCGAGTTATACCAAGGTGACGATAATAACAAAGCATTTTATCGAAATATTATTCATATGCAAGCAACCTTAGGTGGTGTCGTGAATGACATTTAATCAAATTATTTTAAAGAACTTTAAGAACAATATACGTTACTACGGTATGTATATATTTTCTTTAATCACGAGTATCGTGTTGTTTTTTAGTTTTGTGACATTAAAGTATACAGGGAGTATTAATAATGAAGATTCTAGTACGATAATTAAAAAAGGCGCAGAAATTGGTGCTAATTTTTTATTCGTAATAATAATTATATTTTTAATGTACGCAAATTACTTATTTATTAAACGTCGCACAAAAGAATTTGCGATGTATCAATTGATTGGGCTCACTAAATATCATTTGTTACGAATTTTATGTATAGAACAAAGTGTCATGTTTATCTCGACAGGACTTGTTGGAATCTTTATAGGTATTTTTGGTTCTAAAATTTTATTGATGATGGTTTTAAAAATGTTAGGAATAAGTATAGGCGTATCGATAGGATTTCAATACATGGCAGTTATCCAAACTGCGATTATGCTGTTCATTGCATTTGTTTTAATTTTAGTTCAAAGTTATATATTTATTAAAAAACGTAGTATTTTATCGCTGATGGATGATAAAGCGAAAGCTGATACGACACACAAAAAAATTACTGTCTTAGAAGTAATAGCTGGTGCGTTCGGTATTATTATGATAGCTACAGGTTATTATTTGTCGACAGAAATGTTCTCTAAATTTATTACTCAAGTAGGTATACTTATACCAGGTATTTTAATTTTGACTATAGGCGGGGCGTATTTATTTTTCAGAAGTTCCGTATCGGTTATTTTTAAATCACTGAAACGCTTTAAGCGTGGGCATGTATCTATTACAGATGTGGTGTTTACCGCTTCGATAATGCATCGTATGAAAAAGAATGCTTTATCTCTAACAATTATAGCTACTATTTCAGCTGTCACAGTGACTGTATTATGTTTTAGCGCGATAAATAAAGCGCAAGGTGACGATATGGTTGATATGCAATCACCGCAAGATATTGTTTATAATGACCAACAATCTGCTAAGAAATTAGAAAAACAATTGAATCAACATAATATCGATTATAATATTGCGTATAAAGAAGTTGCTTATGTGCCGATAAAAAAACAAGACGTGTTCAACATTGGTTCGCAAAATGTTAAAACTTCTAATGTTGTCATAACAAGTGACAAGTATTTTAAAGGTATTGAGGCACATGGTCATAAAGGGCAAGTCATCATGCCTAAATCGGCACAAGGTAATTATGACTTTAAACTGGGGCAGGACATTGTTTTCAAAGGTGACAGAGATGTTGCGATTAAATTTAATACAGAAAAAACTATAAACGCTTTTCAATCAACGGTCTCGTTTAATCAACCAGTCTTTTTGCTTAGCGATAACTTGTATCAATCATTAAAATCTTCTGCCGAGGAGACGAATAAACAATATGGTTTTACGATAAAAAATCATGACGATATGACTCAAGCGACAGACTTATCGCAAAGTATTGAACCTAAAATTGAGACACGTGATGCGATTCAAGATCGCGTACATCAATCTATCGGTATATTATTGTTTGTGACATCATTTTTAGGACTGGCTTTTTTAGTAGCATCTGGCTGTATAATTTATATCAAACAGATGGATGAAACCGAGGATGAAATCGAAAATTATCGTATTTTATGTAAAATGGGCTATACGCATCGAGATATGTTACGAGGGTTAAGTCTAAAAGTAATGGTTAATTTTGGTTTACCACTTATCGTTTCATTAGGTCATGCATTCTTTGCAGCTACAGCATTTAATCAAATTATGGGAACACAACAAATGCTGCCAATATACATTGTGATGATAGCTTATTCCATTGTATATTGTATATTTGGCATAATGTCATTTATACATTCTAGTAGAACAGTGAAGCACGCTATTTGAATTTAGCACTTGTAAGTAAAATAAGAAGTGGCATCTTATAGACTGTCGACAAAGTTTCCGACTTTGTTGGCAGTTTTTTATGCGCGCTTTCCGCGGGCACTGCTTTAGACTATAGCCTTCGGTTAGTCTACTTCTTATAAGAGTAAGACCTAAGCACTATCGATATTATAATATATAAAAATAAGCCTTGGGCGAACAATCACCTAAGGCTTGTGTATTTATAGTTATTTAGTATTTGCAAATGATTGAAGTAATTGAACATGGCTACCATTACTTCAAGTACTGGATAGAGATTACATATAAACTAGTTAAAAGAAATCTGCAGGTTTGAAGTCTTCGAAATTGAGGTTTTTGAGTGAATCAAAATTAATGTTCTCGACATTCTGTAACACTTCGCCGTTTTTAACTTGGTTATAGTAATTTGAAGCTTCCGCGGGCACATTATAATCTTGGAACGTTTTTACTACACCCAATATGAGTAAGACAGCAATGGCACCTTTAATTAATGTTTTCATAATTAGCGACTCCTTTTAGTAGTTTATAATGCTATTGTACATTTGATTTATGTTAATTACATGCGTCCTTAGTATAAAAGTGAAATCATACCTTAGCATGATACTGTAACATATGTCATTACAAACCAAAAGCAATTGGTAACCAGAAATAAACAAAGAACGAAATGATAATAATCGTAAATATATTTAAAATGAAACCGGCTTTAATCATATCTTTCATGTCTAATTCATCGGAACTAAAGACTGCTGCATTCGGTGGTGTTGATATAGGTAACATGAATGCACAAGTAGAAGATAAAGCGACAACACCCATAATGAAAAATGGATCCTGATTAATGGCTGCTGCTAATCCTATACTAATAGGCATAAGCATATTAGATACAGCTGTATTAGACATGACTTCTGTTAAGAATAAAATACCTGTAGTTAACACAATAACGATAAGGATAAGCGGTAGTGGTTCTACAATTCCTAACATACCTCCAAACCATTTGGTAAGTCCTGAATCTTCAAATGCAGCAGCTAACGATAAGCCACCGCCAAATAATAGTAAAATACCCCATGATAATTTAGACATATCTTTCCATACGAGTAATCCACCTTTATCAGCACGTGCAGGAATTAAAAACAGTAAAACTGCCCCAATCATTGCAATTACTGTATCAGATAAATGTAGTGATGCAGGTAAGGCACTGCTTGAAATCCACAGTACACTTACGATTAAAAAGACTAAACCTGTTAATTTTTCTTCGTAAGACATTGGACCTAAGTTATGTAGCTCTTTTTTAGCAAAATCAGAAGAAACTTGATCAGCATCATCGATTTTGAACAGCCATTTAGTCAGTAATAAGTAAAGGACAATTAATAAAATTATAGTAATAGGTAATGCAAAGAGCATCCACTGTGCGAATGATACTGAACGATCTAAGCTTGAAGCGGCAACGGCAGCAAATACTGCATTCGGCACTGAACCGATTAAAGTAGCAAGCCCACCTATTGAAGCAGAGTAAGCCACAGTTAATAGTAAAGCTTTAGAAAATTTATGTGCCGATTCTGGTGAGAGAAATTTTGCTGTTTTAATTTCTTCTATTAACGCTAAAGCAATGGGTAACATCATAAGTGCAGTAGCAGCATTTGAAATCCACATTGAAATAAATGCTGTCGCAATCATCGTGCCTAGAATTACATGGTTACTGCTGGATCCCATCATAGAAATAATTGTCATAGCAATACGCCGGTGTAAGTTCCACTTCTCAATAGCTAAAGCAATTATGAATCCGCCCATATACATAAATACGATCGGATCTGCATAAGCATTGGCAGCAACTTGTTCATTGGTACCACCTGTTAACGGTAATAGAATTAATGGCATTAATGAGGTTGCTGGAATGGGAATTGCTTCTGTAATCCACCACGTAGCTACGAAAACTGTTACAGCTAGGACAGCGCGTGGCGCATGGTCCAAACCTGTAATACTCGGAATAAATAAAATGATTAAAAATAGTAATGGGCCGAGAAATAACCCAATTCTTTGTTTCATAACAATCCACCCCTTTGAATGTTAAAAAGATATTGTTAAGAATATCAATTTAAATTTAGTTACACAATAATGTAACGGTAATATAAAGTAAAAATTCTGAAAATTATTGATAAAACATTATATCTTAGTAATAATAAGCAGTAATAAATTATAGATTGAGTATGGGAGAAGAGGGGGAGAATATCATGTATGTGGGGACAGTGATTGCAAAAGATGACACATGGTTACTATGGGCGATAATTATTTTATGGGCAACGGTAAGTTTAGTATTAGAACAACGTTATCGATGGGCAAGTACTATTTCAGGTGCAATTATTGCGCTAGTAGGGGCTATGGCTTTATCCAATTTTAAAATTATACCAACAGCATCACCGGTTTATGATACTGTGTGGGATTATGTAGTACCACTATCTATTCCATTATTGTTATTTAATTCTAATATTATAAAAATATGGAAAGAAAGCAGACGTTTATTAGTAATATTTTTAATTGCGTCAGTAGGTACTATGATAGGAACGGTGGTTGGATTTATTGTGTTACAACAATGGATTCCATATTTAGCGAAAATAGGTGCAATGATGACTGGTAGCTATATTGGTGGCGGGGTTAATTTTGCAGCACTTAGTGCTAAACTTAATACACCTGAAGAGATGATTTCTGCTACAGTAGTAGCTGATAATAGTGTAATGGCATTGTACTTTTTATTGTTAATTGCGATACCAGCATTACCTATCATTAAACGTCATTATCATACAGATTATGCAACTACTGACAACGAACAAGAACAACAAAATTATTGGCAACCTAAAAAAATTCAACTTTTAGATATTGCTTTATCAATTACTTGCGCGATTTTATTAGTTGCAGGTAGTTTTAAATTATCTGAAGTACTACAAGCATGGTTACCTAACAATAATTTAATATGGAATATTGTAGTATCGTTTTTTGGTGATCCTTATTTATTGTTAACAACGTTTACGCTGTTAGTCGTCGTAATTTGGGGAGACTTTTTTGAGCGTTTGGCCGGTGCTTCAGAAATTGGAACATTTTTTATTTATATATTCTTCGTTGTTATAGGTATTCCAGCTTCATTTGTTACAATTATAAGCATAGCACCATTACTATTTATCTTTGTCATTATTATATTGATATTTAATCTTGGCTTGAGCTTAGTTATAGGTAAATGGTGCAATTTTAAAATAGAAGAAATTTTATTAGCTAGTAATGCTACTGCAGGTGGACCAACAACAGCAGCAGCGTTAGCAATAGGCAAACGATGGACTAATTTAGTTGGCCCTATCCTAATAATTGGAACACTAGGGTACGTAATAGGTAACTATGCGGGCACACTAATTTATCGATTATTATTATTTTTAAGCTAACAACAGCTTGCAAATTAAGGGAGTGCAATTTTGATGAATGAAAAAGAAAAAATGCTAGCCGGGGAATGGTATGATGCTAATTTTAATGAAGAATTAGCACAAGAAAGACTGGATGCGAAAGATTTATGTCATATGTTGAACCAAGTTAAGCCTAGTGCATTAGAACAACGTCAAGCTATCTTAACGCAACTATTAAACTATGAACCACAGCAAGTAGAACTGCTAAGTCCTTTCATGGTCGATTATGGTTATAATATCAAATTAGGGCAAAATGTTTTTGTGAATCACGATTGTTACTTTATGGATTGTGCAACTATTAATATTGGAGATAACACGTTTATCGGACCTAAATGTGGTCTTTATACGGCGAATCATCCATTAGAAGCGACTAAACGTAATGCAGGTCTAGAACAGGCCTTACCAATTACAATAGGTCCGAATGTATGGTTGGGTGCGAATGTAGTCGTGCTGCCAGGTGTTACTATTGGAGAAGGCAGTGTTATTAGTGCAGGCAGTGTCGTGACCAAAGATATCCCGGCTCAGTCACTAGCTATGGGTACACCAGCAAAAGTAATGAAAGATATTACTACATAAGGCTAGGTTTATTTCATATTAAATTAAAATAGAGCAACATCACAATACCAACACTAACTGAGTATGGCCAACTGCTATGCCAAAGTTAACGTTGGTATTTTGTTTGCTGTGATTTAACACTGTATATTCTTTAAGTTGATTCTTGTTAGTGGGAAAGTTGTGTCATATTTTGATATAAATTTAATAAATATTATAAAATGTTCCGCGGAGCTTATTACTAAATAAATAAAATTGTTCGGAATATATTAAAAAATATGTTAAAATGATTATTCGTGACAATATAAAAATAATTAGTTATTTAAGAAAAAGAGAGGAAAGAAGTACATGGATATTCTGATAGGGACTATATTTTTAGTAATAGTATTAGCATTGTTTACGCTATTTACATATAAAGCGCCTAGTGGTATGAAAGCAATGAGTGCTTTGGCAAATGCTGCTATCGCTACATTTTTAGTAGAGGCTTTCCATAAATATGTAGGTGGAGATTTATTAGGTATTAAATTTTTGGGGGAATTAGGTGACGCTGCTGGTGGCTTAGGTGGTGTAGCTGCAGCTGGCTTAGTGGCTTTAGCTATCGGTGTGTCTCCAGTTTATGCTTTAGCTATTGCTGTATCATGTGGTGGTTTGGATCTTATACCTGGTTTCGTTGCAGGTTACGTCGTAGGCTATGTAATGAAATATGCTGAAAAAAGAGTACCGGATGGTGTTGATTTAATTGTAGGTATTTTATTAATAGCACCATTAGCACGCTTATTAGCAACAGGTGTTACTCCATTAGTAAATAACTCACTTATGAAGATTGGTGACATTATTCAAAATTCTATGGATGTAAATCCAATTGTGATGGGTCTGATATTGGGCGGTATAATTACAGTTGTAGGTACAGCACCATTGAGTTCTATGGCACTTACTGCACTTTTAGGAATGACAGGCTTACCTATGGCTATTGCTGCAATGGTATCATTTGGTTCATCATTTATTAATGGTACTATGTTCCATAAATTAAACTTAGGTGACCGTAAGTCTAAGATTGCGGTATGTATTGAGCCGTTATCACAAGCAGATGTTGTTTCTGCGAATCCGGTACCGATTTATACGGCTAACTTTATTGGTGGCGCACTTGGGGGAGCAGTTATTGCATCGTCTGGTATGATTAATGATGCTACCGGTACCGCAACACCATTAGCAGGATTTTTAGTGATGTTTGGTTTTAATAATCCGATTACAATTCTTATTTATGGAGCCATTTTAGGTGTGATTGGACTCATTGTAGGATATGGCGCATCTAAAATATTTAAAAACTATCCAATTATTACGAAACAAGAATTAGAAAACAGATAGCGAATAAAATAATAAAGCATTTGGGACTAATGAATGTACCAAATGCTTTATTTTTGTATAATTTTAAATGAAAGTTATAATAATTAAAACGATGTTAAATTTTTGGAGTTATGTGAACAGCTAATTTCAGTAATAACTAACTGGTAGTTGCTTGATTGCTTTTATTGTGACATTTCACTATCACGAATATCTGTAATAAACATATGACCAGGTGAATGAGTAATCATAAGTGGTGGTTTAACGTTAAGTGCTACAGATTGTGGTGTGACGCCACAGCCCCAAAATACAGGTATTTCATTCGTATTTATCGTGACAGCTTCACCAAAATCAGGTTTATTAATATTTTTAATGCCAATTGTTTCAGGATCTCCGAAGTGAAGCGGTGTACCGTGTACATCTTTAAAACGAGTAGTAATTTCTGTTGCTTTAAGGGCCTGTGCCACTGTCATTGGACGCATACTTACAGTTGTTGGACCGCTAAATATCCCACTAGCTGCGGTTGGAATATTTGTGATATACATTGGTACATTATGTTGTTCTTCAATGTGTCGGATTGGAATTTGAGCTTCAAGTAAAGCGTGTTCGAACGTAAAACTACAACCAATTAAAAAACTCACTAAGTCATCATTATATAAGTGTGTGATGTCTGTAGGTGTTTCAACGAGCTCACCATCTTTATAAACACGATATTCAGCTACATCAGTACGAATATCAGCAGAGTTAGCAAAGTATGGAAATGAAGTAGAACCAACTTCTGAGACATCAAGCAACGGGCAAGACTTAGGATTTCTAAAACAAAATTTTAAAAAATCATAGGCATAAGCGGAAGGTAAAATGACCACGTTAGCTTGTACATAACCTTTAGCTAAACCACTAGTATGTCCATCGAGCATACCATGTCGAATGTAATGACGTAATTGTTCTGGTGATGCGTTTTGTATATTCATAATGAATCCCCCTTGTAATTATAATCTTATTCTAGCAGAAATATTTAATTATTAGTTTTGAACAAATACTAAAGTTACTTGAAAATAACTCAAATAATAAAATCAGTCTAAAGTTCTTTTGCCTTGTGCAACATAAAAAATGTATAATTAGCGTAAGAAATTGGTTTGAGGGAGGGACAATCATGAAACGAACAACAGAAAAAATATTAACTTGGGTAGGAATCTTAGTGCAATTTGTAGTTATTGCGGCGTCTGCGCTAGCATTACCATTTCTCAATGATGCAAGTATTAAACAGAAAGTGCTACCACTAATAGCAACTGCCAATAACAATCCAAACATTGCACAATTTACTGATCAATTATCACCTAGTACGTTATTTGATTATATGAAGCAAGGTGCATTACTTGTATTAGCAATTTGTGTAGTATGTTGTATTATAGCGATGCTTAGTGTCACAATGATGGGCAAATTTGCGAAATTTACAGGCATTCTGTTGATTTTAATTGCACTTATTAACGTCTTAACAGTTAATGTTGTTTCATCATTATTATGGTTTATTGCAGGCATTATGTTAGTGTTACGTCGACGTAACACTAAACAAAGAAAACAAAAAAAGCAACAAAAGCAAAGAAAACAACAAAAACGCAAAGCTTAATATACATAAAGAGAGCGTCCAAATAACCTTGATAGTAAAGGATGTTTGGACGCTTTGCTATGTTAATCAACTTTGCCGTGTTTATAACTCTCGTATACTTTGTCATATTTAATATGGCCAATGCCACCTATAATATATTTACCCCATTTAAATTGATTGATTAAATATGCTAAACAAATAGCTACTGTTACCGTAATTATAAAGGTAAAAACAATATTACGAATAGCACTATCTTCTCTTAATAATCCTAATTGATTAACAAAGAAATAATGAAGCAAGTATATACAAAATGAATAGTTACTAATAAAAATGATGAATTTTGGAACGTATTTAAAATACGCTGAAAATAAGAAAAATAATAAAATAATCATCGTCACATAGATAGGAATATCAAAACGTTTTGATTCTACCCATGTGCTAACACCTGAGACATAATTGAAAATTAAAAATGCTGTACTTAGCAAAGTACCTAACAAAATGGGCCAAGTATATTTTTTAATATTAGCCATCAGTTTTTCATAATATATACCAGTATAAAAACCTAAAATAAAGTAACTCAACCAACCTAAGAATAACATCCAACCTTCACGATCCCAGAACCAAGCTAATATTGGCGATTCTGGTTGTGGAATAAACTGTCTAATGCCCCAATAAACTGTAGCAAATAGTACTGAAAAAAGAACCATTAAGATAGGATTACGATTGACTAGATACTTTGAAAATAGAAAATGCAAAATATAGAATTGCAGAATGATAACAATGAAATAAGTAACTGCTGCTCCGTGAAACATTGTTGATTCTAGAAAACCTAAAAATTCAGTAAAAGTTTTTGGCTTAAAATAAAAATAAGAGATTCCTATATTTATACAAACATAAGGAATGCCAAGAAATAATAACTTATCTTTGAAAAAGCCCTTTTTAATTGAAGTATGATAATTTTTTGCTAGTAAAAATTCAGAAATAAACACAAATAAGGGTGTGCTAAACATTAATAATAATTGTATGACTCGGATTAAGGTACCTTTTCCTATATTATCGCTTTGAATAAACGTGGTTGTTATAGCATGTATTAAAACAATGCTCAAACAAGCTAGGGCACGCATCCAAAAAATAACCGAGGTATAAGTTTTCATGTGAACAACAAAACCTTTCACTTCGTATTTTATGTATTTTAAATTAATGACGTGATTTCAATTAATCGAATAAACAGCTTAACACATTAAATTTAATCACAATATAAATATAATGTAAAAAATTATTAATTTTCGATTACGCTGAAGCAAATAGCATATTAATTTATCAAACAGAATAAACTTGCAACCCTCGATTGAATTAAATTGTAAGCTTAATATTAATTTTAAAATAAATTGTTGGAAGCGATTGCAATTCTACTCTTGAATCGCTAGAATATAACTAATAAATGGATTTTTCCATTTTAGTTTTCTATTTACAAACGATATGGAGGTAGAAAAATGGTAGTTAATTATCACAATGAACCAGGTATTGATTTTACAAATCAACAAAATGTTGAGTCTTTCAAGGAAACATTAAAGAAAGTGAAAGGTGAATTAAACCAAAAAATTCCATTAGTAATTAATGGGGAAAAGATTTACACAGATGATACGTATCAATCAGTTAATCCAGCAAAAACAACTGAAATTATTGCAGAAGTGTCAAAAGCAACACAAAAAGAAGTAGATAAAGCTTTTGATACTGCAAATGAAGCGTATGAATCTTGGAGAAAATGGTCTCACAGAGATCGTGCTGAGTTTTTACTACGTGTTTCTGCAATTATTCGTAGACGTAAAGAAGAAATTTCAGCAGTTATGGTTTATGAAGCTGGCAAACCTTGGGACGAAGCAGTTGGTGATGCAGCAGAAGGTATCGACTTCATTGAATATTATGCAAGATCAATGATGGAACTCGCTGATGGTAAACCCGTATTAGATAGGGAAGGCGAGCACAATAAATATTTCTATAAACCAATTGGTACAGGTGTGACAATTCCACCATGGAACTTCCCGTTTGCAATAATGGCAGGCACGACTCTAGCACCAGTAGTTGCTGGTAACACTGTGTTACTTAAACCTGCTGAAGATACGCCATTA
The DNA here is from genome assembly GCF_016890655.1 of Staphylococcus sp. GDY8P72P. Classification (NCBI taxonomy): domain Bacteria; kingdom Bacillati; phylum Bacillota; class Bacilli; order Caryophanales; family Staphylococcaceae; genus Staphylococcus; species Staphylococcus sp. GDY8P72P. Next base: position 136,308 of record NZ_JAFEQJ010000005.1, on the reverse strand, counting down.
ACAGCTTATAAATTAATTGAAATTTTAGAAGAAGCTGGTTTACCAAAAGGTGTAGTTAACTTTGTACCTGGTGATCCGAAAGAAATTGGTGATTACCTTGTAGATAGTAAACATACACACTTCGTGACGTTTACTGGTTCAAGAGCGACTGGTACTCGTATTTTTGAACGTGCTGCAAAAGTACAAGAAGGACAAAATTTCTTAAAACGCGTTATCGCTGAAATGGGTGGTAAAGATGCGATTATTGTAGATAATGAGATTGATACAGATTTAGCTGCCGAAGCAATTGTTTCTTCAGCTTTTGGCTTTTCAGGTCAAAAATGTTCTGCATGTTCAAGAGCTATTGTCCATAAGGATGTATATGATGAAGTGTTGGAAAAAGCAGTTAAACTCACTAAAGATTTAACTGTGGGTAATACAGAAAACAATACGTATATGGGTCCTGTAATTAACCAAAAACAATTTGATAAAATTAAAAACTATATAGAAATTGGAAGTAAAGAAGGCAATTTAGAACAAGGTGGCGGTACTGATGACAGTACAGGTTACTTTGTAGAACCAACAATTATCTCAGGACTAAAATCACAAGACCAAATAATGCAAGAAGAGATTTTTGGCCCAGTTGTTGGATTCGTTAAAGGTTCAAACTTCGATGAGCTATTAACAATTGCTAATGATACAGACTACGGTTTAACAGGTGCGGTTATTACAAATAATCGTGAAAATTGGCAAAAAGCAGTACGTGACTATGATGTAGGTAACTTATATCTAAATCGTGGTTGTACAGCTGCAGTAGTAGGATATCATCCATTTGGTGGATTTAAAATGTCTGGTACAGATGCCAAAACTGGTAGTCCAGATTACATGTTAAATTTCTTAGAACAAAAAGTTGTTTCAGAAATGTTTTAATTTAATGTTTTAATTTAAAAAAGTCCCGTTGCACTTTGCATGTAACGGGGCTTTTTATGTTAGAAATGCCAACTTAATCATCCTGAACTTTGATATTAATAAGTGTATGATAAATTTTGTCTAATTCATGTGGTGACAAATCCATATTGTAATCATTTTTCCAAGACATAATACCATGCAATGTAGAACCGTAAATGTAAAAAATGAGTTCGCTCGGTATTTTATCATCAACAGTTATACGGTGTTCATTTTTTTTAATATCATTCTGCAAAACCGTAATGAAATGATTTACTAAAGTTTCTTCAAGCTCTCGATCATTTTCTTGTTTACGTGAAATGCGCTCTAAAAATTCTACGTTGGTGAATGATTCAAACATAGTCGAAAAAGGTTTATTAATACGATCGCTAATGTCAGCTGAGAAAAAGCCATTCGTTAAGTCAGTGACTAAATAAATTAATAAATCGTATTTATCATAGAAGTGTTTATAAAATGTGGTACGATGGACTAACGCGTCTTCGCATATTTGATTAACAGTAATTCCAGAAAATTCCTTTTTATCTAAAAGTGTAAAAAGGCTTTGTGATAATGCGCGTTTCGTTTTTATAACACGTAAATCAGAATGATTCATTCTACAATCCTCCTGTTTTTGTAGTTTAAATATACATATAATAATTATTATTTCTTTAAAATTGGGGGAATTACTAGTAGTATAGTACTGTAAATAATCTACACTATATATTTAGACTATAACGTTGATTAAATAAGGAGGCAATAGCTTGGCAAAATTTTTATATAAAATAGGTTCATTTATGGCCAAAAATAAATGGTGGGCGCTTATAGGATGGTTGGTTGTGTTAGCAGCAATTATCATACCTTTAACATTTAATGCACCTAAATTTGATAATGATATTACAATGAATGGACTTCAATCATTAGATACTAACGATAAGATTGAAGAAGAATTCGATCAAGATAGTGAAAAAGCACAAATTCGTGCGGTCATTAAATCAGATACAGATGATGGTATTGTTAAACAAGATGTCATGAAAGATGTCCAAAGTACGTTAGATGATATTAAAGACGGTGACAAGGACATTAAAAATGTAGCTGATCCATATGAAAGTAAACAAATAAGTAAAGATAAAACGACATTATTTGCTGATATCAATTATGATATTAGTGCGACTTCTATTACAGATGACAATAAAGATAACGTACAAGATAAAGTAAACGACTTAGAAGATAAACATAATGTTCAAGTAGAATTAATGGGTTCAGGTATGGAATCTACTGAAATAGGTGGTAGTTCCGAACTTATAGGTATTATTGTGGCATTTGTAGTATTACTTATTACATTTGGTTCATTTATAGCTGCTGGTATGCCTATTATTAGTGCACTTATCGGTTTAGGTTCTGGCGTTGGTATTATCTCGTTATTAACTTATGCCTTTGACATACCTAACGTGACTTTAACTTTAGCAGTTATGATAGGTTTAGCAGTTGGTATAGATTATGCGTTATTTATACTCTTTAGATACCGACAAATTATGAAAACAGAAACCGATCATATTAAAGCTATAGGTTTAGCTGTAGGTACAGCAGGAAGTGCAGTTGTCTTTGCCGGTATTACAGTAATTATTGCTGTGTGTGGTTTAGCACTTGTAGGCATCGATTTCTTAGCAGTTATGGGTTATGCTTCAGCAATTAGTGTATTGGTAGCTGTTATCAGTGCATTAACATTATTACCAGCTATAATTAGTATTTTCCATAAACAAATTCAGCCTAAACAAGCTAAATCTGAATTTGCCAACGATGTTGAGACACCATGGTCAAAATTTGTTGTTGGTAAGCCGTTAGCAGCAGTTTTAATAGGTCTTATTATTTTAGTATTAGCATCAGTACCAGTTAAAGATATGCGTCTAGGTATACCTGATGATGGTATGAAACCAGCAGATACTACGCAGAAAAAAGCCTATGATATTATTTCAGATAAATTTGGCGAAGGATTTAATGGTCAAATTGCAATGCTCGTCAATGTCAAAGATAAAAAAGATAATCCACAAGAATTACAAAAAGATTTACAAGACATGTCCAAAGATATTAATGATATGGATAATGTTGATATGACAACACCACCACAACTAAGTGATAGTAAAGATTATGCACTAGTTGCAGTAATTCCAGAAAAAGGGCCAAATGCTCAATCTACAAATGATTTAGTACATGATTTAAGAGATTATAAAGATGATGCACAAGATAAATATGACTTTAAAACTGAAGTATCAGGTCAAAGTGTAATCAATATTGACATGTCTCAAAAACTAAATGAAGCTATTCCATTATTTGCTGGAGTAATTGTAGCACTTGCCTTCATTCTATTAATGGTTGTGTTCCGTTCGATTATTATTCCATTAAAAGCAGTATTAGGATTTGTGTTATCCTTAACAGCAACACTTGGTTTTACGACATTAATTATGCAAGAAGGCTTCTTGTCTAATATATTTGGTATAGATACTACAGGACCATTACTAGCATTCTTACCAGTTATAGCGATAGGATTACTATTTGGACTTGCAATGGACTATGAAGTATTCTTAATGTCTCGTATTCATGAAGAATATAGTAAAACACGCAATAATGAACATTCTATTAAGGTAGGTATTAAAGAAAGTGGACCTGTTGTAGTAGCCGCTGCGTTAATCATGTTCAGTGTATTCATTGCTTTCGTTTTCCAAGATGATGTCATGATTAAATCTATGGGAATTGCACTAGGATTTGGTGTATTATTTGATGCATTTGTTGTCCGTTTATTATTGGTTCCAGCATTGACGCAATTATTTGGTAAAGCTTCTTGGTATATGCCAAGTTGGTTGAACCGTATATTACCTAATGTTGATATTGAAGGACATGCATTACAAGAGCATAAACAATCAGCATCAACGTCAAATAGTACTGAAACTTATAATAGAAGTTTCCATATAGCTGGACATCAACAATCCGTTTCGGCTAATGCTAACAATACACTGCACGTTGATAATGCAACAAAAGAAATTTATAATAATATAGCTCAACAAACACAGAACTCACATTTCTTATATGAAGCGCTAAAACAATATCAATCACAACAAACAACTACTGCAAATGTTAAGCAACCAGATCCAAACAACACGTCTGATGAAGCGTTGTTGCAATTATTACAACAACAAAGTGATAATATTAAACAACTTAATGAAATCATCGAGCAAGTGATTGAACAGCAAAATAGAAAATAATAAAATAGCAGCAATTGTGGTTACTTTCTTTCAGTTACGTCACGGTTAATTGTAATCACATACTGCTTTAATGAAATAAGGCGTGAATTTAAGGCTGGAACAATTATGTTCCAGCCTTAAATCGTTTATTAAAGACTAATAGTTAAAGGTCAGCGTGTGAGCTAATCGTTATTAGGAAATATAATACTAGAGGATATAAAGTAAATCTCTGCAATCTATCATGTTTTAATTTATAGTTAATAGTGTATAAAGTAATTAAATTCATTGATAGGGGTAACATAATATGGTAAATCAATTAGTACAAAAATTGAGAGAAAAAGAAGACAAGATGATTGAAATTCGTCGATATTTACACCAACATCCAGAATTATCTTTTAAAGAAGAAGCTACACCAAAGTATATTGAAGAATTTTATGAAGGTAAAGATTGTACGGTAGAAACCAATGTAGGACCCAAAGGCTTAAAAGTGACAATTGATAGTGGTAAGCCAGGTAAAACATTAGCTATAAGAGCTGATTTTGATGCTTTGCCAATTCAAGAGGACACAGGGCTATCATTTAGTTCGAAAAATGAAGGCGTTATGCATGCTTGTGGTCATGATGCACATACTGCATACATGCTTATTTTAGCTGATACGTTAATTGAATTAAAAGATCAATTTACAGGTAAAGTAATTGTCATTCATCAACCTGCTGAAGAAGTACCTCCAGGTGGAGCGCAAGCGATGATTAAAGATGGTGTATTAGATGGCGTTGATCATGTACTCGGAGTTCATGTGATGAGCCATATGCCAGCTGGAAAAGTACTATATGGTAGTGGCAATGTACAAACAGGGAGAGATATCTTCAAATTAAAAATTACGGGTAGCGGTGGCCATGGATCGTCACCTCATACAGCAAATGATAGTATCGTGGCAGGGGCATATTTTGTCAATTCGGTACAAACTGTTGTTTCACGTAGATTAAATCCTTTTGAAACAGGCGTTGTTACGATTGGTTCCTTTGACGGTAAAGGTCAATTTAATGTCATTAAAGAAAGTGTAGAATTAGAAGGTGATGTGCGTGCGTTAACAGATGATACGAAACATACGATTCAAAAAGAAGTTAAGCGTTTAGTTCATGGTCTTGAAGAAACATTTGGTGTAACTTGTGAACTAAAATATACAGACGATTATCCAGCACTATATAATGATCCAGATTTTACAGACTATGTAGTGACAACGTTACAAAACGCGGAATTACCCGATATAGAAGCCGTTGAAGCATGCGAACCACAACCGCCTTCTGAAGATTTTGCATATTATGCTAAAGAGCTTCCTAGTACGTTTATTTATGCAGGTGCGGCACCAGATGATGGTAAAATTTATCCGCATCATCATCCGAAATTTAACATTAATGAAAAGTCATTATTAGTTGCAGCTGAAGCAGTGGGCACAGTAGTATTAGATTATTTAAAATAAATATAACTAAAAGAGACTAGGACGAATATTGATTCGTCCTAGTCTCTTTTTACATTGGCAGTAGCTGACTG
>NZ_JAFEQJ010000005.1:111394-130551 GCF_016890655.1 Staphylococcus sp. GDY8P72P | reverse complement strand
TTTCTGTCCCACTCCCTTTTAAGTGTGACCATCTCGATCAATTAAAGGTTTAATATCTTGAAAACCTTCACGATATTCGGCTAGTTTGCCCATAATATCGTACCAATCGTTACCATATTGATCAAAAACTTCTTGCATTAATTTATTTTGGGCGCTATTCAATTTTGTAACTAGTTCGGCACCAGTATCAGTAACAAATAGTTGCTTAACACGTCTATCATCTGGTGCAGGTTGTTCATAAATTAAGTCTTTTGCTTTTAAAGTTTTTAAAGTACTATGCGAACCTTGTTTAGAAATTTCTAATACTTTCAATAATTGTTTTGTTGTAATTCCTGGTAATTTATTGATAAAAAAAAGAAAACGGTGGTGCTGACGGTTCATACCTGATTGTTCAATAATTTCATCAGCAGCATTTATAAAAGTTTTATAAGCGAAATAAAAAAGCATGTGTTCATAATCGCTATTCTTTGTCATAAGCATACGTCCTTTATTAGCAAGTGTTTTCTCATTATAGTAAAAATACCGATAGTCGTCATTATTAAGTCAATATAGTTGACCTTTTTGGTAGAGGTGCATATGATAGATGTTGTAAGGACTATGTAAAGGTGGAATGAATTATGAAAATGCGAGTAGGACAATATTTGATTGATGCACTATACAACGCAGGTGTCGAGGAGATATTTGGAGTTCCTGGAGATTTTAACTTAACATTTCTAGATGACGTTATTGACCATGAACATGTGTCTTGGATTGGCAATACCAATGAATTAAATGCTAGTTATGCAGCAGATGGCTATGCCCGTATTAATGGTTTAGGAGCTTTGATTACCACGTTTGGCGTCGGTGAATTGAGTGCAATTAACGGTATAGCAGGTGCTTTTGCAGAACGAGTACCAGTAATTGCAATAACAGGAGCACCTACAACATCAGTAGAACAAGCGCGAAAATTTGTTCATCATTCTCTTGGAGAGGGGAATTTCGACGATTATCGTAAAATGTTTGAACCTATTACTACTGCACAAGGGTACATTACGTCGGAGAATGCAACTTCAGAAATACCACGTTTAATACAAGCAGCGGTCAATAATAAAAGACCTGTGCACATACATTTACCAATTGATGTTGCAGCAACAGAAATCGATATTAAAGAGTCATTTCAATTACTGCCGATGGAAAATGCTGTAGATAATGAATTGGTAGCGGCAATTGAACGTCAATTACAAAACGCTAAACAACCAGTAATTATTACTGGACATGAAATTAATAGTTTTGGTTTGCAGTCAGAAATGGAAGACTTCGTCAAAACAACTGGTATACCAGTTGTGCAGCTATCTTTAGGGAAAGGGGCTTTTAATGAGGAAAGTGATTATTATTTAGGTATTTATGATGGCAGTGTAGCTAAAGATAATATTAGAGATTACGTAGATCAAAGTGATGCTATTTTAAATATTGGTGCAAAGATTACTGATTCGGCATCTGCTGGTTTCTCTTATCAATTTGATATTGACGATGTAATAATGTTAAATCATCATAATATTAAAATAAATACAGAACAACGTACAGATTTAACATTACCTGCTATTATCACTAGTTTACAAAAGGTTAAGTATCGTCATAATCCAACAGTGTCGAAGCGGAGAGATACTAATATACAGGTAGATACAACTAACAAAGAACCATTAACTCAAGCCACTTACTTTGCTATGATGCAAACATTTTTACAGCCAAATGATGTTGTCATTGCTGAACAAGGTACATCATTTTTTGGTGCTTATGATCTATGGCTCCATGCTAATAATAAGTTTATAGGACAACCTTTATGGGGATCTATTGGTTACACCTTACCAGCAACATTAGGATCACAAATAGCAGATACGAAGCGAAGAAATATTTTGTTAATTGGGGACGGCTCGCTACAACTAACTGTGCAAGCTTTATCGACAATGATCCGTTATCATTTAAAACCAATTATTTTTGTTATTAATAACGATGGTTATACAGTAGAGCGGATGATTCATGGAGAAAATGCACTATACAATGATATTCATATGTGGGACTACAAAGCTTTACCTCAAGTATTTGGAGGTACAGATGTTGCACTTCACGAGGTGAATACACCACAAGAGTTACAACGTACTTTTGATGTTATTACTGCAAATTCAAACCAAATGCATTTTGTAGAAGTGAAAATGCACAGAGATGATGCACCAGAGAAATTACGTAGCATCAGTAAGGTATTTGCACAACAAAATAAATAATGATAAAAACAGCAACTAACAATGTGTTAATCTCACATAGTTAGTTGCTGTTTTTATATTAAATATAGTACACTGTGTCCAATATAAAAAGTTGAATTTTTATAAATGTTATTGCACTATATAATTAACATTAAAGTTGTTATAAGGGGGATTTTTTATGAAAGGTAATAAAAAGATTGCAGAGTTGTTAGAACTTTACGATAAAAAACTAAGTAAATTGTTTAAATATAATAAGAAAAAGGCGATGTCTTTTGATAAAGATAGTAGATTGCAATTACAAGAAAAATATGGAATTTATGTTATTTTTAATGCCCATAAAAAGCCAGTTTTTGTAGGACAAGCAGGAGGATATTTAAATAATCATCAACGTGCTAAAAAAGATTTATGTGATAAGTTAGGTCAATATAATTTAAAGTCTGATGCTGGAACTTTAAGGTTTAAAAGAGCATATGCACTAGATAATGATTTAGTTGTAGATGATGCAAAAGCTATAAAAGCTGAAGATTATAATTTAAAAGTACAATACATTGAAGTCAAAGAAAATCCAGCACTAATCAATATTTTAGAAACATTAGCATTAGAATATGCAAAAGAAAAAGATTTTAAATTATATAATTTTTATAACAAATAAAATTTGTTTTTTGGACAAGTATATCGAAGTAGTATATACTAAAAAGACTGAATTTTCAAAAAAGATTTCTGGAAATTAATAATAGTTCAGGTCTAAACATTGGGGGATGTATCATGACTGTAAACTAAAGTAATGCAACCAGAACAAACCAAAAGATTTCAGGTCGTCAACTTATCATAGCCATTATGTTATCTATCTTAACGTATTGGTTATTTGCACAAGCGTTTTTAAATATAGGGCCAAATGTTCAAAAAACATATCCGGTCAGTCCGAATATCATTAATATCTCAATAAGTTTAACATCGTTTGTTACAGGCGTATTAATGGTTGTTGGGGGTAATATTTCTGACAGAGTGGGCAAGGTGAAAATGACACGTGTGGCATTGATCTTAAGTATTATAGGCTCGATTGCCATTATTATTACAGGCAATGCTGTATTATTACTGCTAGGTAGAGCGCTACAAGGTCTATCAGCTGCTATTATCATGCCGACAACTATTGCGATGATAAATGATTATTTTGAAGGAGAAGAACGACAAAAGGCTTTAAGTTATTGGTCTATTGGTTCTTTCGGTGGTACTGGTCTAGCTTCATTTTTCGCAGGTGCCATTGCAACATTTACTTCTTGGCAAATGATTTTTGTCATGTCTATTATAGGTGCAATTATAGCACTGTTTTTAATTAAATCTTTACCAGAACAGCACAAAGAAAAGCAACAAAACACACCTTTTGATTATGTAGGGTTAGTGATTTTTGTACTTATGATTGGCAGTATAAGCTTTGTAATTACGCAAGGTAATAAAATTGGATGGTCAAACATTATTACTATTATTTTAGCAGCAACGTTTGTCATAAGTATTGTTATTTTTATTGCTGTTGAAAAGCGTAAAGCGATTCCTTTTATGGATTTAACATTGTTTAAAAATCGTTCATATGTAGGTGCGGTAGTTTCTAACTGTTTATTGAATACAGGGGTTGGTGTGATTGCGTTAATTAATATTTATGCACAGGCAGGTCATGGCTTAAGTGGTTTTAGCGCAGGATTAATTACGTTACCTTATTTGATTGCTTTACTGTTAGTAGTACGACTTGGTGAAAAGAGTATTAAAAAATTCGGTGCTAAAAGGGCTATGGTGTTCGGTCCTATCTGTACTGGTTTTGGTGTGTTATTGATGTCTATTACGTTTATAGATTCGACATTTTATATTATTTTGACATTGATTGCGACAATTTTCTTTGGTGCAGGGACAGGCTTTTTTGCTACGCCTGCGCTTAGTACCGCAGTTTCAACAACAGCATCCGAAAAAATTGGTGTGGCGTCAGGTATTTTTAAAATGGGGTCAACACTAGGTGGTGCATTTGGTATTGCAATTATTACGTCAATTTATACTGGATTAAGTGTAGCAGGATATAGTGTACATTTAGCAGCAAGTGTAAGTTTCATTGTAGGCACGTGTTTGATTGGCAGTGCAATAGTTGTTAGTACTTTGGTGCTACCTAACACAGGTAGAGAACAAAACACGAATTCTAGCTATACAACTAATGAAGAACCTGTAAAGTAAGTTGAACATTGAGTCATTAAGTGAAGTGTTTCGGCTAGATGGGTATCATGAATGTATATAACGAGGAATCTTACTGTCCTTTGAATTTCATAATATTTATAGTTAGCTTTGTATTTTACTTAAAAACCAAAAAGCATTACTATAAAAGTGAATAAGGAGGTCACACTATGCAATATAAAATGAATTATTCCTCACCAGTTGGCGTATTAACGATAACAACCGATGGTACTCATATTACAGGGTTATGGTTTGATAATCAGTCTGACTATGAACGTAAGTTAAATGACAAAGTCGTTGCACAGGAACAACCCATTTTTCAGCAAGTACGTACATGGTTAGATCACTATTTTCAAGGTGATAATCCTACCATTGATTTCCCTTTGAAACCAACTGGCACCGCATTTCGCGAGCAAGTGTGGGAGATTTTAACTACAATTCCTTCAGGTGAAACAATGACGTATGGTGAAATTGCAGACAAAATAGCAAGCGTGAAAGGGAAAGATAAAATGTCAGCACAAGCAGTTGGTGGTGCGGTAGGTAGTAATCCTATTAGTATTTTAATCCCATGTCACCGTGTAGTTGGTGCTGATGGTAGTCTAACTGGTTATGGTGGCGGCATAGATAAAAAGATTAAGTTATTGGAAATAGAAACTGTAGAAATGGCACCATTATATCGTCCGAAGCATAGTACGAAACCTTAAATTATAAACAATATGAAAAAACACGCCCTTCGCTTAAGGACGTGTTTTTTATTGAATAAATAGTAAGACTGAAATAAAATAATGGATATAATGTTATTCAGTGATTTTAACGTTAATTTAAGGTATTATAATGACGGATGTTGTCATTGATTTCATTCAGGTAGAAAATCGCATTTTGTTCATCGGCTAATTCAATGTCATGGTTGAATTCTAAGTTATCAAAACGGGCGAAATAACTTTCATAATCTGCTACTGATAGTTCTGTACGATTATTTAAAAGTGCTTTATGGCCATCAATGTTTAATGCATCTTGGTAACCAGCAACAAGTGTGCCACTGAAAAATTCACCGACTGAGCCAGAACCATAACTGAATAAGCCAATAGATTGACCAGCCTCAAAAGTACGAGTTTCTAATAATGAAATTAAGCTTAAATAAAGAGAACCAGTATAAATATTACCTACATAACGATTGTAATATGTAGCTGCTTCATAGCCTTCAGTTAGACGTTCTTTTGTTTCATCACTGATTTCATCTGTTAAAATTGAATCCAGTGCTTTTTTACCCATTTTAGTAAATGGAACATGGAAACATAATGAAGCGAAGTCAGCTAATGTTTTATTGGTACGTTTAGCATACTCTGTCCAGCTTTGTTGGAATGAACGAATATAAGCATCTTTTGATAATGCACCGTCAACTAATGGATAACTATGACCTGTTGGTCTCCAAAAGTCATAAACATCTTCAGTATATGCAACTGCATCATCATTGAATGCAAGAATACGTGGGTTATGTGTAATCATCATTGCTACAGCGCCAGCACCTTGTGTTGGCTCACCACCAGAATTTAAACCATAACGTGCAGTATCACTTGCGATTACGAGCACTTTTTCGTTTGGACGGTTAGCAAGATAGTCCTTAGCTAATTGAATAGCTGGCGTTGCAGCGTAACAAGCTTCTTTCATTTCAAAACATCGTGCAAATGGTTGGATACCTAATAAATTATGGATTTGTACAGCTGAGGCTTTTGCAGAGTCAATTGCAGATTCTGTAGCTACGATAACCATACTGATTTGTTTCTTATCCTCTTCAGTTACTATGTTTTTCGCAGCATTTGCGCCCATAGAAACAATATCTTGGCTGACAGGACTAACTGACATTTCAGTTTGGCCTATACCAATCAAAAATTTGTTTGGTTCAACATTGCGTGCTTCAGCAAGTTTAGCCATATCTACATAAAATTTTGGGACATAAAAATCGATTTGGTCTATACCGATCGTCATTGCGTATCGACACCTTTCTTTTTATAAATAAGCAATTGTATCATACCAAAATAAAGTAATGAAATACAAACATTTAAAAGAATATAGAAACGGAGAATTTATATGAAAAAGATAGCAATTGTAAGTGCAAAACGAACACCAATTGGAAGATTCAGAGGGAAATTAAGTAATTATTCAGCTGTAGAGCTTGGTACGAAAGCTTTAAGTGCAGCATTACAAGCGATTAATTTAAAGCCAGAAGCAATAGAACAAGTTATATTTGGTAATGTCTTACAAAGTGGTAATGGTCAAAATCCTGCTCGTCAAATCGGTATTAATGCAGGAATTCCCAATACTACGCCTGGTATGACAATAAATGAAGTCTGTGGTTCTGGTTTGAAGTCAATAATCTTAGGTAAACAATTGATTCAACTAGGTGAAGCGAAAGTAGTTGCAGTTGGTGGTGTTGAAAGCATGACTAATGCACCTAAGTTATTATTAAATGAAGACGAAAAACCAGTTGATAGTTTTATGTATGATGGATTAACAGATGCATTTGATCAAGTACCTATGGGTGTTACTGCTGAAAATATTGCCCAAAAATATAATATAACGCGAGAGCAGCAAGATGAATTTGCCAATGCTTCTCAACTTAAAGCACATGAAGCTACTACAAACGGTAAATTTGATAATGAAATCGTTCCGTTGAAAGATGTAGAGGGCGAATGGATGACTACAGACGAAGGTATTAGAGGCAATAGTAGTGTCGAAAAATTGAGCACGTTAAAGACGATATTTAAAGAAGATGGTACGGTAACTGGTGGTAATGCTTCAAGTATCAACGATGGAGCTTCTGCAATTATTTTAATGGAAGAGACATATGCTAAAGATCAGGGTTACGAAATTTTAGGTATCTTAGGCGAATATGCTGAAGTAGGCTGTGACCCGCGTTATATGGGATATGCACCTTATTATGCTGTTGAACAATTATTAGAAAAAAGTAATAAGTCCATTACAGACATTGATATTGTTGAAATGACTGAAGCTTTTGCGGCGCAAAGTATACCAGTACAACAAAATTTAAATATTAAAGATGACCAATTAAATGTATATGGCGGTGCAATAGCGCTAGGTCACCCTATTGGTGCCAGTGGTACACGATTAGTCACAACATTAGTCAATATATTAGCACAAGAACAAAAACAAACAGGTGTAGCAACAGCGTGTATCGGTGGCGGCCTAGGTATCGCATTATTAGTTGAGAAAGGACAATAAGCTATGAGTGTATTAGATAAATCATTTAGACATTTATCGAGAGCAGATAAATTAGATATGTTAGCGAATCAAGGCTATTTATCACTTGAAAACAAGGAGTTATTACTCAATCATCCACTGATCCAAGAAGATATAGCCAATAGTTTGATTGAAAATGTTATTGGACAAGGTGCGCTACCTGTTGGAGTCTTGCCACATATTAAAGTGGATCAAGTTGATTATGCAGTACCTATGATGGTAGAAGAACCTTCAGTTGTGGCTGCAGCAAGTTATGGCGCTAAATTAGTCAATAAAACAGGCGGCTTTAATGTGGTGTCGAGTGAACGCTTAATGATTGGTCAAATCGTATTTGATGGTGTAGAAGATACAGAAGCTCTTGCCATGACTATCCAATCTCATGAAACACAAATTAAACGCATTGCTGACGAAGTGTATCCATCGATTATTAAACGTGGCGGTGGTTATCGCCGCATTGAAATTGATACATTTCCTGCGGAGCAGTTGTTATCGTTAAAGGTCTTTGTTGATACTCAAGATGCGATGGGTGCTAATATGTTAAATACAATATTAGAAGGTATTACTGCTTATTTGACGAGTGAAATTGATAACAGTGATGTCCTTATGAGTATTTTATCCAATCATGCCACGGCATCTGTAGTTAAAGTAACAGGTGAAATTGATGTTGCAGACTTAGCTAAAGGTGATTTTGATGGTCCAACAGTCGCTCGTCGTATGGCGCGGGCATCTACGTTAGCTCAAGTAGATATTCATCGTGCTGCAACACACAATAAAGGTGTAATGAATGGAATCCATGCGGTAGTCCTAGCCACTGGAAATGATACACGTGGCGCAGAGGCAAGTGCACATGCATACGCGAGCAAAGATGGTCACTATAAAGGGCTTGCAACTTGGGACTATGATAGTTCTCGTAATAGATTGATCGGCACAATAGAAGTACCAATGACATTAGCAACGGTTGGTGGTGGTACCAATGTCTTGCCTATAGCAAAGGCATCATTAGATATATTAAATGTACAATCAGCGCGCGAATTAGGTCATGTAGTAGCTGCTGTTGGTTTAGCGCAAAACTTTTCTGCGTGCAGAGCGCTTGTATCAGAAGGAATTCAACAAGGGCATATGAGTTTGCAGTATAAATCACTAGCCATCGTTGTAGGTGCACAAGGTGACGAAATTGCCTATGTTGCCGATGCTTTAAAACAGGCACCTCAAGCTAATGCAGCAGTAGCAGAAGAAATTTTGCACACTTATAGAACACAATAAAATAATTAGCATATGAGCTTTAATAACGCATAATTTTAGTATGTTAGTGAAATAAGTATTCACAACAGCTGAAATTATGCGTTTTTGCTAGTTACTAGTACGATAATTCATTGTCCACGAATCATTTGTGTTGAATAGCGAGTTGCGAATAGTCTCTAACTCAAGTATCATAGTGCTAAGTAAACACAAGGGGTGGCGTTTATGAAATTCAAAAATCGAAATATTCAGAAAAAAGAATTGGGTCTTGGATCTGCATTATTGACCTTATTCGTAATGATTGGTTGTATGTTATTTACAGTCGCTGTACTAGAAAAAGAACCACATATTCCATTGATGATAGGAACAGCTACTGGAGTAATTGTTACCTTACTACATGGTTATAAATATGCTGAGGTTGAGGAGATGTTATACAAAGGTATAAGACATGCCTTACCGGCTATTATCATCATTGTTTTAGTAGGACTAGTAATAGGATCTTGGATTGGTAGTGGTGTAGTTGCAACGATGATTTATTATGGTTTACAAATGATTGATCCACGTTATTTCTTAGCGATAGTGGTAATCTTATGTGGCATAGTCTCATTAGCAATAGGTAGCAGTTGGTCTACGATGGCTACAGTGGGGGTTGCATCAATTGGGATAGGTTTAAGTATGGGAATCTCACCAGGTATGATTGCAGGTGCAGTCATAAGTGGTGCTTATTTTGGCGATAAAATGAGTCCATTGTCAGATACGACAAACTTGGCATCAGGTTTAACTAAAGTGCCGTTATTTGACCATATTAAACACATGATGTATACAACGATTCCAGCATTAATTATTGCTTTAGCAGTATTTGGCATTATAGGCTTCCGTTTAGATAAAACAGCTATGAATGCAGAAAAAATAAATAACATGTTAGCTACTATGAATGATCAATTTATAATTACACCGTGGCTACTGCTTGTGCCATTGGTGGTAATTTTACTAGTAGTATTAAAAGTTCCAGCTGTACCCGCAATTTCGGTAGGTATAGTATTAGGATTTTTTGCCCAAATATTTGTACAGGGTGGTAGTTTGACTGAAGCACTAACAGCGTTACAAACAGGATATAAAATCGATTCAGGAAATAGTCTTATCGATGAGTTATTTAATCGTGGTGGCTTAGAATCTATGTTTTATACGATTTCGTTAACTATTGTAGCAATGACTTTTGGAGGGGTACTGGAATATTCGGGAATGCTATCATCATTAATTGCAGTAGTATTAAAGTTTGCTAAAAATACAGGATCATTGATTGCTTCAGTTATTATTGCCTGCATAGGAACGAACTGTACATGTTCAGAACAATATATTTCAATTATTGTACCTTCAAGAATGTATGCATCCACATTTAAAGAACGACAGTTGCACGCTAAAAATCTATCACGAGCATTAGAAGATGGTGGAACATTAACAAGTGTATTTGTGCCATGGAATACATGTGGTGTGTTTATTGCATCGACATTAGGTGTATCAGTTATGGAATATGCGCCATTTGCGGTGCTAAATTATACAGTACCAATAATTTCAATCATTTTCGGATTTATTGGATTTAAAATTATTAAACTTAAAGATAGTGAAGACGATACAATTACTAAAGGTGATTTAGCATAATCTCGTAGTATTAACAATGTTAGTCAAAAATTACAATAGTAGGTTCGTGCAATTGGATGATAAATATTTCATTGCAGGACCTACTTTTTAGTTACAAAAGATAGGTCTCGGGTACCTCGACTCAAAATGATAACAACAAATATAATTGTGTTAAATAACACCAAAGGAAGAAAATAATATGGGAACTTTACTTATGTTTATAGCTTATGCACTATTTTGTTTACTTGTTATCATATTGATATTAGCTATATTTAAAGATTTAACAATTAAGGGACGACGACTCATTTTACTCAGCTTGGTCATTTTAGTAATAGCCATCATTGTATTATATAATCAAGGCTCAACTATGCGTTTAGAACAAATAGACGCCTTACAATATTAAAATAAAGCTGCTAATAGATGTGGCGAGTTTAGGTGTATTGTATAAGTAGAAACTTGAATTGCTAATACAATGAGTGTTTTACATTTAAAAAGGTATAGCTCATGCTAAAATCAATATAACCAATAACCATAACTAAAGATATAAAGTAGGTGTAATCAGTGGATATTAAACAAATGAGTTACTTCGTGGAAGTAGTAAACGAAGGTGGTATGACGAATGCCTCAAAATCATTGTACATAGCGCAACCGACAATCAGCAAAGCAGTTAAAGACATAGAAAAAGAATTAGGTATGCCACTGTTTGATAGAAGTAAAAGAGAATTGAAATTAACAGATGCTGGGCAAGTATTTTATCAAAAGTGTAAAGAAATATTAGCGCTATATAATAATTTACCGGTAGAAATTAATAGTTTATTAGGATTAGAAACGGGGCATATTAGTATCGGTTTATCGGCAGTGATGAATATGAATAAATTTATCCAGATATTAGGCGAGTTTCATAAATTATACCCCAATATCACCTATAATTTAGTAGAAAATGGTGGAAAAATGATTGAATCACAGCTTGCAAATGATGAAATTGATATTGGTATTACCACCTTGCCAGTAGATGGTACGATATTTAACTCAATCCCTTTGTACCAAGAAGATTTAAAGTTAGTACTTAATAAAGAACATCACTTAGCCCATCGTAAAACAGTAGAAATGAAAGAGTTAGCAAATGAAGATTTTATTTTATTTAACGAGGACTTTTATTTAAACGATAAGATTAGAGAAGCAGCTAAAAATGCAGGATTTATACCTAAAACAATTTCTAAGATATCACAGTGGAACTTCATTGAAAATTTACTTAATGCGCATTTAGGCGTTAGTATTTTACCGGATAATATCGTACGCATGTTAGATAGTAATTTTAAACATATTAATATCAATGATAGTGCTATGAAATGGGAATTAGGTGTAATTTGGAAGAAAGAGAAGTATTTAAGTCATGCAACACGTCAATGGATAGATTTTATGAGCCAACGTTTATAGAGTAATGTCAAAAACCTTGTAGTACTTAATATCACAGTGTGACTAGTGATATTTAAGGCACAAGGTTTTTATTATGATCAACTATGAAAGAAAACGATTCCATAGAAAAAAGTAATAGGTAGTATCTATAATCAATATTTTTATTATGTGCAAATATGGCTTACACTTAATATGTAATTGATACACACGAAGTGTAAATAATAATTAAAGGATGGGTGCTAATGCAGTTTGCATTAAAAACAATTAGAATTATAGTTCAAGTTGCTCTGTTAATGGGTATAACATCTTTAGGTAATGTGCTGCAGAAAGCATTACACATACCTATAGCAGGTAGTATTGTTGGATTGATATTGTTCTTTGTATTACTACAATTTAAGATTATTCCAGAAAGATGGATTCGTGATGGCGCTAATTTTTTAATTGGAACAATGGTCTTTTTCTTTGTACCATCAGTAGTTGGCATTATGGATATTACTTCTGAAATAAATCTTCATTTTATATTATTCTTCTTATTAGTAGTTGCAGGAACATGTGCTGTAGCACTAATTTCAGGGTTTATAGCAGAAAAAATGGCGAATTTATTACACATTAGAAAAGAGCAAAGTTGATGATTATTTGGCAAGGTTTGTTAATGATTATAATCACCATTTGCGCATATATTTTCGCCAAAAAATTACAGTTAAAATATAAAAATCCATTACTAAATCCAGCATTGATTTCTTCCATAATTATTATTGGATTACTGCTACTGTTTAGCAAAAGCTATGATGATTATATGGTTGGTGGTCAGTGGATTAACTACTTACTTAATTGTACGGTTGTTTGTTTGGCATACCCACTATATCAAAATAGAACTAAAATTTTAAAACATGCAAATATAATTTTTACTAGTGTTGTAGCTGCAGTAACGATAAATTTCTTTTTAATCTTTTTCTCATTAAAATTACTAGGATATTCGAAAGAAGTTATTGCTACTATACTACCACGTTCAGTTACAGCAGCAGTCGGTATAGAGTTATCACATCAATTAGGCGGAACGGATACAATTACTATTTTGTTTATTATCACTACAGGTTTAATTGGCAGTATGTTAGGCGCTTATCTATTGAAGTTTGCTAAGTTTCAAACATCAATCGCTAGAGGTTTAACGTATGGTAATTCTTCACATGCCTTTGGTACTGCAAAAGCATTAGAGTTAGATATAGAATCGGGAGCGTTTAGTTCAATAGGTATGATATTAACAGCAGTGTTGAGTTCGGTGCTCATACCATTATTTATTTTGTTTTTATACTAAAACATTTAATGACTTATAACCCGATTAAGTTGAAGTGAAATTTTGAAGGAATTATAATTTGTAACATTGACTTTATGAAAGGAGATTTTTTTAAATGGCAAAAATTAAAGGGAATACAGCATTAGTAAAAGCATTACAAGCTTGGGATATCGATCACTTGTATGGCATTCCAGGTGATTCAATAGATGCGGTTGTCGATAGTTTAAGAACAGAACGAAATAGTATTGAATTTGTACATGTTAGACATGAAGAAGTGGCAAGTTTGGCAGCAGCAAGTTATACCAAACTTACTGGTAAAATAGGTGTTGCTTTAAGTATTGGCGGTCCAGGGGTTGTACATTTATTAAATGGTATGTATGATGCCCAAATGGATAGTGTGCCTCAATTGATTTTGGCTGGACAAACAGATAGTACTGCACTTGGAACTAAAGCATTTCAAGAAACAGATATTTTAAAAATGGTTGAAGGTGTAGCTGTCTATAGCCGTCAAATTACGGAAAATGATAAAGACGTGTTCGGTATTGTAAATGAAGCAATTCGTACGGCGTATGAACAAAAAGGTGTGGCAGTATTAGTTTTACCTAATAATCTATTAACACAAAAAGTAAAAGATACAACAAATACTAAAGTAGATACAGCGCCACCAGCACGTGTTAATCCAAAGCCACGTAGTATTAAAAAAGCTGCTAAATTAGTCAATAAAAGTAAACGTCCAGTGATGTTATTAGGAACAGGTGCTAAGCATGCTAAAGATGAAGTGAAAGAATTTATCGAAGCGGCAAAAGTACCAACAATTATCACATTGCCTGCAAAAGGTATTTTAGCTGATGCGCACCCATACAACATTGGTAACTTAGGTAAGATTGGAACAAAAACGTCTTATCAAACGATACAAGATGCTGATTTGCTCATTATGGTAGGTACTAATTATCCATATGTAGATTACTTGCCTAAGAAGAATATTAAAGCAATTCAAATAGATACGAATCCAGAAGCTATTGGCCATCGTTTTGATGTAAATGTTGGTATTATAGGAGATAGTAAGTACGCGTTACAACAATTAACTGATACAATGAACCATGTGTCAGATAGAGATTTCTTAAATAAAACGTTAGAACGTAAAGCAACTTGGGATGCTTGGATGGCTGAAGATAAAGCAAATGACAACAGTCCAATCCGACCTGAAAGATTAATGGATGCGATTAACCATGTCAAAACTGATGATGCAATCTTTTCAATTGATGTAGGTACATCAACAGTATGGTCAACACGTTACCTAGATTTAACAGTAAATAATAAATTTATTGTTTCTAGTTGGTTAGGTACTATGGGTTGTGCTTTACCAGGTGCGATTGCTGCTAAACGTGCATATCCAAACCGCCAAGTAGTTGGTATTGCAGGTGACGGTGCATTCCAAATGGTTATGCAAGATTTTGCAACAGCAGTACAATATGATTTGCCAATGACTATCTTTGTATTAAATAACCAAGAGTTATCATTTATTAAATATGAACAACAAGCTGCTGGAGAATTAGAGTATGCAATTGATTTTACTGACGTAGATTTAGCGATGTTCGCTGAAAGTGCTGGCGGTGTAGGTTATACGTTGAAAGATCCTAATCGCATAGACGAAATCGTAGAAGAAGCTATGTCACAAACAAAACCAACTATAGTAAATGTGTATGTTGATCCAAACGCTGCGCCTTTACCAGGTAAAATAGTAACAGACGAAGCAATCAACTATGGTGTCTGGGCGTATCGTTCACTTACAGAGGATAAAAAATTAGACTTAGACGAAATTCCACCACTTTCTACTGCAGTTAAAAGATTTTTCTAATAAATAAAAATAGCAAAAGCTGTTGTAGGAGTGTTACCAATAAAGTAAGTTTACGTCATGATCATTTAATAAAGAGAAGAAATAGCTAGTATTTTAAGGAAGGGAATTAAATGGCTCCATTTAATTCCCTTCCTATTTTTATACTAAGATAAATTGCTCTTTAAGTATTGTTGTATTTTAAAAAATATAAAAGAGAGTAGCGTAATCATGAGTAGAAAATGAGTCTAATATTTTAAGTCACATAGGGTATAGATAAGAAATAATGATGAGGAAGGGGTAAAGGTATGAAACGTTGGATACAACAGTTGAAATTTAGAACACCTCATACATACGCGTTATTAATGGGCATTATTACAATTGCGTGTCTACTCACTTATATTATTCCTGCTGGGGAGTATGATAGAGAAGAAAAAAATGGTCAGACACTCGTTATTTCGGGGTCTTATAAAGAGGTAGCGCAGAAAGGTGGTTCATTGTTTGATATTTTTAGAGCAATTCCTGAAGGATTAATTAGTGGCGGCGAGATTGTTTTTTACATATTTTTAGTTGGTGGTGCGTTTGGGATAGTACATAAAACAGGCGCATTTGAGACTGGTGTTAAATATGTTATGAGTCAGTTAGGTAATTTTAAAGTGTTAATGATTCCACTAACAATGACTATTTTTTCAATTTTAGGTTTTTCAATTGGTTTAGCAGAAGAAACTATAATATTTGTCCCCATCGGCATCATTATTGCTAGAACTTTAGGTTATGATGCCTTAACAGGAACATCTATTGTGATATTAGGTGCTGCAAGTGGCTTTATGGGAGGAATGCTTAATCCATTTACTGTTGGTGTGGCACAGACGGTTGCCGAGATCCCAATGTTTTCTGGGTGGGGTTTAAGAACGATAATCTATTTATTTGTTTTAACAGCGGCAATTACTACTGTAATGCTCTATGCTTTTAAGGTTAAAAAAGACATGTCTAAAAGTTTAGTGTTGGAGTTGGAACAAGCCGAAAACACCAACCAAACATATGAATATAGTAGATTTACTAAAAGACAAGCTGCAGGATTAGCGTTAATTGTTGGCACGATTGCACTAAATGTTTTTGGTATTTTCAAATTTTCGTGGTCTTTTAATGAAATGAGTGCCAATTTTTTATTAGCAGGTTTGCTTGCTGGTTTGATAGGTGGTTTAGGTATCAATGGGACATTTGATGCTTTGATAGAAGGAATGAAAGATATTTTATTTGGTGCCATGATTGTTGGTTTTGCCAAAGGTATTATCGTAATTTTAGAGAACGGGAAAGTTATCGACACTATAGTTCACGGCATGTCTTCGATATTATCTGATGTACCAGCATCATTAGTCATTATCGTTATGTTTGTCTTTCAATTTTTCTTGAACTTCTTTATTCCATCAGGCTCGGGCCAAGCATTAACTACGATGCCACTGATGGTGCCAATTGCAGATTTATTAGATATCAATCGTCAAATGACAGTATTAGCATTCCAATATGGTGATGCTATTAGTAATATTCTATTTCCGACATCCGCAATATTAATGGGAGCATTAGCTGTAGCTAAGATTAGTTATGTGCAATGGTTGAAGTTCGCATGGAAAGTCATTGTGTTATGGGTATTTATTTGTATTGCTGCCATGTCGATTGCGTTAATGTTAAATTATTAAATTTAGTAATGAAATATTTTAATAAAATGAGTACAATGATATTGCGCTAAAACTGAATTCATTGTATACTATTAACAAATTTATCGAAACGCGTGTTACTGGTAAGGCAGGCATGAGCAAAATGAAACTATACTATTACAGTTTAGTTTTGTTTGCTCATGCCTTTTTTGTTTTCGATAATGTTTACTCGAAGGGATGTTAGTAGGTTATGTTTATACGATTTTTCGGACAATTGCAACGTATCGGTAAAGCTTTGATGTTACCTGTTGCGATATTGCCGGCTGCGGGTATTTTACTCGCATTGGGAAATGCAATGCACAATGCACAACTTGTCGCAATAGCACCTTGGTTAGAACATGAAGTATTTGTTATTATTTCATCTATTATGGAATCCGCAGGACAAATTATCTTTGATAATTTACCACTTCTTTTTGCTGTAGGGACAGCTTTAGGTTTAGCGGGTGGAGACGGTGTAGCAGCATTAGCTGCGCTAGTTGGTTATTTAATTATGAATGCAACTATGGGTAAAGTTATGAATATTACTATCGATGATATTTTTAGTTATGCTGATGGTGCTAAAACACTGAGTCAAGCAGCGAAAGAGCCAGAGAATGTATTGATATTAGGCATTCCAACCCTACAAACAGGAGTGTTTGGTGGTATTATCATGGGGGCTCTAGCAGCATGGTGCTATAATAAGTTTTATAATATAACGTTACCTGCCTTTTTAGGATTTTTTGCCGGTAAACGTTTTGTGCCAATTATTACTTCAGTTGTAGCGATTGTAACGGGTGTACTATTAAGCTTTGTATGGCCACCGATTCAAGAGGGATTAAATCAATTATCCAATTTCTTATTAAATAAAAATTTAACATTAACAACTTTTATTTTTGGGATTATTGAACGTTCTTTAATTCCATTCGGTTTACATCATATCTTTTATGCTCCGTTTTGGTTTGAGTTTGGTCAGTACGTCAGCCATAGCGGTGAATTAGTACAAGGAGATCAACGTATTTGGATGGCACAAATGAAAGATGGCGTAGAATTTACAGCGGGTGCATTTACTACCGGTAAGTATCCATTTATGATGTTTGGTTTGCCAGCTGCAGCGTATGCGATTTATCGTAACGCAAAACCTGAACGCAAAAAAATTGTAGGTGGCTTAATGTTATCTGCTGGTTTAACATCATTTTTAACTGGTATCACTGAACCATTAGAATTTTCATTTTTATTTGTGGCTCCATTATTATATGTAGTCCATGTGTTGCTTGCAGGGTCATCATTTTTAGTTATGCATTTATTAGATGTCAAAATTGGTATGACATTTTCTGGTGGATTTATTGATTATATTTTATATGGTTTATTAAACTGGGATCGTACCAATGCCCTATTAGTTATTCCAGTAGGTATTGTATATGCAATAATTTATTATTTCTTATTTAGTTTTGTTATTAAACGATTTAAATTAAAAACACCTGGACGTGAAGATGAAGAAACAGAAACAAAAGATTCATCAGTAGCTTCATTACCATTTGATGTGTTGAACGCAATGGGTGGTAAAAAGAATATCAAACATTTGGATGCATGTATTACACGTTTACGAGTTGAAGTCAACGAAAAAAGTAGTGTCGATGTGGCTGCCTTAAAAGCTCTCGGTGCTTCAGGTGTGTTAGAAGTAGGTAATAATATGCAAGCTATCTTCGGGCCGAAGTCTGATCAAATTAAACATGATATACTCCGTATCATGAGTGGTGAAATTACCAAACCTAGTGAAACGACAGTGGTAGAAGATGATACTGCCGTCCCAACGACTAATAGTACAGAGACACTCATTAGCGCACCTGGTAACGGTGAAATTATGCCTCTAACAGCAGTGCCTGACCAAGTTTTTGCAGATAAATTAATGGGAGATGGTATAGCTTTTGTCCCTAAAGATGATGTGATAGTTTCACCTATTACTGGAACTGTAAAAACAATATTCCCGACACTTCATGCCATTGGTTTAGAAACGCCAGAAGGTTTAGAAGTTTTAATTCATATAGGTATAGATACAGTGAAGTTAGAAGGACAAGGCTTTGAGAGTTTAGTAACGACTGATGACAATGTAGAAGTGGGACAACCATTGATCAAAATAGATTTAGATTATATTCAAGCACATGCACCAAGTATTATTACGCCTATTGTAATTACAAACTTAACAAACCAAACGTTAACTATAGAATCTGCACAACCTGTTACAGTTGGGCAAACTATTATAACGGTTAATGATAATGCGTAACTATCTTTTAAATATGTAAAAAATATTAATATAGATAAAAGGGAGTGGGACAGAA
>NZ_JAFEQJ010000005.1:66104-111276 GCF_016890655.1 Staphylococcus sp. GDY8P72P | reverse complement strand
AAAAAAGCTCGGTTTGAAGCGTATTTTCAATGCAGTCAGCTACTGCCAATATTAAAAGAGGTTGGAACAAATCAATGAACTGCACCCAGTCAAGTAGACAAGTAAATAATTAAAAAATTGGTTATCTTTCTAAAAATGCTGTGTTTAGTTTATTAGATGAGAATATAGACAACGAATTATAATTTGTAAATGGTGTGTAGAAAAACTATGAGCGGAATTAATGTGTATTTATAGTTACGATGTTATGGTAGGTACAAATTGTATACTGATAGTAAAAATATTTATTAAATAGAAGCAAACTATAATAGGTTAGACGCTTACTTAATGAAATTGAACTGTAATGTGATTTAAATAAAGGTAAAATGTAAGATTAATCAAGCGTTGATGTTAGGGGTGTTAAAGGTGTCTATAACTAGAGGAATAAATCATATTGGTTTGACAGTACCTAATATTGATGATGCGACACGTTTTTTTACTGATGCATTAGAAGGACAAATCGCATATGATAGCCAAACAAAATTAGAACCACCAAGAGATGGAAATTTTGTGGAACATGTGCTTGGGTTAACACCGGGTGCTCAAATTGTCAAAAAACGTATGATGGTTTTTGGTAATGGACCTAATATTGAAATGTTCGAGTTTGAAAATGCGCAACAGCAACCAGCACAGCGATTACAAGATATCGGTTTTACACATATTTCATTTTATGTTGATAATTTTGAAGCTGCATTGCAACGTGTAAAAAAAGCGGGAGGACAGCCTATTTCTGAACCTCATAGCAATACTAAATACGAAGACACAGCAGATAATCAAACTGTGTACATTAAAACTCCATGGGGGAGTTTGATAGAATTACAAACAGTGCCTCATGGATATTATTACCCGGGTAATAGTGAACGTGCTGTATTTATTCCAAAGTCGCAAAAGACTTATGACTAAAGTGAGATGTCATAACTTATTTTGAAAAAATCCGCTGCGCTGAAAGCATATGTGAGTTGTACCGTAAGTCATGAATGTTTCACAAAATATAGCTGACAAAAGAAGGTGTAAGCAATGACGATAAATTTAAATTCAGTTACAGCATTTTATCAATTTATAAATAACCATGAAATTGCTGTAGTTCATGTAATGAGAGACAATTGTAGTGTTTGTCATGCAGTGCTACCTCAAATAGAAGGTGTAGTTAGTGAATATCCCAATGTCGCTTTTGGTATCATTAATCAAAGTGAAGTTGAAGCTATAGCAGGAGAACTTACAATATTTACAGTACCTGTAGATTTGATTTTTTTAAATGGCAAAGAAATGCATCGTCAAGGCAGGTTTATTGATATGCAACAATTTGAAAAGCAATTATCTTTAATGTATAACAGTTTAGAGCATTAGAGAAAGTGTTATAATCATTTTATTTTTTTACAAAATTCAAACTATGTGTATATAGTGTAGGGACTAGGACAAAATAGATTCGTCCTAGTCTCTTTTCATATTGGCAGTAGGTGAATGCATTGAAAATGCGCTTCAAATCAAGCTTTTTACAATACTAGTCATCCTTGCCGGGGTGGGACGACGAAATCATTTTTTCAAAATCAGATTTCTGTCCCACTCCCTTTGCGACTACAGGTCATCACTAAAATAAATATAATGTTTCACAATTGAATTGTATCATGTATGATATAAGTATTATCAAATAGAATATGGGGGTTAACGATGAAAATAGAACGTATAACACCAGACGAAGCTATTAACTTATATCATTGTATGAAGAAAAAAGATCAAGAATCACAATACATGTTGTACTTGCCAGATGAAAGAACTTTCGAATCTTCGAATCTATATCAAGATTTAGCAGAAAATTACTATATCGGTGTAAAGTAAAATGATAATACTATTGTTGGTTATTTATCTGTTCATATTAGTGAAATTAAAAAAATCAAACATATTGGTTATATACATACAGGACTAATGGAAGATTTTCATCAACAAGGATTTGCCACAAAAATGTTTAATGAAAGTATACAATGGGCTATGTCCCGAGGATTAAGACGTTTAGAATTGACGGTTATTACTTATAATAGCCCAGCTATCAATTTTTATGAAAAAATTGGATTTAAAATTGAAGGTATAAAACGTGAATCAGTTTATATGGATGGTTTGTATCATGATGAATTATATATGGCAAAACTGTTAGAAGGGCAAATGAGTGAAGTGATAGAGAGTATTTAGTAACGTTAAAGGGGTTTGACTAATATTTGATCGCAAAATTAGTTAAAATAAAGGTAATAGTTTGTATGGAGGTTTATGTATGATAAAAAAATTAATAGCTATTACTAGTGCAACATTTTTAGCATCTTACGGTTACGCTAAAATACTAGAGAAAAGGAGTTATTCTAGTTTTTTATATGAAATGATGTTTCGTATAACGAATATGAAACGTACTTTTATGACAGTAGAAGCGGCTCAACAAGCTTTAAAGCAAGTTGAAAATACGACAAAAGCACCTTATAAAGGGACAAGCTATGATTTTAATAATGAAGTTTTAATTGAACAAGTTCATGGTTCGACGGTATATGTGATTAATCAACAACAATCACGTCAGCAACCCGTTATACTATATTTACATGGTGGTGCATGGTTCCAAAATCCATTAAAGCAACATTTTGAATATATAGATTTATTAGCATCGACAATGGATGCTAAAGTCATTATGCCGATATATCCTAAGGTACCTCATGGGACTTACCAAGATACTTTTGACTTATTGGAGGCACTATATAGTAAGATGTTGCATCAAGTAGAACATTCACATCAACTAACGATAATGGGTGATTCGGCTGGTGGCCAACTTACCCTATCGTTTGCGCAATATTTGAAACAATTGCAATTACCGCAACCAAGCAATTTAGTATTATTATCACCAGTGTTGGATGCAACATTTAGTAATCCACAAGCAAGATTATATGAACATATAGATCCTATGTTAGGTATTGATGGCAGTAAATTTTTCTTAAAATTATGGGCTGACTCTTTACCACTCAGCAATTGGAAAGTATCTCCGATTAATGGCGATTTAACAGATTTAGGTCATATTACAATATCAATAGGAACTAAAGAAACACTGTACCCGGATGCAGTCAAATTGTCCAATATGTTAAATGAACAAAATATTACGCATGATTTTTTACCTGGTTATAAGTTATTCCATATTCATCAAATATTCCCTATACCAGAACGACAACAACTATTAGTAAAATTAAAAAATATTATTAGTAAACATTAAGATTAAACTACTTAATGAGCTAGTATGGATATATGATTAAGAGAATTAAGACATATAGAAAAACAAGGATTCAGTGAACTTACTAATGTTCAACTGAATCCTTGTTTTTCTTAGCTGTCAGGCTGTTTTTTTTAATGATAGTATAACTATCAAAATTAAAATCAACAACATACCAACAAGTTGGAATGGCAAAAATTGAATTTTTAACCATAAAACACTGGAAACTACTGCTACCACTGGTTCGATAGTACCGTATAGCGTAGTTTCTTTGGCAGATAAATATTGCAAACTATTGATGAAAAAGAAAAAAGCAATAGTTGTTCCAGCAATAATACCGAATAGTAAGTAGTTTATCGTAGCAAAATTTAAACTCTCATAGTTGAAATGCCAAATAGGTGTTTGAAAATTCATGAGTATACCTGACAGCATCATAGCCCAACCCACAACTAAAATGGGAGAAAAACTATTAAGCAGTCTAGGTGCATATATTGTATAAAAGGCAAGCGATAATCCTGAAATTATACCCCATATAAGACTTGGTGGGGCCACAACGATTTGGCTAATAGATCCATTCGTTAACAATGAAAATGTACCGGTTAAAGTTAATACTATGGCAATAATATCAAACAGTTGCAAAACTTCTTTTTTGCGTATTACATACCAAATAATCACGTAGACTGGCGCGATATATTGTAATAACGTTGCAACGGCAGCATTACCATAATTGATGGAAGCCATATATGAATATTGAACCAACAACATGCCCAATATTGAAAATAACATCAATGCAAGTAAGGTTGATTTGTTTTTGAAAATAGCAAATAGTGAGTGACGTCTATACATAAGCTTATATAACGACAATAATAGAATTCCACTAATGGTTAGTCTAGCCGTGACGTACCAGTTCATATTAATACCATGATGACGAAAAAGTTCATCAGATACAGTACCTCCGAGCCCCCAAAATGTTGCACCAATAATAGCAAAACAAATGCCAAGAAATCGTTTAGTAAAAAAATATGACATCATTTATCTCCAATCATGTAAGTTAATTATATTATAAGCAGATATTTTTTGATAAAATACTTAAAAATGAGTCGAAAATAGCAAAATATTGAGGTGAGGTCATGCCGGAGCCAATCATTATAAATGAACAACAAGAAGAATTAATACACTATCCAGATAAGCAATGGAAACATGTCATACTGCATAATGTGATGACAGATATTATGTTTGGTTATATACCTTTACATTGGCATCACGCATTACAATTTATGTATGTCATAAAAGGTGAATTGATAGTACACATTAGTGGAAGTAAGCATTATTTGAATGCAGGAGACGGGATATTTATTAATTCTAATATTATCCATGAAATAGCTGAACAACAACCATATACTGAATATTACTGTTGGAATGTGGAGTTACCTCACATAAGTCAATATGTAGAATTTGAATATGGAGATTATATTTTGCAACATACCCAGCACATACCATATATTGTACTTCGTCAAAGTGAAACTAAATATGAAGATATACTTAGTTTTATTAAAAATGCAGGTCAAACGTATGATCAACAGTCTACACATTATCAACTAACGATATTAAACTACTATTATAATTGCTTAAAATGGTTATACGATTACATGGGTCAACATGTGAATCAACAGCGTTATCAATTTGATTATCGTATAAAACACTTGATAACATTGATGCAACAAAATTATCATCATAAGATAACATTAACTGATTTAAGTGAGCACATACATATGAGCAAAGCAGAGACCATCAAGCTCTTCAAAAAATATGTAGGTTACACACCATTGAGCTATTTATTAAATTATCGACTAGAAAAAAGTAAAGAACAATTGTTATTACCATTATATTCTGTGACAGAAGTTGCTATGAACTGTGGCTTTGCCACAACTAGTTATTTTATTAAAGCATTTAAAGCGCACTATCAAGAAACACCAAAGCAGTTTCAACTGCGACAATTAAATTTAAGGTGAGACTGCGCAACAACGCAATAATTTTATAGTTATAATATATTAAAAGGTGACTGTCGTTAAGACGCAAACTATAGCGTCTCAAAAACAGTCACCTATTTTGTGTCTTAATGTGCTGATAAATAGCGTGGAATAAATTCTGTATATAAATTAATGAAAGTTAAATATTTTTCTTTGTCCACATGCTCATCTACTTGATGTGCTTGAGTTATTAAACCTGGTCCATACATAATAAATGGGAAGTTTTCATCTTTACCTACTAATAAATCAGAAGCATCAGTAACGCCAGGAGAAGCTAATGTTTCTAAATCAGTATTTAAATACGTTTGGCCCAGTTCATATGCTAAGTTCACTAACTTATTGTCACCTGTAGTATAAACAGGAGGTCTAGACATATAAGTATCAATTGTAATGTCTGTTTGAGTTGTTTCGATTTGTTTTAGAATATCATTGAAATAGGATATAAATTGCTTGTTATCATGTTCAGGTATCGTCCTAATATTAAATTCAGTTTCAGCGTATTCAGGTATAGAATTTACTTGAGTACCACCACTGAATAATGTGGCATTCATTAAGGGTTTACCTAATAAATCATTAGTTTGGTTAAATTGTGAAAACTGTTCTTCTGCTTTATAGATGAATGCTACTAATGGAGAAATGGCATTGAAGCCCCAATCAGGCATAGAACTATGTGACGCTTTGCCGTTAGAGCTGACACGAATATCCATAGAGCCTTTATGTGCGTAAATAATACGATCTTCGGAAGGCTCAGCAATTAATAGTGCCTCAACATCATCCATATAACCTTTTGAGTGAAATGCTTTCGCACCTTCACCTATTATTTCTTCTCCAGCAGTAGCGAGTAAACGGAGTGTACCTTGGGTTAATAAACCTTGTTCATGAATATCTATCATACTAATTACTAAAGCAGCTAAACCAGATTTCATGTCAGCAGAGCCACGACCGTATAATTTCCCATCAACTTCAGTAAGTTTAAAAGGATCATACGTCCATTTCTCTTCATTACCAGCTGACACGACATCCATATGACCAGAAACACCTAAGACAGGACTACCTGAACCAATTTCAGCTACAAGATTCGCACGCGTGTCATTTATTTTAATAATTTCAGATTTTATACCATAACGAGAAAACAGTTGATGTAAGTAGTTACATACTTCCAGCTCATTGTCATTTACGGATTTAATTTCTACTAAATCTCTCAAAATTTGAACTTTTTCATTTTCACTAAATTTACTCATATAAAAATCCCCTTTGTTTTATAAAATTTAACCTTTGATTACTAGTATATAGAAAAATAATCATAAATATAAAATAAAAGGAATCGTTCAATACTTTGTATATTATAATCTGGAATGTTTATATCATATTTTAAGCAGGCTGACTGAATGACGCCGTTGTATTTTGTTGAATATTAGTTTTTACTTCATTTGGTAATTCAATAGTCGAAGGCAAAGCATTTAATTTAACACTAGTCTTCTTAGTTGCACTTTCATTGTAATCGATGTTTTCAACATTTTTTGTGTTATCCGCATCCAAAACAGAACCTCGCATATCATTTCCTTGGACACTGCCGACTAAAATCATAATCAAATAACCACCACAAACAATTAGAATTGCACCAAGATAAATTGCAACAGCTAACTTTACAGATTTATTCATGTTTACCTCCAAAATAAGTATATGATATGTTTCAACTTAAAGGTAACACGTGAACTTTAATTGATTGTAAAAATCTAGTAAAAATTATATTTCTTGAAGTGAATTTTTATTGCTTTATATTTTACCTTCTAAAAATTAAAAAATTATTTTCATTTTTTTGAATGATTATTAAAGTCGTATTAAATTAGTGTTGATAAGATATTAAATGGAATTGTAAATTTAACTTTACAATTTATTTACTTGTAATTTATACGATTAAAACTAGCTAAATAACTGCATGGTAGCATAGCGTTAATAGATGGTAGAAATTAATTATTTACGATTTAAATATTTCACGAAGTCGTTTATACCGTCGGCAATTAATTTTTCACCTTAAAATAAAAGCAATACAATTACTGTGTTTAACGAAGAGAGGGACTAAGTTTGTTACTTATCATCATTTGCGTTGGCTTAATATTATGGTTAGGAATTGTAGAAAAAAAGAAACATTCCTTGCGATTATCCAAAATCCCGGTTCGAATTAATATTAATGGTATTAGGGGGAAATCCACTATTACAAGATTAATTTATGGAACATTACGTGAAGATCAATATCGAGTCATTGGTAAAACTACTGGCACAGATGCACGTATGCTGTATTGGTTTACACCAAGAGAATATCCGGTATATAGAAAGCCACAAGGGGCTAATATAGGTGAGCAACGTGATATTATTCGCAAAGTAGTAAAACAAAAAGCGAACGCACTCGTAAATGAATGTATGGCGGTTAACCCAGACTATCAAATCACATTCCAAAGGGATTTGGTAAAAGCCAATATTGGAGTTATTGTGAATGTGATGGAAGACCATATGGATGTGTTAGGGCCTACATTAAAGGAAGTTGCTGAGGCATTTACAGCAACCATACCGTATAAAGGACATCTTGTTGTCATGAAAGATGACTATACGGAATATTTCGCCAAAGTTGCGAAACGACGTAAAACGAAACTTATTGTTGTAGATAAAGATGAAGTACCTGAATCATTTTTAAGAGAGTTTGATTATTTAGTTTTCCCTGATAATGTTGCGATTGCTATGGGAGTTGCAGAGGCATTAGGTATAGATAGAAATGTAGCACTACAAGGTATGTTAGATGCACCGCCAGATTCTGGAGCAGTTGAAGTGAAATATTTCAATGCAAATCAAACAACTAATGTCTATGTTAACGCTTTTGCAGCCAACGAACCACAATCAACTAAAGCTATTTTAAATAAAATTGAATCTTATAACTATCCATATAGTAAACGGATTATTATTTTGAATTGTCGTGCGGATAGGGTGGATAGAACAAAAGCATTTGCTGAAAATTTTATCGAAGATGTGCCATTTGATACGTTGATTTGTACAGGTAAAAGTACGCAAATGGTTACTGATGTGATGCGACAATATCCAGAAAAAAATTATTTGAATTTTGAAGGTAGTGACTTTAAAGAAATAGAACAAGCGTTATATCAAGAATGTGAAAATGCGTTAGTGTTCTGTGTGGGTAATATTCATGGCCCAGGTAAAAAAATAGCAGAATTCATAGAAGGGATAAAATAATATGATAGGTTCAGAGTTATACTTTTCATTGTTTGTAGGCATCGTCTTAAGTCTACTATTTGCAGAAAAATTTGGTATTAGTCCAGCGGGCTTAGTTGTTCCTGGTTATCTAGCGTTAATTTTCGATCAACCGATAATGTTATTATCAGTATTAATTATCAGTTGTATTACATATTTTATAGTCAATCATGGAATTAGTAGGGTGGTTATTTTATACGGCCGTAGGAAGTTTGCGGCAATGATTTTAACTGGTATGGTACTGAAATTTATATTTGACTTGATGTACCCCATAACCCCCTTTGAGATGGTTGAAATGTCCGGCATAGGGGTGGTAATTCCTGGCATTATTGCGAATACAATTCAAAAGCAAGGTGCAATTATCACATTATCTACATGTATGTTACTGACATGTATTACATATGTCATCCTATTCTTTTACAGCTTTATCAACTAGTTAGGAGCATGGAATATGAAGAAATCAAAACGATTTACAATAGATGAACGTGTTCTGAAATGGACGAAGCGGCATAAAAAATATAATTTGATGTACACTTCAATTATTTTGATTATTGCTGTAGTGTTATTGATATTTGCTATGAAAGCACAAAAAATTACACCAGTAGAAGTAATGGCTAAACCTAATAATGAATTAAGGATGACTTATCTAGGAAATATCAATATGAATGACCATATCAGAAAAAATAATCTAAATGACACATTTGGTGCAGTTAAAGATATCTTGAAAGGAAGTGATTATTCAACAACTAGTTTACATTTGTCCCAATTTTCAGATGATCAAAAAGTGAATATGCAAGAAAATATTGATAATATCATGTATTTGAAATCATTGAATATGAAAAGTGTTAATTTGATAAATGAAACATTAGATAACGTGCAAGCACGAGATTTACAAAGAGCAGTTGAAGCACAGACAGGATATAACTTCTTAACAGGGAATGGTTCTAATCCAATCAATAGTAAAACAGTACAACAAGATATTAAAGGTAAAAAGGTAGCTAATGTCTCCTTTACTGATATTGAGTCAGATTACAGTGATACATTAAAAAATACAACATCAATTAGTTTAGAACCAAGCATATTTATACCGTTAATCAAGAAATTAAAAGAACAAAATGATTATGTTGTAGTTAATGTTGACTGGGGGATACCAGATGAAAGACATGTAACAACACGCCAACAAAAATATGCGCACGCGTTAGCAGATGCTGGTGCAGATGTTATTATCGGCCATAATACAGTAGTACAAGAAATTGAAAAATATAAAGATACTGATATCTTCTACAGTTTAGGTAACGTAACATCTGAAAACTTCCTTTCAAAAAACCAACAAGGATTAGCAGTACAACAAAATTGGAATGGTAAAACATCAGACTTTAAAGTAACCCCATTACGTTCGAAAGCTGGAAAAGTTTCTAAAGCAAATCCAAATAAGGTAGAAGAAAAGAAATTATTAAACACACTTGAAAGTGACACTATTAATCTTAAAAAAGAGAAAGGAGGCTACCATTATGAACCTAAAAAATAATTGGTTAAGTATTACGGTAATTTCAATCATTTTAGTTATTTTCTTGATGATTGTGTTTGCAAATGCCAATGAAGGTTTAGATAAATATGAACAAAACGAACTAGAAGCTAAACACCATCAATATTTATCTAAAGGGGCAAGCTAATATGAGTATATACAATAAGAAAACACTCATCGTCATATTGATTTTAACTATGCTTATATCGATACTCTTTTTTATGATTACCAAAAAAGATAATTATGATAAAGATGAATTATATGAAAATAAAATTGCAGATCATAACCAAACAAATGCGAATAAGAAGTATGGTGTAGCGTCAAACAATCCTATTGCTACCAAAGTGGGTAATAAAATTATTGAAGATGGAGGTAACGCAGTTGATGCATCAATAGGTGTTTCATATGCATTGGCGGTGACTGAGCCTCACTCTTCTGGTTTAGGTGGCGGTGGTGCCATGTTGTATTATGATGGACAAGAAAATGTACCACCTAAACAGTGGCAATATAAAGATATCTCTTCTTTTAAATATAAAAAAGGGGATAAAATTGGTACGCCAGGATTTGTAGATGGCATGCATACAGTACATAAAGATGCTGGGAAAATGTCTGAAAAAGATATTTTAAATCATGTTATTCCATTAGCCGAAGAAGGTTTTGAAGTAGATTCAGAATTAGAACGCAGTTTGAAACTTTATGGTTCTGATGTTGATAGAGATTCTCCTTTCTTTGATGATGAAAAAACAAAACGCGAAGGTGATGTCATCAAACAACCGGAGTTAGCTAAAACGTTAAAAGGTATTCGCGACAATGGTCCAGAATATTTTTATGATGAAATTGGTGATAAAATATCCAGTCAATTAGATGATAAATTAACAGAAAAAGATTTTGAAAGTTATAAAACTGAAAAGAAAGAACCGGTGAGTACGACGTACTTAAATCATAAAATATACTCTGCCTCTAACCCATTAGGTGGGACATTAATGTTACAAGGTTTAAAAGTGGATGAAGCAACTGGTAATGCTACAACACCCGAAAATCGTACCGATTATATTACAGGTATTTTAAAATCACGTGCTTTAATGTATCGCAATAGAGACATTGTGAATGGACAAGATCAAGATTATGATGAATATTTATCACAAGATTACTTACTTGGTAAATTAAATGAGTTGAATATGAATACTAGTATGGGTAGTGACTTCAATACAAATAATATAGATAACACGAGTACAACTCATTTTGTTGTAGTAGATAAGCAAGGTAAAATGACTAGTACAACAAACACACTATCTAGTTTCTTTGGCTCAGGTAAATATATGAAACAAGGTTTCTATATGAATAATTCATTGTCTAACTTCTCTAACAACCCGAATAGTCCTAACTTCCATGGTAAGCATAAGATTCCACGGTCATACACAGCACCTTCTATCGTGGTGGGATCCGATTATTATATGGGTATAGGAACACCTGGTGGTAACAAAATACCTACAACGCTTAATGAAGTGTTGGTTGATTACTTAAGAGGTGATGGGACTTTACAAGAATCTATCGATAAACCGAGATTTTATAATGATGGATCTACTGTATTTTATGAAAATGCTATGAGTGATGAAGATATTAATGTCTTCAAAAGTCTTGGATATAGTGTAGAAGAAAAGCGTAATGATCCAAACTTTGGCAGTGTACAAGGTGTCATTTACAATAAAAATGATAAGACTGTTGAAATAGGACAAGACGTAGGTAACAGATAATATAGACTTTAATGACTTCTGTCGTACAAACCGAATGGTTAGTGCGATAGAAGTTTTTTATTTGAACAACTTTTATTTTAATAAATATCGGGAATAGTATAACGTATATTTAGTTAATCGAGATGTTGACATATAAGGTGAGTCAATTATTCAATTACAAGTGAAACCAGTATCTATGCTTTAATAATAGTAAATAGTTACCATTTAAATAGGTTTAAATTAAATGGATATAACTAGCAAAGAAAAATGATAATTGGTATGATGATGATAATCACAAGCCTAACACAACTTAAATTTTTTTGAGTCACTTGAACAAAATAACTGTCTAGGTAGGACATGGAAGGTATATATGGAGTTAAAATACAAGTAGCTTTCGGTATACATGTTTGATAGTGTACTTAAATGAATTATTACAGAGGAGGAAATACATATGATATATGCGGGTATATTAGCAGGTGGCGTCGGATCCAGAATGGGGAATGTTCCGTTACCAAAACAATTTTTAGATTTAGATGGGAAGCCAATCATTGTGCATACAGTAGAAAAATTTTTATTAACGAGTGAGTTCGATAAAATATACATTGCTACGCCTCAAAAATGGATTTCACATACACGAGATACATTACGTAAATTTCATATTACAGATGAGCGTGTAGAAGTGGTACAAGGTGGTTCTGATCGAAATGAAACCATTATGAGTATAATTAATGTTATAGAACAAGACCATAAAATTACAGACGAAGATGTAATTGTTACTCATGATGCAGTGCGTCCATTTTTAACAAGACGTATTATTAAAGAAAATATTGATAATGTTATTAAATATGGCGCAGTAGATACAGTTATAACAGCAACAGATACTATCATCACATCTGAAGGTGGACAGGTAATTGATGAAATCCCTGTTCGAGATAAGATGTATCAAGGGCAAACGCCACAATCTTTCAATATAAATTTATTACGTGATAGTTATAATGAGCTAAGTGCAGATGAGAAAAAAATTCTCACAGACGCTTGCAAAATATTAGTTGTGTCTAACAAAAAAGTAAACCTAGTATTAGGAGAATTATACAACATTAAAATAACAACACCTTATGATCTTAAAGTAGCAAACTCTATCATTAAGGGTGGGATGATATATGATTAATCAAGTGTATCAATTAGTGGCACCACGACAAATTGAAGTTACTTATAATAATGAGGATATAACACGTGACAAAGTTATTGTACGTCCGTTATATTTATCAATTTGTGCAGCAGATCAACGCTATTATACAGGTAGTAGAAATCAAACTGTGCTAGAAAAAAAACTACCTATGTCTTTAATTCATGAAGGTGTAGGCGAAGTTGTTTATGATAGTAAAGGCGAGTATAAAATTGGGACTAAAGTTATAATGGTGCCAAATATGCCTGTCGAAGAAGATGAAGTCATTGCGGAAAACTATTTGCCAAGTAGTAAGTTTAGATCGAGTGGTTATGATGGTTTTATGCAGGATTATGTCTTTTTAGACCACGATCGTGTTGTTGCAGTGGAAGATGATATTGATTTAAGTACGATTGCTTACTCTGAACTCGTTTCAGTAAGTTGGCATGCGATTCAACGTTTTGAACGAAAATCAATAAAAAATAAAAATAGCTTTGGTATATGGGGTGATGGTAATTTAGGCTATATAACTGCCATCTTATTACATAAATTATACCCAGAAGCGAAAATCTATGTATTTGGTAAAACTGATTTTAAGCTGAGCCATTTTTCATTTGTGGAGCAAGTATATCATATTCATAATGTGCCAGAAGATGTAACTTTTGATCATGGCTTCGAGTGTGTAGGTGGTAAAGGAAGTCAATCTGCCATTGATCAAATAATTGATTTAATTTCACCTGAAGGCAGTATTGCGCTTTTGGGTGTCAGTGAATATCCAGTTGAAATTAATACCCGACTTGTACTCGAAAAGGGTATTACAATGATTGGAAGTAGTAGAAGCGGTGCACAAGATTTTCAAGATGTCGCGAACTTTTATAAAGCACATCCAGATGTAGTAGATAAATTATCGCTGCTTAAAGGAAATGAATTTGAAGTTAAAACGATAAATGATGCAGTTAATGCTTTTGAACAGGATTTATCAACATCATGGGGGAAAACTGTTATAAAATGGACGATGTAATATTGAAATATTGCAAAGTAACGCACACGACCATGCAATTGCATAAGAAAGGATTTTAAAATTGAGTAAATCGAAGATAATCATTGACGATATATATTGGGAGCGTATTCAGCTTTTTATTGAAGGACATGTAGAAAATGCTACACAAGAGCTAAATAAACGTAATTTTATCCTAAGAAATTTAACAGAAACCAAAGTGTTGCCTGCAAATAATGTAGAGATTAGCGGAAAAACATTTAAAGCACGTTTTAATGTTGCTATATTGAATGATGGCAACTATTTACCATCTGGGCAATATTTGCTTGTGTACCGTGGAGAATATGATTATATAGCTAACATTAATCATAAGCTTCTAGATCCTACTCAGTATGAATTAGATGAAACAGACATCGAAAAATATGAAGAGTTAGAAACGAAAAATGGCAAAAATAACTTTTTACTAGAATATTTCAAACATGTGTTTAAAAGAGGTGGTAATTCTAAAAAAACAACCTATACGGTAACACCTATGATTTCTAATGAAGTAAATGAATTTGTTATTGATATTTCATTTAAGGCGCCTCAACCAAAAGAGAGTTTAATACAACAAAAAATAAAAGAGTATCGTTTGAAGTACAACAAAATATCATTTAATATACGTAATTTTATATTTAAAACCATATTTGGAGTTTCTAAATTTTTCCATTTGAGAAAAGGAAACACTGTACTTTTCACTTCAGATTCACGTGCTGAAATGTCTGGTAATTTTGAATATGTATACAATGAAATGTTACGACAAAATTTAGATAAAACGTATAATATACATGCGTTGTTTAAATCTAATATTTCTGCACGTCGTGATTTTATTGATAAATTTAAGTTCCCATATTTGTTAGGTAAAGCTGACTACATATTTGTTGATGATTTCCATCCGTTATTATATACAGTGAAATTTAGAAAGAGCCAAGAAATTATTCAAGTATGGCATGCAGTCGGTGCATTTAAAACAGTTGGCTATAGTCGTACTGGTAAAAAAGGTGGTCCATTCTTTAATTCTGTGAATCACCGTAACTACACTAAAGCATTTGTTTCTTCTGAAACAGATATTCCATTTTATGGCGAAGCTTTTGGTATTAAAGAACAAAATATTATACCTACAGGTGTTCCTAGAACAGATATTTTATTTGATAAAACATACGAACAACAAATTGTAGCTGAAATGGAAGAAACATTACCAATAATAAAAGGCAAAAAGGTAATTTTATTTGCGCCAACGTTTAGAGGGAATGGACATCATACTGCGCATTATCCATTCTTTAAAATCGACTTTGCACGATTTGCACGTTATTGTAAAGAGAATAATGCAGTTGTATTATTCAAAATGCATCCATTTGTTAAAAATAAGTTAACAATTCCTAGAGAGTATCAAGAGTATTTTATAGATGTTTCAGACTTCCGAGAAGTAAATGATATACTATTTGTTACAGACATACTGATAAGTGACTATTCTTCATTAGTTTATGAGTTTGCAGTGTTCAAACGACCAATGCTATTTTATGCATTTGATCTTGAAGACTATATAACTTCTAGAGACTTTTATGAACCGTATGAAACTTTTGTTCCAGGAAAAATTGTGGAATCATTTGACGATTTAATCGTCGCGCTTGATAACGAAGATTTTGAACAAGAAAAAGTACCAAAATTCTTAGATAAACACTTTAAATATCAAGATGGCCGTTCTAGTGAACGCTTAGTTCGTAACTTATTTGGCAGTTAGTAGACGGTGTTTTTATAATATAAACTGAGGATAACAATAGTATACACCAGTAAGCGATGTATTATATTATTGTGTATCTTCAGTTTTTTAAATTAGGGGTGACTTTGTAACATGAAATTTTCAATAATAGTACCGACATATAATTCAGAAGCATACATTAAAGAATTAATGAATAGTTTGGTTAAACAAACATTAAATAAACAAGATTTTGAAGTTATTGTAGTAGATGATTGTTCGACAGATAATACACTTAAACTCGTCGAATCTTACAAAAAGAAATTGAATTTAATAGTCGATCAACTAGATCAAAACTCTGGTGGACCAGGAAAACCGAGAAATACAGCGTTTGATTTAGCTCAAGGGGAATACGTCTTCTTTGTAGATTCAGATGATTATATCCACAAAGATACATTATTGGATGTGTCAAAATTTGTAAATCAAAATAATGCGGACGTTGTCTTAGTTCGTATGGAAGGCGTTAATGGTAGAGGTGTACCGAAGTCGATGTTCCAAGAAACACGAGACGAAGTTACTTTGCTTGATTCACGTATTATTTATACTTTAAGCCCAACTAAATTCTATCGTACGTCTTTATTGCGTAATAATAACATTTATTTCCCAGAAGAATTAAAGAGTGCTGAAGACCAGTTATTTACAATGAAAGCGTATATCAACGCTCAGAAAATAGCAGTTTTAGCGGACAAATCATATTATTATGCAACGAAAAGAGAAGGTGAACATATGAGTTCAGCATATGTTGCACCTAATGAATTTTACCAAGTGATGTCACTAATTGTTGATGAAATATTACAGCGTAATTTAGAGCACACGAATGAAATTTTAGCTAAATTTATAGATCGACATTTTTCATTTTCACGTACAAAAAACTTTTCGCTCAATATTAAAGCTGAACAGCAACAACAATGGATTGAAGCTTTAGGTGACTTTATTTTAAGAGTGCCGAAAGAAGTAGATGCGTTGGTAAATGCTGCAACCCGTCCATTATTGTATTATGCACGACAAAAAGATTTTGACCATTATCAAATAGTGGAAGAAAGTTATCGCAATGGTCACTATTATAACTTCAAAGCAAACCAAAATTTATTGCAAATACAGTTTGCACAACATGAACCGTTTTTTGATTTTGAAAATGTTACTAAACCGGACATAAAAATGACGCAATTCAACTTTGACGA
This sequence comes from Staphylococcus sp. GDY8P72P, assembly GCF_016890655.1. NCBI lineage: Bacteria > Bacillati > Bacillota > Bacilli > Caryophanales > Staphylococcaceae > Staphylococcus > Staphylococcus sp. GDY8P72P. The sequence continues at coordinate 94,318 of NZ_JAFEQJ010000005.1, read as the reverse complement.
TCAACAATTTTCATTAGAATTAACATTTTTAAAATCAATGATTAATCCAAACCAAATTGCCAATCAGTTACAACTTAAATTGGTATCACGTAATAAAAAGGAAATTGTGTATGTTCCATTAACAGTGAACAATCAAACTAACTTCAAGTTTACAACGCAATTAAATGATGTCGTACCTTATTTATTAAAAGAAAAGGTTTGGGATGCATTTTTAGAAATGCGTATAGGTAATATGACTATTGATAAACGTATAGGGAACAAACGTAATAAATATCCTTATGCAAAAGAAACAAGTACTATCGTGCAACAAAATGGCAAATATTATCGATTTACGCCATATTTTACGAAAGACTTTGATAATTTATCGTTCTATTTAACAGAAAATGAATTAACAAACATGTTAAAAGTAACAACAAAAGGCAAATTAACTGTGACAATCGAACCAATTGAATTCAATTATATATTGAGCACTGGTATGGCTTCATTGTTATATCAAGATAGCTTTGTTACTGGTTATTTATCACAGAAACCAACAAAAAATAGTTGGACGTATGAATTAGCAACTACTGACAAGTTAAAAGCTAGTGTATTGAAAAAAGATTTTGTTATTGCTACACCATCTCTTAAGTTAGAGTTTGATAATTAATATAAAAATTTATGACATAAATATCAGAAAAATAGCACTCAGATGATTTAATTCAAGTCACCTGAGTGCTATTTTGTGTTTAGGAGTTGTGGGCAGTTTTTGTGCACGCTTTCCGCGGGCACTGCCTCAGCCTGTAGTCTTCGGCAAGTGCTATTCCCGCAAGAGTCGTCCCAAAGCCCTGCCAATCTATAGAAAGCGTTTAGGATAACTAATAATTAAGATTTTACTGACAATAAAATAAGAGGTTACAGAAGAAGTTTCCGATCTTGTGGGTAGTTTTTGTACATGCTTTACTCGTACACTGTCTTAGTGTGAAGTCTTCAGTTTCTCCTGTTCCCTCAAGAATCTCGCTAAAATACGTCGGATTCATATGTGATTTTATAATAAAATATTTTTATAAAATTAGGATGTGTATCAAAATCCGACAGATACAAGAACAATGATTCTTTTTACTTGTCCATGAACTTGATGTTCCAGGCTTTTATTTAGTAGGCGCTAATATGAGATATAACAATGCATTTGATTGAAGTGAAAATGTTAACGGTTCATGTACGGAAAATAATTTATACTGTGACTGTGGATGGTTTGATTGATTGATTTGTTTAATTATAAATGTGTCGAGTTGTAAGTTTTGCATTTGTTTTGCTGATGGTAACAAATAATCAATTGAACCAAAAGAATCATTTAACAGTTTGCTAAAAACTGAAAAAGTTGTATGAAAATGATGATTAATATTTAGGGCAGTAGATGTTTCGGAATCACTATTAATCAAATCTCCATTATGGACTAACAGTTCATAATTTTGATGTTGTTTACGAAGCAGTCCCATGTTATGAAGACATACATGACAATTCATAAAAGGCGCTAACATTTGGTAAATATGCATTATTGGTAAATAATTTTCATGCACTGTCATTAACATTAATTTATTATGGTTATCACAGTATAACGGGAATCCTAAACCACGTATGCGCGAAGATAAAGATACAATAAAATCTACTAAGTGGGCATGCGTGATTTTAGTAGTTGGTGAGTAATATTGTTGCAACGCATTATAGGTTAAATGAATGAAAATTAATTTATGTGCATGCTCTTCTAAATCATCGAGAAAATAGGCAATAATATTTTTTATGTTAGTTGAGTCTATATTATATATTTTAGCTAACTGTTGCGCTAACATCGTTAAATCCATATTGATAATATAAAAATCCATAGGCAAGGCATTTAAGTGTGCCACTATATGGTTGTGAGTGACGTCAGTGGTTTGAAAGAAATCATCTACTAATAAACCACAGTTAACTGCTGCATATTTCCGTGAAATAAGATTTTTTAAAACTCTAATTTTGTTTAGTGGTAAAAGTTGCGGATTAAAAAGAAGTTGTATAGTGCTTAAGTATTCTCGACATAAACTATCATTTTTAAGTTCTACAAGAAAACTGTCATTCATTTTATTAAACATAAATAGTGAGTTTACCGGTAATAAAAGGCTGCAATTATAACTTTTTAATTGATGTAGCAACTTAATAAAATAAGCTTTATCAATCGTATTAAATATAGAGTGTTCAATATGTTCTATATATAAAATTGGATTTGGGAGGTAAGATAAGTCAAAATAATCAAGCTGAGTATGCGTAAACTTAAGAAATTCATGGAAATTTGCCAATTTTATAATCGTCTGCGGTGGTTTGAAATACATCGTAGGATAATTGTGCTGCAACTCTAAAGTATATGATTTAGGTGTCGTAATATTATACATGTAGTTATGTAGACTTAGACATATTTGATGGCTAATAGGTGAAATAGTCAAGCTATCTTGATCCATATTATTGTGATACTTGTAGTAGTAAAAAAATTTTTTAGGTGGTAACTGAATATATTTTTTAAACTGTTTAGAAAAGGTTGAAACATTGGAAAAACTATAATTTAGTGCTAAATCATGTATATTATGCTGTCCAGTCAATAAATCAATGAGCGCTTGCTTAATTTTTAAACTTGTAATATAAGGTTTAAATTGCATTTGTAAATGTGTGGAAAAAAGTATTGAGATGCAAGACTGTGAAATATAAAAACGTTGGGCTAATATTTTGGCTAATAACGGTTCAGTAATGTGATTATTAATAAATACCAAAATATTTTTCAATAATTTAGAAGTAACATTGCAAACAGGTAAATAAGGTTGTTGTAATTTAATTTGTGCTTCAGCTAGTAATAAAGTTATAACGTCAGATACCATTGATGTGTCGATGGTTTTATCGATAAATTTGGTTTTTAAGTAATAAGTTAACCATTGGTGTAACTTAGTTTTTGACCGAATTAAATTATAGTCTAGATAACTATGGGAGAATAAAGCATCACGTTCAATAAACGATGCTAATGGTATGGATAACGAAAGTAGATAATTTGTCTGTACATGTTGGTAAAGGTCACCGTGATTAATAATTAGACCATGCTTAAAAGTGTGGAGATTGCCATTAATATTGACGATATTAGATTCCGCTAAAGGCAGTAAAACTATAACTTCATTTAATCATCTACGCATAGGCGCTTTGATGTGATGAAGGATGGTAAGTGTACTTTTCATTAGTAAATACCTCAAATTATAATTTCATTTATATCAAGTGTACCGTTTTAAACAATCTATAGGGAGTGTCTACAAGAAAGATTAATAAAAACATAGTAAATACTAATATTTTTAATCGTTGTAATGGTAAAGGAGAAAATTATTAAAAAAGTGATTAAAATTTTATAGTGTTGCACTAAAAAAAGTGGGGGAATTTTAAAAAGTTAATTAACATAAAAAAGACTTAAAACTACTGCCTGAAGGTAGTTTTAAGTCTGTCCAATCAGTCTGAGTAAGACCATTGTTGAGAATGGTATAACATTGATTATATGAGCAATTGATTTAGGTGCGCTAAAGCAAAGTAAATAATTTAGACTATAATAAACTATAATGTTTGCGCTTACCATCCTCGAGATTATTATATAATTTTTATCGAATATAAACAAGATTAAATATGTTTGAAGATGTACTGGCAAACCGTATAATTTCTTTACTCAATATCTTATTGCGATTAGCGTTCCATGATATAGAGGTGTATTGATTTGCATGCAATAACAACTACAGTTACAAGTGAAAATAGTGTGAGTAAGCCATTAAATTCCGCATGGTTAAATATTTGAATAACAGTCATAGAGCTTAATGATAATAAAAATAAAGATCCACTTGTGTGCATATTAAAATAATCTAATGTAAATAGCGTTAAGACAATAAGTAATAAATAAAACAAGCCGATACTACAAAGGTTTACGATATCCAAGAAAATTTGTTTGCTCATTATCTCCACATCCTCTCTTACTTATTTATAACCACTTTAAAAGTAAAAAAAGCATGAAAAGTGAAGATTTACAAAAGTTTAACAAACTGTGGCTTGTATACATCAAGATTTATTATTTAAGTAATATAAACTGAATTCTAAATCATTGTTCAAATGCTGTTCTAATAATGCTACAGCTTTATCAGTATTTCTATTACGTAAGGCGGCAACTATTTCTGCATGTTCCTCAATTAAGCCAGGTCTACGTTTGTTTATAACAGTTTTACTAAACAAATAAATATAACTTTGTAATTTTTGATAGTTGTTTAAGATAAATTGATTATTAGTAGCTGCCATAATTTTTTTATGAAAAGCATCGTTTGTTTGAATAATTTGTTCTTCTTCTAAGGAATCCATATCAATTTCGGTATAACTTTGTAATTCTAATAAATCTTCTTCGGTATACACTACAGCTGCCTTACGCAAAGCGTAAGATTCTAGCAGTATTCTCATTTCGAAAATTTGACGATACTCTTCTGATGTCGGTATAAAGACATAACCATCTTTAATAAAATATTCTAATTCTAATTGTGTTAATGCTTCTCTTATAGGAGTTCTACTAACATTGTATTTTTTAGCTAACTTAGTCTCTGTTATTTTTTCATTTTGAATTAAATCCCCGTTAATTATGTCATTTCTGATTTTTTGATAAATAGATTGTTCTACGTTTTTCACTACTGTCACCTCACTATACATAGTGTACTATAAAAAAAATTAGAACAAAATGTATACATTTTAATTATTTTGGCATACAATAATATGTAAACGTTTTCAGTGGAGGTAAAAATATGAAAATTGGATTTATTGGTTTAGGAATTATGGGGAAAAATTTGTTGAAAGCAGGACAAACAGTTTTAGTAAATGATGTAAATAATGAAGCACAACAAGAAATGCAACAATATGGTGCTGTGATAGCAACAACTAAAGAAATAGCACAGCAAGTTGACTGTTTAATTACGTCATTGCCAAATGGGGCTATTGTTAAAGCTGTATTATATAGTGGAGAAAATGCTGTATTAAAGTATGAAGATATTGCAGTAAAACATGTAATTGATACGAGTTCGTTAACGCCCAATGAGTCATTGGAAATAAGTAAAGTGTTAGAAGAAAAAAATGTGAAATATGTTGATGCACCAGTAAGTGGTGGGGAACCATTAGCAATCACTGGAGAACTATCGGTCATGGTAGGTTGTAAAGAAGTAGACTTAGATGTCATCACAAAAATATTAGATCCCGTAGCACAATCTGTTATTAGAGTAGGAGATGTTGGAGCTGGTAGTGTTGTAAAATTAGCGAACCAAATAATCGTTAATATGAACATTTCAGCACTATCAGAAGCAGTGGTGTTAGCGAAAAAATTTGATATCAATTTAGAAGCGATGTACAGCGCTATTAAAGATGGCTTGGCCGGTTCTTCTGTGATGGATGCTAAATTTCCAAAAATGATTGAGCAAAATTATCAAGCTGGTGGCACTTTAAACATTAATCTGAAAGATTTAAAAAATGTAGTGTCTACTGCGGATACAGTTGATTTAACGTTACCGCTAACTAACCAAGTAAAAGAAATTTACAAAGCTGAAGTAATTGCAGGCAATGGTCTTAATGATCACTCTGGAATTATTAAATATTTTGAAAAAATCAACAATATGTAGGTGGAAATATGCTAAATAAAAACTTAATTTTAGAACAAAAACAAGATGAAATAGACAAAGGTTTAGAAAGTTTAACGTATAAAATAATTGTGTTAGATGACGATCCTACTGGTACACAAACTGTGAAAGATTTACCAGTTTATACAGATTGGTCATTAGAATACATTAAAGATGGCTTTCAACAAGCAAATCAAATGTTCTATATTTTGACTAATTCCCGTGCGCTTAATCAAGAAGAAACTACAATTGTGCATAAAGAAATAATGACGAACATTGAACAAATTTCTAAAGAATTAAATCAACCTTTTATAGTTATTAGTAGAGGTGACTCAACGTTACGCGGTCATTTTTATCTTGAACCTAAAGTGCTTAATGATAGCGCAAGTCATGGTTTTGATGGCGTATTTTATATACCAGCATTTTTCGAAGGACAAAGGTATACGTATAACGGAATACATTATTTACAAGAAGATGATGCCTATATTCCGATAGCCAACAGTGAATTTGCACAAGATACAACATTTGGCTTTAGTGCTGAACGTATGGATGATTTTATAGCAGAAAAAAGTAATGGTGATATCAAGTCAGACGATGTATATCACATTACTTTACAACAATTGCGTAATCGTGAGAGTGAGACGATAATGTCACTTTTCGATGACTTGCAACATTTTGATGCAGTAGTTGTTGATGCATTAAATGATGAAGATTTAGATTTCTTTGTAGCTTGTCTTACTTCTTATTTAAGTACACATAAAAAGCAATTTATGTTCCGTACAGCAGCATCATTTGTAAAAGCAATATGTGAAACACCTGGAGAAATTATAAATTTAAATGATGTCAGTGACAATTCACATGGCGGCATTATTATTGTAGGATCACATGTCAAAAAATCATCGGATCAGTTGAATCATTTAATTGCTCATTCCGATATTCAGACTATTGAATTTGATGTGACAGAAGTAACAAAACCAAGTTTAACTGACTATATAAAATCTATCATTGCACAGGTCGAAAGGTTGATTGCACAAGGTGAAGACGTTGTTGTTTATACGTCTAGAGATGTAATTAAGACAGCTGATTTAACTAATAATTTAAGTATATCGACAAATATTTCTAATTGTTTAGTCGAAATTGTTAGTAATTTAACACTTAAACCTAATTTCATTATCGCAAAAGGCGGTATTACTTCAAGTGATGTTGCCACTAAAGGATTGAATATTAAAAAAGCGACAGTTATTGGCCAAATTACTAAAGGCGTACCAATTTGGCTAACTGGTAGTGAAGCAAAATATGAAAATATGCCATATGTTATTTTCCCAGGAAATGTTGGAGCTACAGAAACATTAACTGAAGTATATCAATTAAATAAATAAAAATGAAAGTTGGGATGTTTATGTTGGGAGAGTTTTGGCCAATTATAGGTGTCGTTATAGGCGTAGCCATATTACTAATATTAATCATGGTCTTTAAATTAAATACGTTTATAGCATTAATTATTACTTCTATGGCAACTGGTATGATTTTAGGGATGCCTATAGATAAAATTGTAGAAACTATTGAAAAAGGGATGGGCGATACATTAGGACATATCGCGATTATTTTTGGATTAGGGTCCATCCTAGGTAAATTATTATCCGATGGTGGCGGTGCTACTCGCATTGCTGACACATTAATTAATACATTTGGTAAAAAATATGTTACTTGGGCAATGATTATTGCATCATTCATTATCGGAATATCTTTATTTTTAGAGGTTGCTTTTGTTCTATTAGTACCATTAGTATTTACACTAGCTAAAAGAATGTCGATTTCTAATTTATCTGTAGGTTTACCTATGGCGACTTCAATCGCTGTAACGCATGGTTTTTTACCACCACATCCTGGACCAGTCGCAATATCTGAAGCACTAAATGCGAATATCGGCCATGTATTAATGTACGGTATCATTATTGGTATTCCATTAGCAATTATCGTTGGTGGTATTTTTCCTAAAATTGCGTATAAATTGGCACCAAGCGCTTTTGCAAAAGAGGGGAATCAAGCCGTTACGGGTGATATTAAGAATATCGATGAATCAGAGATGCCAAGTTTTGGACTAAGTTTGTTAACGGCTCTAAGTCCTGTAGTATTGATGTTATTTGCGACAGTTGTTCAATTGATTACAGGTAATGAAGACGGACACGCTCAAGGTCTAGAAGGATTTATTTATTTTATAGGTTCTTCTACAACGGCGATGTTAATTGCAGTTTTGATCGCTATATATACTATGGGAATCAGACGTAAACAAACAATGAATCAAATAATGGACACTGTCTCAAATGCTATTACTCCAATTGCCATGCTACTGTTAATCATCGGTGGTGGCGGTACATTTAAGCAAATTTTAATCGATGGTGGTGTTGGCGACACTATTTCACAATTATTTCATGACTCACAAATGTCACCCCTTGTATTAGCATGGTTAGCAGCAGCTATTTTACGTGTAGCATTAGGTTCTACTACAGTTGCAGCTATATCATCAGTTGGTATTGTATTACCTTTATTACAAACCGTAGATGTTAATCTCTCATTAGTTGTGCTTGCTATAGGTGCAGGAAGTATTTTTTGTTCACATGTTAATGACGCTGGATTTTGGATGTTTAAAGAGTATTTTGGTTTAAGCATGAAAGAAACATTTTTAACATGGACTTTATTAGAATCTATATTATCTATATTAGGATTAGGATTTATATTAATTGTTAATGTAATTATTTAAATATAAAAGGTAGAATGTATCATTTTATGATTATACATTTTACCTTTTATTTTTTAGTATTAAAATTAATTAAAAAATTGTTTCAACGTTTAACTTTAGTGATAAATAATAAGTACTGATTGTTTTGTAGAGAAAGGGGTATTTTATGTATAAAGTTATTGTTTTTGATGTTTTTGGCACATTATTTGATGTTATGTCAATTAAAGATAAAGTTGCAGAGTTAAACAAAGAACATGCTACAGAAATAACTAATTTATGGCGTAAGACACAATTATATCATGCAACACTACGTCAAGTTATGGAACGTTATACAAGATATGATGAAATTACCAAAAATGCATTACGACATACTTTAGAAGTTTATAATGTACCGTATAATAGAGATGATATTAATGAATTGTTTAATGGTTATCAAAATTTAGAATACTTTAAAGAAGTGCCCAAATCTCTAGCTGAGTTAAATGACAAGCCATTAGATTTAGCTATATTGTCTAATGGAAATGATAATATGTTACGTGCATTAGTGGATAACTCTGAAATCGCTGAATACTTTAATTCAGTTATGAGTGTCGACGAAGTTAAACAATATAAGCCAAGTCCAGCCAGTTATGCATTAGTATTAAATTATTATAAAGTAAAACGTAGTGAAATATTGTTTGTGTCGTCAAATTCGTGGGACGTTACAGGAGCTGAGAACTTTGGTTTTGATACAGCTTGGGTTAATAGACGCAATGACTTATTTGATGATAATGGTGTGAAACCTACAATTGCAGTAAATAATTTGCATGAATTAGTGAAATGGATTGAAATAAATAGGTAGGTAATTTAACTATAAGATGTTTAATGTGAAGCATATATATTATGGAAATCATGGTGAATATGATTTTAACTTTTAGGGTTTAGAAGATGACAGCAATTTTACAAAATTGATGTGCACTTTTGAACCCTTTATTGTTGCAAGCTTGTGATAATTTTTGTAATTAGTGAGCAATTTTTTCGTTTTGTAAACAGAGGTATGATTTATAAAAAAACAATGCTATATTAACCATAAGTAATTCAAGTGAAAGAGGCGTAGTTAAGTTGAAACGAAGGATTAATATATTACTGTCGTTGTTAGGAATAGTATGTTTGTTAGTAGCTGTTTATTTATTGGTACAGCCTTATATAGCTAATTATTTTTATAACAAGGAAGCATCAGATAAAGTAGAACAGTATGATGCTAAGCAACTTCAGTCTACTGAGTCTACGAAACAGCAAAATGCATCAACTATGGTAGGATATTTAACTGTACCTGATGCTGATATTAAAGAGCCTGTATATCAAGGGCCGGCAACACCTAAACAGTTAGAAAAAGGCATCAGCTTTGCAGAAGCTGATGAATCATTAGATGATCAAAATATTGCAATAGCAGGTCATACACATACGAATCTTCGACATTATCAATTTACTAATTTAACTGCCTCAAAAATAGGTAGTGATGTGTATTTTAAAGTAGGACAGGACAAGCGTCATTACCAAATAACGAAAATATATGATGTGAAGCCCAGTGATGTTCATGTATTAGAGGAACAAAACAGCAATAAAAAGCAATTAACTCTAATTACTTGTGACAACTATAATTACCAAACAGGCGAATGGGAAGATAGAAAAATATTTATTGCAGAAGCGGTATAGCTCACAATAAAGTTATAAATGAAAAAATAGCGTAGCCATCTTATTTCAATGAAACGTTCGTTGAATATAGATAGCTACGCTTTTTAAGTTAAATTAATGTTTGGGAGTAGCAACAGCAGATACAAAGCGTTGTGTTATTTCTTTTGGACGTGTAATAGCACCGCCGACTACTGTACAGTGCGTACCTAATTCACTTACACGCGCAAACATATCTGGTGTCACAACATTTCCTTCAGCAACCACTTTAGTATTCACATTAGCAATTACTTCTTTTAGAAAGGCAAAATCATTTTCATATAAAACATGACCAGATGTATATGTTGTATAGCCTCTTAACGTTGTGCCAATATAATCGAAACCAAGTTCTTCTGCTTGTTTTGCTTCTTCAACAGTAGAGATGTCAGCCATTATTTCAATGTGTGGTGCTTCTTGACGGATATATGCTACTAATTCTGCTAAGCTTTCTTGTGGTCGAGGTTGATTCGTAGCTTCAAGTGCAATGACTTCACAACCACTTTCAAGTAATTCTTGTACCTCTGTTTTAGTGGCAGTAATAAAAACATTGGAATTATCGTAATCTCTTTTAACAATACCAATGATAGGTAGATCAACTGTTTTTTTAATTTCTAAAATATCTGCTTTGCTGTTTGCTCTAATTCCAACAGCACCACCTTCATAAGCTGCTAATGCCATTTTTGACATAATAAAAGATGAATGTAGTGGCTCATCAGGTAAAGCTTGGCAAGATACGATTAATCCATTAGGTAACATAAAATACACACTCCATAACATTAAATTTTAAGATATAGTGATTTAATTAAAGTAATATCAATATAACATTAGGAAAAAAATAATCAATAGTTATAGTATTAATGAAAAAACTTTTCGTTTATAGTAAAATATGGCTATATTAAAAAGGGGAGACGCACAGATGAAATTTGATAATAGAGTGCAACGCTATAAACATTTATTTACTAAAGCAGATAAAGAAATCGTTAACTATATAAAAAATAATCAATTTGATGATAACTTTTCTACTATTAATTCATTGGCGAATAGTGTAGGCATTTCACCTGCCACCATTACACGTTTTTCCAATAAATTAGACTATGAAAACTTTCAAGATATGAAATTTAATTTGCAACAGGAAATGACTAATCAAGAAATTGAGAATAGCCCGCTCATCCAAAAAATTCATAACTATCATCAAAATACAATTCAACAAACTGGCGAGTTTATTTCAGATATTGATATTCAAAATTTTGTAAATCAAATTATGCGTAGTAGACAAATAATTTTTGCTGGATTAGGGAGTTCAGGATTAACAGCAACTGAATTTTATTATAGAACGATGCGTATGGGCTTAAAAGGGAATGTATCGACAGATTCTCATCAAATGAAAATTGTAGCGTCATTATTAACAGGTTCGGATACGTTTGTCGCTATTTCGAACAGTGGTGAAACTACAGAGTTAATTTCAGCTGCAGGGATTGCACAGCAACAAGGTGCTTTTGTAGTAGCAATTACTAACTATGAAGGTAGTGCACTTACAGCATGTGCAGATTTAGTATTGATTACGACAGACCAATCCAGAAATAATGATACAAGGTTTATTAATACACAAATTGCGACACATTTTTTAATAGATATTGTCAGTTACTTATTATTAGACGATGAGCATTTACATCGAGTCTATCAAAAAACAAAAGATGTTATTTTACATGATAAACCGTAATATATAGGGCTAGAACATTATTAATGTTCTGGCCCTAAGTATTGTATAAACGGAAGTTACGACAATTATTTAATTTAGGTTAGTTGGTTAAAGTGTTATTAAACTACCTGCACCGAGTAATGCAGCATTATTTAACGCATGCGTAGTTTGAATAGGTGCATGTTCATAATTGGCAGGTAAAAAATAAGAGACATAAGGTACAATATATTGCAATAATTGATCACCTTGTGCAGAAATTCCGCCACCAATTAAAATTAACGCAGGATCATAAAGTAATTGAATTTGTGCTACGCCTTCTGCGACGTCTTTACCCCAAGTGTGTAATAAAGCACTTGCTGTTTCATCTCCTTGTTTAGCTTGAAGAAATAACGATTTAACATCTACATCAGTTGAACTATATTGATGAGTAATTTGGGTTTGTAATGCTGAAGTAGCTGCCCGTTGTTCATAAGTCGTTTCACTATCAGGACGGTATAGCATATAACCAATTTCATTGGCACGAGAGTTGGCACCTTGATATAAACCTGTTTCTGAAGTGTAAAATGCGCCTCCAATACCTGTGCCTAAAGTTAAACAAAATATTTGTTGTTGTGCATATTGATATGTGTGTAGTTCTCCTAATAGTGCGGCATCAACATCATTGCAGACATAGACAAACGGAGTAATATGACTTAATGCTTGCTTATAGTTTGTCCCTGTAAAATTAGCAATCGTGGGACTACTATAAACTACCGTTCCTGTATCGCGATTTATAACGCCAGCGCTAGAGATGCCAACGTAGACTGGATCTAAATGATACAGTTCTTTATATTGTTCTACTATTTGGATGACCTCATCTAAAATAAAATCAGTAATGTTATTAGGCGTTGGGATGCTATTAAAGGTTACTAAATTAGAATTTTCATCAAGTACAGCAGATTTTATTTGTGTACCCCCTACATCTAAAACAATTTTGTACGACATGCGATGACCTCCATTTAGACTATTTGTGAAAAATATTTTCATTAATGTGCTTATTAAACGTATATAATTTTCAGAATTCTATTGCTAAGTTTTATGGTAGCGTTTACAATTCTAGCTGTAAAGTAAAATTTCTAATAGGTAACGTTTAGTTATGTACTTAAAAAATTAAGTTTTGAGCGTAGCTAAAATAGTTAAATAGCGAAAATAATGGAGGTTTATAACATGGAAGATAATTTGAAAGGTTTGTATGCAGCGTTATTAGTTCCCTTTGATGAGGATGGTCAGGTAAAAGAAGAGGGATTAAAACAAATAGCACGTAATGCTATAGATAAAGAAGGGTTAGATGGTTTATACGTTAATGGAAGTTCAGGAGAAAACTTTTTAATTAACACTGCACAAAAGAAACAAATTTTTAAAGTAGTCAAAGATGTCATTGGAAATGACGCTAAATTAATCGCACAAGTTGGTGCACTAGATTTAAACGAATCTATAGAATTAGGTCAATACGCAACTGAATTAGGCTACGACGCAATTTCTGCTGTTACGCCGTTCTATTATCCATTTTCTTTTGAAGAAATAAAAGATTATTACTTTGAACTCATTGAAGCAACACAAAATAATTTAATTGTTTACGCTATTCCAGATTTAACTGGAGTTAATATATCAATGACACAATTTGAAGAGTTATTTTCACATGACAAAGTAATTGGTGTAAAGTATACAGCACCTAATTTCTTTTTACTTGAAAGAATCCGTGAACATTTCCCGGATAAATTAATTTTCTCGGGGTTTGACGAAATGTTGGTACAAGCAGCTATTTCGGGAGTTGATGGTGCTATTGGGTCAACGTATAACGTTAATGGTAAGCGTGCACGTGCTATTTTTGAAAATGCGCAACAAGGTGACGTTGCTAAAGCTTATGCTATTCAACATGACACTAATCATATTATTGAAGGCATCTTAGACATGGGGATTTATCCTACATTAAAAGAAATATTAAAAGCACGTGGTCTAGATTGTGGTTTACCAAAAAAACCATTTAAACCATTTAATGAAAATAATAGAGCACAGTTAGAGACACTTATAGATAAATATAACTTATAATTTTTAACTTAAGGGGTTGATTGTTCATGGAACAAGTGGGGTTTGGGTTTTGGAACTGGGTAGCTATTTTACTCTATCTTTTTATCATGTTGCTAATTGGGGTGTACTTCACTAAACGTGCAGGACAAAATACTGATAGCTTTTTTACTGCCAGTGGTAGGTTACCATCTTGGGCTGTGGGCTTTTCTATTTATGCGACAACTTTAAGTGCAATTACTTTTATGTCAACACCAGAAAAAGCCTTTTTAACAGATTGGTCTTATATAGTTGGAAATATTACTATTGTAGCAATAATACCTTTATTGATCTTTTTCTATGTACCATTTTTCAAGAAATTGAATGTCACGTCAGCTTACGAATATTTAGAAGCGCGTTTTGGACCTAGTATACGAGTGATTGGTTCTTTGTTGTTTATTTTATTCCATTTGGGAAGAGTAGCTATTGTAATTTATTTACCAACTTTAGCGGTTACATCTGTATCGGATTTAAATCCATTTGTTGTAGCTTCACTCGTAGGTATTTTATGTATCTTATATACGTTTTTAGGTGGTTTTGAAGGTGTTGTGTGGAGTGACTTTATTCAAGGTGTCATTTTACTTGGTGGCGCTGTTGTCATTATTATTTTAGGGGTTGTTCATTTACCAAATGGTATGGGGACATTGGTTACAGATGCAATGAACAATAAAAAAATAATTAGCGCTGACAATTGGAAATTCAATACAGCAGCAGCGGCTATACCGATTATATTTTTAGGTAACATTTTTAATAATTTACATCAATATACTGCAAGTCAAGACGTCGTTCAACGTTACCAAGCATCAGACTCGTTGAAAGAAACTTCTAAATCATTGTGGACAAATGGTATATTGGCACTAATATCAGCACCTATATTTTACGGTATGGGAACAATGTTATATTCGTTTTATAATCATAGTAGCGCACTACCTAATGGTTTTAATACGTCGTCTATCGTACCGTATTTTATTTTAACTGAAATGCCTCCTTTTGTTGGTGGATTATTAATTGCAGCAATTTTTGCTGCTGCCCAATCAACGATATCTTCAAGTTTGAACTCGATATCAGCATGTTTTTCTGTAGATATAAAACATCGCTTTTTTGGGAAGGGTAATGAAAAAAGTGAAGTAACGTTTGCACGTTATATCATAATTATTTCAGGCTTATTTGGTTATGCAATGTCTATCTATTTAATTGCTGCTGATTCAAATGATATTTGGGATTTATTCTTACTTATTACTGGATTATTTGGTGTGCCACTAGCTGGTGTATTTGCAGTTGGTATTTTCACTAAACGTACAAACGCATTCGGCGTAATTATTGGTTTAATTTTTGGTGTTATTTTTGCTTATATTTTTAACAATATTGGTGGGGACAATTCACCATTCTTTGTATCTATCATCTCATTTTTAATTGTGTTTATTATTTCATATTTAGCTAGTTTTATTCGACCTAACAAGGGCAAAGATATTACTGGTTTAACTATTTTTGATAGAAATGAAGCCGTTACTTACGTTTCTAAAGTGAAACAAAAAAAGGCAATTGCAGATTATGCAACAAATACTGACTATTCTAAAGAGCAGTAGTGATTATTGTAGTTTCAAACAAATATATTGTATCTATAATATTGACTCATTTAATATTAACTTATTAAATGAGTCTTTTTAGGAGGGAAAAATGTCAACTTTAGTTATTATCGCATATCCAAATATGACACAGTCAAAAGTAAATAAAGCATGGAAATTAGCTTTGCAACAACGTGATGAGGTCACTGTACATGATTTGTATTCGATTTATCCAAATGAAGTTATTGATATTGAAGCGGAGCAACAATTGTTAGAGCAATACGAAACTATTATTTTCCAATTTCCATTGTATTGGTATAGTTATCCGCCTTTATTCAAACAATATTTTGATGAAGTATTAGAGTATGGTTGGGCTTACGGTTCTACTGGGGATAAATTACAAGGAAAACAGTTTGCTGCAGCAGTTTCTGTAGGAAGTGCAGAAGAAGATTATCACGCTGAGGGTGCGGTAGGCTACACTTTAGCACAATTGTTAGCTCCTTTAGATGCGACGAGTCGCTTTGTAGGTGCGAAATTTATAGGGGCACATGCACTGTATGGCACTTTTAATGTTAATGAAGCGCAACTCAATAATAATATCGCAGACTATTTCAGCTTTATAAATCAAATAACGCAACAAGTATAATTATTGTGTGAGTATAAGGTGACAACAGCTTAACTTGTCATCTTATACTTTTCAACAATCGTTAAAATAGCTATAATGAAAGCACATACATAATTGAAAGTTTGAGGGGACAATATGATAAAAGCAATTGCGGTTGATATGGATGGCACTTTTTTAGATACTAACAAAAGTTATGATGTTGCACGTTTTAACAATATTTTTAATCAATTACAGCAAAGAAATGTGAAATTTATTGCTGCTAGTGGGAATCAATATGCTAAATTGATTTCTATTTTTGGACAGAGAGAGATGTTTTTTGTCGCAGAAAATGGAGCAGTTATATACGACGGTGAAGAATTATATGATTATCGTGCATTTAATTTTGATTTTTATCAGGAGTTAATCCATTACTTACATTATGAACGTAGTATGCAAGAACTAATTGTTTGTGGATTAAAGAGTGCCTATATTTTAAAAGATACCAGTGAAACTTTTAAAAAAGTAGCACATTTTTATTATCGTCAATTAGAAGAAATTGATTCTTTTGCTCATTTGCCAAATGATGAATATGTTAAAGTCGCATTGAATATTAATAGAGATACACATCCACAATTAGATCAGGATTTAGCTGTGAAATTTGCAGATGATATTAGTATAGTATCTAGTGGGCACGACAGTATTGATATTATTATCCCAGAAATGACTAAAGGCAATGCACTTAAACGTCTTTTAGCGAAATGGGAATTGACTGCAGATAATCTAATGGCTTTCGGTGATGCAAATAATGATTATGATATGTTAGAACTTGCTGAACATAGCTATGTTATGGAAAATAGTCATGATCAGATGTTATTTGACGTAGCAAACTTTGTTGCACCGTCTAATGATAAACAAGGTGTGTTATCAGTTATTGAAGAAACGGTATTAGCACCTGAATTGTAATGAGCAATTACCAATTCATTGGTATTAATGCTGACAATATAAGGTGAATAATGCGTGAACTACACTAGTACAATGATAAAATCTATATATAGAAGTGGTATTCGAAATAGTTAACAGTACATTTCGATATTACTTCTATTTTTTTATAAACAGATTACTTTTATCGGAAATATTATTTAGCTTATACTAGAACTTACTTAATAAATCTTTAATTTGAAAGGATGGCACTAAAGTAATGGCAGACATGAATGATAAAATTATTGAAGCATTTCAATTTCGACATGCAACAAAGCGTTTTGATGCAACTAAAAAAATTAGTGAACAAGATTTTACTACAATTTTAGAAGCAGGTAGATTATCACCAAGTTCTTTAGGATTAGAGCCTTGGAAATTTTTAGTGATTCAAAATGCTGATTTACGAAATAAATTAAGAGATATTAGTTGGGGTGCTCAAGGGCAACTGGACACTGCTAGCCATTTTGTATTAGCGTTAGCACGTAAAAATGTAACGTCTCAATCACCGTATGTTCAACATATCATTCGTAATATTAAGCAATATGCAGAGGAGACAATTCCTGCAGTCGAGAAAAAATATGATGATTTTCAAACAAATTTTCATATCAATGATAATGAACGCTCACTTGTAGATTGGGCAAGTAAGCAAACTTATATTGCATTAGGAAATATGATGACTTCAGCAGCATTATTAGGCATTGATTCTTGTCCTATTGAAGGATTTGATTTAGATGCTGTTACTGAGTTATTAAAATCAGAAAACATTATCGGTGCTGATGATTTTGTGCCTTCATATATGGTAGCTTTTGGTTATAGAGAAACAGAACCTAAAGCAAAAATTAGACAACCACAAGCAGATGTTATCGAGTGGTTTGAATAAAAATGAAGATGGGATACAAATCCCTATTTTCAAATAAGAGGAGACTGGGACAACATTGATTCGTCCTAGTCTCTCACGCATACTATTCCTCTGGGCGTCAACACGTTTCAAATCGATAGAATTTATATTTGGCTATTCAAAAAATAAGAAATTTCGAAAACAAAAGTTAAACAACATCTTTTTATCTTAAAGGCATTTCATATAATTAAAAAACGTCAATTTCTATATCTTCTCAATAGAAATTGACGTTTATTTTTTAGTCAGAGCTATTTATGTCTGGAATTCATTGCTATTTATGTCTGGAATTCATTTTAATTTTTATTCAGGGACAGTAGTACGATTGCTATGCACTGTGACACTGAATCCTTCAGGACTGATTGATGTTTCATTTTGTGCATTTGGTTTATAAATATCAATATGATAAAGGCCTAAACTATGATCATTATCGAGTCGCGGTTGGGTTGATTGCCAAACATTGACAGCAATATGATGATGATATTGGTTTGTTGACATAAATAAAGCTTGAGGATAATGAGAAATATGTTGTAAACCTAACTGAGTTATATAAAAATTACGTGCACTTTCAAGATTTGCTGTTTTTAGATGTAAATGACCTAATTTTGACTGTGATGGCATACCTTGCCAGCCTTCTGTAGTACGCTGGTTAACTAAATCTTCAGCATCTACTTGTAACGTATCCATTTTGACATAGTCATCTTCCCATTGCCATGTAGTTGCATCACGATCTTGGTAGACTTCTATTCCATTACCTTCAATGTCAGAAAGATAGAGTGCTTCACTTACTAAGTGATCACCACCACCAACTTGTATACCTAGGCTAGCTGCATGATATAAAAAATTTGCTAAATCTGCTCTAGTAGGGACTAAAAAAGCGATATGAAAAAGTCCAGCTTCTGACATTGCAGGTTTTTTAGCATCAGTAATTGCTCTTAAAGTTACTGTGTGACCAGAATTCCCAATATTTAGGATAGCTAGTGCATCGTCTTTACTAGCAAGTGTTAAACCGAGTACTTCTGTATAAAATTGTGTCATCTTAGTTAAATTTGCGACATTTAATGTGATATTAGTGACTTGCGTTGCAGTCGAATCATGAAAAGTCATAATAACCTCCTGTGGTTAACATGTATTTGTTTTAGATACAAGTTAAATATAAGTGATTTTAAGTATTAAGTCAATGTGTAAGTTTTATTTTTAAATTTCGATTTTAAAAAAATATATTGTGTATAGTGATAATTAGGCATATTGCAAAAAGAGTGGTAAGATAACGACTTAAGTATAAATTGAAAAATAGTAAAGGTTTATTCTAACAAATAAACATGGCTTAATTGTCTGTGTGTACATACAAGGAGCGACACTTTAAACGTGGAAACTTTTAAAATTAAAATTCGTTAGCATCATTATATAGCTTGATAATATTTTAGAAACTTGCATAAAGATTTGAAAATAGATAAATCTATATAAAGGATACGAGGAAACTTTAATGAAAACTAAGTTAGTAAAAGAAAAGTTAGATTGGCCGGTATTTTTAATAAGTGCTGGTGTTTTAGTTATTTTTGTAATTATGTCAGCGTTCTTTACAGGTGGCACTGCAAAGTTTGTGCAACAAAGTTTTGAGATTTCTATTAAATATTTTGGGGCTTTTTGGCAACTATTATTATTAGCAACATTTTTTATAGGATTAGTGATAGCTATTTCAAAATACGGCAAGGTCCGTTTGGGCAATGTTGATAAGCCTGAAATGAGTTACTTTAAATGGGCAGCAATTGTTGTCACGTCAGGTTTAGGTGCAGGTGCGATATTTTGGGCGGCAGCAGAACCTATGTATTACTTTTTAGATGTGCCACCAACTATGGATGACGGCATCAAAGATAAATCTGCAGCAGCAGTTCCTGCTGCAATGGCGCAAAGCTTCACATCATGGGGATTTACTGCTTGGGCAGTTTACGGTGCCATTAGCGGTATTGTAATTATGTACGCACATTATAATAAAGGGTTGAAAATGAGACCACGTACATTATTATATCCAGTATTTGGAGCAAAGATTGAAAATAATAAAATTGGTTCTTTAACTGATGTTTTTTGTATTTTAGGTGCTGTAGCCGGAACGATAGGAACGATAGGATTTTTTGGCTTCCAATTTAGCTTTTGGTTACATAGTATTTTAGGTGTACCCGACAATTTGGTCACACAGATTGTTGCTGTAGGAGGCTTGACGGTATTAGTAACTATTTCCGCTGTTACAGGTATAAATAAAGGAATTCAATTTTTAAGTACAGTGAATATTTGGTTAGCATTAGCTATTGGAGCATTTATATTATTATTTGGTCCAGGTCATTTCATTATTGATACATTTATATCATCTTATGGAACGTATATTTCTGATTTTGTTGAAATAGGCACATTTAGAGGAGATGACGAATGGGCTGGCGCGTGGATGTTATTTTTTTTTGGTTGGTTTATAGGTTATGGACCATTGATGGCAATTTTAGTTGCACGTGTATCTCGAGGACGTACCATTCGTGAAATCTTTTTCTTAGTATCAGTTGTAGCTGCAGTGGTATCTCATTTTTGGTTTACCATTTTAGGTGGAAGTGGATTATTTTATGAACAACAACATAACGGTTCGGTGAGTGGACCATTAGCAGATAATGGTTTACCTGCTGCAGTTATCGCATTAGCCAATCAATTGCCTTTAGGTGATGTTTTAGTATTTGCCATATTAATTTTAACGTTTGTTTTCGTTATTACAACTGCAGATTCAATGTCATATTCCATTTCAATGGCTGTAACAGGTGAAGGGAATCCACCTAAATTAATACGCTTGTTTTGGGTTATTATTATGGGTCTGATCTCTGTTATTTTAATTAATATCGGAGAAGGTAGTATTGATGCATTACAATCATTTATAGTCGTCACGGCAGTACCGATTTCGATAATTATGCTGCCGGTACTGTGGACTGCCCCTAAAATAGCGCATGTTTTAGCCATAGAACAGGGAATTACGTCAACGCATAAAAAAGGACAACAAGTCGTAGTATTTGAGGAAAGTAAAAAAGAGCAATAAAGCAATAGTTGTGAAAATTAGATTTAACTTTTTTGTCAAAGAATAAGACAAACGAAAAAAAGAGTGAATACACACATTTAACTATAATAAGTTGGTGTCGTGTATTTGCTCTTTTTGTATGTAATTAAACACTTAAATCGTTAATGCAAGGTATGGTAAGATGTATTTAATATAAACCAAAAGGGGTGACTATAATGGGAGTGTTTTTAAAATTAACATGGTTTTTTAAAGCCCAAAGATTCAACTATATCTTAGGTTTAATCATGTTAATTGCAATAGCTTTAATTGAATTATTACCACCTCAAATTATTGGTAAAACAATAGATGGTATGACCAATCAAGTGCTAACAGGCAAAATGTTAATGATATATTTAAGCATTTTGGTCTTGGCAGCGCTCTTGCTATATGGTTCTCGATATGTCTGGAGATTATCTATTTTTGGGACGAGCCAAAAATTAGGTAACATATTGCGTCGTTATTTATATCGTAAATATACAGAAATGAGTCCGTATTTTTATCAAAATAGACGTACAGGTGACTTAATGGCACATGCTACTAACGACATAAATGCTGTCCAAAATGCAGCGGGTGCTGGTATTTTAATGATTGCAGATTCATTAATTACTGGTGGTATGGTAATTATAACTATGGCACTGACCGTAAGTGTAAAATTAACGTTAATTGTGTTAATA
Organism: Staphylococcus sp. GDY8P72P; assembly: GCF_016890655.1. Classification (NCBI taxonomy): domain Bacteria; kingdom Bacillati; phylum Bacillota; class Bacilli; order Caryophanales; family Staphylococcaceae; genus Staphylococcus; species Staphylococcus sp. GDY8P72P. The sequence goes on along the minus strand of NZ_JAFEQJ010000005.1, from coordinate 72,593 downwards.
CCACTACCTATTATGGTAATAATGACGCGCTATTATGGAAAATTATTGAGCCATGGCTTTAAAAAAGCACAGGCGGCATTTAGTAAATTAAATGATAAAACACAAGAAAGTGTTGCGGGTATTAAGGTCACTAAAACATTTGGTTATGAGACAGAAGATCAAGCTGATTTTAAGGGGCTTAGTGATGAAGTGGTTAGAAAGAATTTATATGTTGCAAAAGTTGATGCACTTTTTGACCCAACAATAATGTTAGTATTTGGTACAAGTGAGTTTTTGGCAATTACTTTTGGTTCGTTCATGGTACTAAATGATGAAATTACTTTGGGACAGTTAATTACGTTTGCAACATATCTTGGCATGCTAGTGTGGCCACTATTAGCATTGGGCCTGTTTTTTAATATAGTACAGCGTGCAAAGGCTTCTTATGAACGAATAGAAGTAATCTTGAATACGCCGAATAGTGTTGATACAGAGTCCAATACAACAGCTCAGCCACAAGGTGATATTGTATTTAATATTGCACAATTTCATTACCCGGGAAATAAGGAAAAAGATCTTCACGATATACATTTTACTATACAACCAGGTATGACTATTGGCATAGTAGGGCGTACAGGTTCAGGTAAAAGTACATTAATCAAGTTACTGTTGCGTCAATTTGATACTGACAACCCCAATGATATTACATATGGTGATATACCGTTACGTCATTATCAATTAGGTCAATTACGTGCGCAATTTGGTTATGTACCGCAAGAGCATTTTTTATTCTCTACTTCAATCCGCAATAACATTGCTTTTGGTCATATGGCAGCAAATGATTCACAAATTTATGAGGTCAGCCGGTTAAGTCATGTGCATAAAGATATCGAACAGTTTACAGAGGGATATCATACTGTTGTAGGGGAACGAGGCGTATCATTGTCTGGTGGTCAAAAACAACGTATTGCTATCGCACGTGCACTCCTTATTGATCCAGAGGTGTTAATATTAGATGATTCATTATCAGCTGTAGATGCACAAACAGAAGAAACTATTTTAGCTAATATGCATACGTTACGACAAGGAAAAACGAATATTATCACTGCGCACCGTATGAGTGCGGTAAAACATGCGGATTTAATTATTGTTATGGATAGTGGCACAATCTTAGAACGTGGTACCCATCAAACATTATTAGAACGAAAAGGATGGTATTTTGATACTTATACTGCACAAGCATTACAAGAACAACATGCGCAACACCTCAATGATTTGACGGAAGGAGATGAAGGAAATGTCTAAGATAACTTCACTCTCAGCGAAGGATCAAGGTAAAACGGTGTTTCGTTTAATCAAATATACCTCACCATATAAAGGTATTATTGCGTTGGCATTTTTAATGTTAACGTTAGCGACCGTCACTAGTATGTTGACGCCGTACTTAATAAAAGTTTTTATTGATGACTTTTTAACACCTAACAACTTTCCACAAAATAAATTAATATTATTAGTAGGATTTTTTATAGGGATACAGATTATTGGCGCAATTGCTACATATATTAATGATTATATGTTTCAATACTTAGCCTTCAAAGTAATTCAGCAATTAAGAATAGATGCATTTAATAAACTTGGGTCATTAGGCATGCGCTATTTTGATAAAGTTTCTGGTGGAAGCATCGTTTCTAGATTGACAAATGACACAGAAACAATAGTTAATATGTTTATCGGCGTTTTTTCTACTGTAATTATGGCCGTATTCATGATGATTTCTAGCTATATTATGATGTTCATTTTAGATGTCAGACTCGCCTTATATGCACTCATCTTTTTGCCAATCATCATATGCTTACTGATTATTTATAGAAAATATTCCGCTATACTATTTAATAAGTCAAGACAATTGTTGTCAGACTTAAATTCGAAGTTAGCTGAATCTATTGAAGGTATGACGATGATCCAAGCATTGAATCAACAAAAAAGATTAAATGATGAGTTTAATCAAATTAATGACGAGCATTACGATTATATGATAAAAACAGTGAAATTAGATAGTGTTTATTACTACGACCTGCAATTAGTATGCTTGCTATTTTTGCGACGGTTATGATTTTAGGTTATTTTGGAATTATTAGTTTTAGTGCAACAATTACGGCAGGCGTTGTGTTTGCTTTTATCCAATATATGGAACGTTTTTTTGAACCTATAAATCAAGTGAGTCAAAATTTAAACGTGTTACAGCAAGCTATAGTATCTGCGAGTCGTGTGTTTGAACTTATAGATGATGAAACATATGAACCGAAGCAAGATGTGAATAATGAGCACCGAATCACAGAAGGAAAAGTGACATTTGAAGATGTCAGTTTTAGTTATAATGGCGAGACAGACGTGCTTAAGCATATTAGTTTTACAGTAAATCCAGGTGAAACAGTTGCCCTTGTCGGTCATACTGGGTCAGGAAAAAGTTCTATTATTAATTTGTTTATGCGTTTTTATGAATTTGAAAGAGGTCAAATTATGATTGATAATCAATCTCTTAAATCATTTTCTAAAGACGAATTAAAATCAAAAATTGGGCTTGTACTACTAAGTAGTTCAGTTTTGGAGTACAAAAAGTGAAAATGTAAACCTAAATGAGTATCAAATTGCAACTGAATTTGATACTCGTTTTTTATTGTTAAATCAACGTTTGTTGTTAATTTACACCACAAAATGTAAGTTAAAATGTATATAAAAATGCGAACGTGAAATAATTATTGTAGTAATGCAAATTGGTGTGTTAAAATGGTTACAATTTACTAAGCAAAAAGGGGTGCATTTTCCTATGCAATTTCTTGAGCCAAAAAATAAGAACGCTAAGTCTGTGGATTGGGAAATATCAGAGCAAGTAAGGGTGATAGTTAAGCAATACGCTGAATATGCAGAGCGTACTGAAAGCGAAGCAGTGGATGAATTCTTATTGAACATTTTAGACGATAAGAAGTTTATTGAATGGATTGCCAACAAGCGAAGTAATAAGCGGATTGTTGAAAAAATGGGTATCAAAGATAGAGTGGGTTGATAGACAATGACCAAGCTTAAAAGATTAGCCACGAAGGAAGATGAAATTGTAGATGTTAAAATTCCGATTTCAAACGAAGAATTAAAAGATAGGGCTAAACAATATGATTTATTAACTCCAAAACGATTTGCAACAAGGTATAACAAAATGTTGTTCTTGCCAACGTCTTTTAAATGGAACGGTTCTGAATATCCCATTCAATATAATTACTGCATCAATCCGTTTTGTTGTAATTTTGGGAAAGAACAGCACAAATTCAAAGATGTAAAAGGGAAACCAAGTCGATATAAAATGACTGGTAGTTCCAAAGATAAAGGTCATAAAGGTATGTACTGCAATGACAATCCTATTGGCAGAGGTGTATCGCAAAACTGTACAGTAACCCCTTTATCTAATTGGTCTGTTGTTGAAGAAATTAAACGCCTTATAGAAATCAATAGCATCCAAGATGTTGAGCCAGATTATCAATTTCATAAAGAAGGCTGCTCGGAAGAAGAATCAACCCCATTCAATGAGCCGAAGCAATTTTACAAAAGGGGGAAAAGTAGGGGCAAATCTCAACGCTATCAATGTAAGGCGTGTAAGAAGTTCACTAATGTTCTACCAAAAAGAGAAGAAACCACTACTTATCACCAACAAAAGAACACCATTCTTCCAATGTTCGCTAAGATGGTTGTTGGAAGGGTTTCAGTCAGTCGTACTTGTGATATTTTAGGAATTGGAGTTGGAACCTACTATCATAAGCTGGAGTGGCTGTATAGGCGTTGTTTGGAGTTTTTAGAACGATATGAGACACAACCCCTTCAAACAAAGAAATTTAACGAGATGTGGCTTAATACGGACAAGATGCACTACTACCTAAATAACGTCCGTAAGAAAGGACAAGGTTCAAAGAAATATACGGGGTTTGAAGACCTTAATATGCAAACGTATATAGTTGTATCTGCTGAGGTCTTATCAAGATATGTGTTCCGTTCTGATGTTGCCTATGATTGGAATATTTCAATGGATGAATTAAATGAAGATACAAGAAAATTCAAAGAAGACCATCTCAATACTTTTAGTCGTAAAAATGATAGGTTAGATTGGTCTTATTATCCACAAGAACCATCCGCTAACGATAGCGAAAATAGGAATGCTTATCTTCACGAATTAGGGAAAATTACTAATAGGAGTAGATTTGTCGATGGTTTAAATGTTGATGCTCCTTATACTACAACTGCTCACTATTGGTTAATTAAACAAATGGTTAATGCCGACGAATGGCGAATGATTAGTGATGATGACTTCTCTATTAGAAACGCCTTTTATAGAGTATTCACGAAAGAATTAAGGTTGAGCGATGCACATCATTTTATTTGCCAAGTTAACAAGACGAAAAGCAGAAAACAATGCTTAAAAGAATTCGGACAAGCAAAAGCAGAACTGCTCGATTGGGGAGATATCAGAGGATTCAAAACAAAGTTTCTACGGACTTTGGCATCTCATTATCTAACTGAATTACTAACAAGTCATCAATTCCACGAAGAGGCTATTAGTAAAGATGGAGAAAGATATCGCAAATATGCCGATAACCCTATCAAACATCCATTAGCCACTAAGGATAAAGGATTTTATTCAGTTGATTGTAGAACGGATTTATCTGCTCTGGAACCAAACGAAATCGCAAAGATGCTATTAAATGTTAATGACCATTCGACCAATAGCTTTATTCAACAGATAAGACGTTATATATCATCTCTTGAAAGACCATTAACAACAGCTCGTGGTGATAAGAAGAGCTATATTTACGCTAACTTCAATCCGAAGTATGCTCAATTTGCGATTACAATTCTAAGAACTTACTACAACTTTTGTCGCCCTTTTAAATCAGCGGATAAAAAGGTTTTGACACCTGCTCAAAGATTAGGGATTACAGATAAACAATTTGATTGGAAAGATATAATTTATTTCAAATGACAAAAAGAGCTTGGAGTAATCCCAAGCTCTTGTGCTTTATCTTTACTGTTCTTCTTCAATTAACGCACCCGTTAACTCAATAAGTTTTTTCTTTCATATACATGAAAATAGTAGTTATACGGATTTTTATCATTCTTTATCCCTTTTTGGGCAAATACCTCATTCCATTCCTCATAATTCACTTCTGGAAAAAAAGTATCTCCTTCGAATTCATGATGTATTTTTGTGATGTACATTTTCTCAACATAAGGGAAAAACAAATTATAAATCTGTTCTCCTCCGAAAATAAAAATTTCTTCTTCGTTTTTACATAACTCAAAAACATCTTCTATTGAATGAACAATTTCACAACCATTAAAGGTAAACCCCTTATCTCTCGTCAGAATAATATTTCTTCTGTCAGGTAAGGCTCTTCCGATTGATTCAAGGTTCTTCCTACCTAATATTATCGGATGTCCCTTTGTAGTATTTTTAACATATTCCCAGTCCTTGGGAATCCTCCAAGGAATGTCATTCTCTTTGCCAATCACTCTATTCTTATCCATCGCAGCAATCAAAGAAACTTTCATTTATAACACAGCCTTTTTAACTAATTTACCATCTAATTTCTTATTTCTATCAAAAAACCTTTTCTCATTATCCTGCCCGTTAGTTGAATAAGCAATTTTTTCTATAAGTTATATTATCATAATACCACAAAATCACAAATTTTCATTCAATTATCATTTTCAATTGCATTTTATAAATCATTTTGTATGTAATTTGGTATGTAAGTTAAAATGAAAAAAGTAGTCCATTTTGAAGTACATTTTGTCATTTTGTACTCCAAAACTGAACTACTTATTGTACTACAAGATGCTTTTATATTTTACGGCACTATTTTATCGAATATTAAACTGTATCATCCAAAAATGACTTTTGAACAGGCTCAAGCTGCAGCATCTTTTGTGCAAGCTGATCGCTTTATTCAGCAATTAGATGGACAATATGAACATAAAGTGACAGAAAAAGGTAGTGCTTTTTCCAGTGGTGAACGGCAATTAATAGCTTTTGCTCGTACTATGGCAGTTGATCCTAAAATACTTATACTTGATGAAGCTACCGCTAATATTGATTCTGAAACAGAAGAACAAATTCAAGCTGCATTAAATCATATGCGTCAAGGTAGAACAACAATTGCTATAGCGCATAGATTAGCAACAATTCAAGATGCAGATCAAATATTAGTCTTAAATAATGGCGAAATCGTAGAACGCGGAACACATGATATGCTTATCTCACAACAAGGCATATATTATCAAATGTATCAATTACAAAAAGGGAGTGGGACAGAAATCTGATTTTGAAAAAATGATTTCGTCGTCCCACCCCGGCAAGGGTGACTAGCGTTGAAACAAGCTTGGTTTGAAGCGCAATTTCAATGCAGTCAGCTACTGCCCTATGAAAAAAGGTTTCGAATAACACATAGAGTGGGACAGAAATCTGAT
>NZ_JAFEQJ010000005.1:0-66097 GCF_016890655.1 Staphylococcus sp. GDY8P72P | reverse complement strand
GCGTTGAAACAAGCTTGGTTTGAAGCGCATTTTCAATGCAGACAGCTACTGCCAATATGAAAAGAGATTTCGAATAACACAGGGAGTGGGACAGAAATCTGATTTTGAAAAAATGATTTTGTCGTCCCACCCTGGCAAGGATGACTAGCATTGAAAAAAGCTTGGTTTAAAGCGCAATTTCAATGCAGTCAGCTACTGCCCTATGAAAAAAGGTTTCGAATAACACATAGAGTGGGACAGAAATCTGATTTTGAAAAATGATTTTGTCGTCCCACCCCGGCAAGGATGACTAGCATTGAAAAAAGCTTGGTTTAAAGCGCATTTTCAATACAGTCAGCTACTGCCAAAATGAAAAAAGGTTGGGACAAATTGATATTATCCCAACCTTTTTTTACTGTAGTTGTTCAATGGTTTGAAAACCAATTAGCGTTTAAGCGGCTAAATTATCCAATTACGACGACGCTTGATGATTGCATTGCAATGTTATTTAGTATATACATCTTGATATGCTTCGTTTTTTTCTATGACATTTTGTGCAAATGGACATGTTGCAGATACAGTTAAATTATTGTCTCGTGCATAGTCGACGACAGCTTTCACTAATTTTGAACCGAGTCCTTGTCCGCCTAATTCTTTTGGTACACCAGTGTGATCAATATCTATTTGATTAGGACTTACTTCTGTAAAAGTGATTTCTGCTTGGCGATTGTCTTCGTTCTCTCCGACATAAAATTTATTATGACCTTGTTTAATTTCCGTCATATTAAGACCCCCAGTTTTTTAACTTATAATACTTATATCACTAAGTTATATTTTAAAACATAGATAAGTATAATAAAAAATAGAGATTACATAGTATAAATAATTTTCATTGAAATATTGTGAAAATAAGTTTATAGTTTTAACGGAATAATTTCGTTTTGGAGGCGCAAATGTGAAAAAAACTTTGTTAATTATAGCGGTTATAGTGTTTAGTGTCACCTTAACAGCATGTAATCAAAATACAAAACAACAGTATAAAGTAAGTACTTCGAACAAACTCGAAATATACACTACAGTGTTTGCATTTCAAAGCTTTGCCAAAGATATTGGTGGAAAATATGTAAATGTACAAAGTTTATATCCTCCAGGTGCAGATACACATAGTTATGAGCCCACGCAACGTAATATGATTGATATCGCGAAAAGTGACTTGTTTATTTATTCTAGTGAAGATATGGACCCTGTAGCGAAAAAAATTGCGAGTTCTATTACTAACGAACAATTGAAATTACCTGTAGCGGATGCAATTAATCATGAGGAGTTATTGGCTACTGGCGATCACAACCACGAACATGGAGATGAACATAAACACGAGCATGAAGAAGAAGCAGGTAAAGATCCACATGTTTGGTTAGACCCTAAATTAAATAAACAATTTACTAAAACTATTAAAGATGAATTAGTAGCTAAAGATCCTAAGCATAGTGCGTATTATGAGAAAAATTACCGTAAGCTCAACAAAGATATTGATCAAATTGATCGTCAATTAAAAACGATTACGACAAATCCTAAAAGAGACACTGTTATAATATCCCATGATTCTATAGGTTATTTGGCACGACGTTACAATTTTAATCAGGTCGGCGTTACAGGAATGAATAATGAAGATCCAAGTCAACAAGAATTAATGGAAATCATCAAGCATGTAAAAGAAACACAACAACCATATTTGCTTTATGAGCAAAACATTTCTTCGAAAATTACCGATGTGATTAAAAAAGAAACAAACACTACACCTGTACCATTTAACAACTTAACTACATTAGCACCAGAAGATAAGGATAATAATGATGTGGGCTATCAATCTATTATGCATCAAAATATTGATTCTTTAGACAAAGCATTGAATAACTAAATTAAAGCAGCAGGAACAAAATATTTGTTCTTGCTGCTTTTTTATATTTTATGATGTAGTTGGATTAGTTAGGAATTTTAATCATAACGAATATACGACACTGTCGTATTATAATATTCTTCAAAACCATGAACACCATCAGCGCCACCCAAGCCTGATTCTCGCCATCCTGCATGGAATCCATTAACAGCTTCTTCTGCTTCGCAGTTAGCGTACACTTCACCAAATTTCAGCAATTCTGATGCACGCATCACTTCTTGGAGATTCTCTGAAAAAATGTATGAAGACAGTCCGGCATTTGTATCATTAGCTAAATTAATAACTTCATGAAAATCATCATAAGTCATGATAGGTAGTACTGGTCCAAAAATTTCATTAGTAAAAGCTGCATGTTCGGGTTGTACTTTATCTAAAATAGTAGGTGCATAGTAGTAGCCATCTCTATTTAAAATTTCACCACCAAGTACCAATTGGGCACCTTCTTGAATAGATTGTTGCACGGTATTATGAATGTGATCTAATTGTTTTTGGTTAATAATAGCTCCTAAATCGGTTTGTTCATCAAATGGATCACCAACTGTTAATTGTTCCATTTTAGCTTTCAATTTAGAAAGAAATTCATCATGCACTTGTTCATGAACAAAAATACGTTCCGGACATGTACAAACTTGACCGGCATTATTAATACGAGCAGTGACAATATAATCAACTGCTTTATCTAAATCTGCATCTGCAGTAACGATTGCAGGGGCATTACCACCTAATTCCAAATTCACTTTTTTAACATTACTGGCACTAGCTTCATATACTGATTTACCAGCACGGATACTTCCAGTTAGAGAAATGAGTTGAATATCTGGATGTTTAGCTAACTGTGTACCTACAGTTTCACCAGTTCCGGGAATAATTTGAATAAGACCAGCAGGAATAGCAGATTGTCTAAATAATTCAGCTAATTTAAGAGTGATTAGAGAAGTTTCTTCACTAGGTTTAATTATCACCGAACAACCTGTAATTATAGCCGGTATGACTTTACGCATAAGTACCATAATCGGGGCATTCCATGGCACTATACCAGCAGTAACACCGATAGGCTTTTTCGTTAAGTGAATCAGTTCATTGTCACGATTGCTCTGTAGCACCTCACCCTTATTTTGCATACTTAGACTGGACATATAATCTATAAATTTAATGGATTTATGAATTTCACCAAGTGCTGAAGATAAAAGCTTACCTTGTTCTTTCACGTATAATTCAGCTAATTCATTTTTATTATTTTCTAATAAAGGAATGAGCATTTTAACATGTTCTGCACGTGTTGGTTGAGGAACTTTTTCCCATTCTAGTTGTGCTTCTTGTGATTTTGCGACTGCAATATTAACATCGTTTTCGTTTGCAAAAGTAATGGTATCAAACACTTGACCGGTAGCAGGATTTACCACATCCATCGTTTCTGTTGATTCGCTAGCAATAAATTCATTATTGATAAATAGTTGATTCATCTTAAACACCTCCACAGTATATATGTACCACGTGATGAAGTACAAAAACGGTGTAAAAGAATTTGTTATTGAATGAGAAGTTTATCGATAAATGAGCAGGTTAATAACGTGTAGTATATTTTTTATATTCAAAAGTGTTGACTTCTTTTAATAGAGACTATACAATTATCTCGAATTCGAAATAAAATGAAAGTTGGTGATGAGATGGATAGAACAAAGTCATCTATGAATGCATTTATTGGATTAAATAGAACTTTAGATTATTTGGAAAAAATAGTGCGCGAAGATGTGAAGCAATACGGATTAAATATTACAGAATTTGCGGTACTAGAATTACTTTATAATAAAGGTGATCAACCTATTCAACGCATTCGAGAACGTGTACTTATAGCTAGTAGTAGTATTAGCTACGTTGTTGATAAGCTAGAGGAAAAAGGGTGTGTGACCCGTATTAGAAATCAACAGGATAAACGTATAATCAATGCTTCATTGACACAACAAGGGCGTCACATTATGGATGAGATCTTTCCGAAACATGCTGAGACCATCCAATCAACATTTTCAATCTTAACAGACGAAGAATTACAAACATTGCAAAATACACTCAAAAAGTTAAGTGCTCCTACAAATAATAAGTAGGTAGCAAAATTTTTTCACAAAAACAATCTCGATTTCGAGATAAAAACTAAGAAAGAAGGATTTATTATGACAAACAATTCATTATTAGGTATTCATCACGTTACAGCAATTACAGATGACGCAGAACGTAACTATAAATTTTTTACTGATGTATTAGGTATGAGACTTGTGAAGAAAACAGTAAACCAAGATGATATATACACGTACCACACATTCTTTGCAGATGATGTTGGATCCGCAGGAACAGATATGACATTTTTTGATTTTCCTAATGTACCTAAAGGTATTGGAGGTACAAACTCAATTAGTAGACCGTCATTCCGTGTGCCAAATGATGAAGCATTAAGTTATTATGCACAGCGTTTTGATGAATTTGGTGTGAAACACGACGGTGTACAAAGTCTATTTGATAAAAAAGTACTACCATTTGAAGAAGCGGATGGACAATTATATCAATTAGTTTCCGATGAGAATAACAAAGGTGTAGCACCTGGTATACCTTGGGAAAATGGTCCAGTACCGACAGATAAAGCAATTTATGGATTAGGACCTATTGAAATTACTGTAAGTTATTTTGAGGATTTCAAAAAAATCTTAGAAAATGTTTATGGTATGCAAACAATTGTTGAAGAAACTGACGTTGCACTATTAAATGTAGGTGAAGGTGGCAATGGTGGACAAGTCATTTTAAGAAAAGATACTGAAACACCAGAAGCTAGACAAGGATATGGTGAAGTACATCACGTTTCATTTAGAGTGAAAGATCATGATGCTATTCAAGCATGGCACGACAAATATACAGAATTAGGTATTGGTAACTCAGGTTTAGTAGATCGTTTTTATTTTGAAGCACTTTATGCACGCATTGGTCATATATTGATCGAAGTATCTACAGACGGTCCAGGATTTATGGGTGACGAGCCATATGAAACATTAGGTGAAGCATTATCATTACCACCGTTTTTAGAAAATCAACGTGACTATATTGAATCAGAAATTCGTCCATTTAACACTAAACGTAATCATGATAAATAAAAGGAGGGCTTGATTTGGAAGCAATTAAACACATTCATCATATATCAGCTATCGTAGGTAATCCAGAAGAGAATATTCGTTTTTATAGAGATATTTTAAATTTAAAACTAATCAAAAAAACAGTGAATTTTGATGATCCAGTGACTTACCATTTATATTTTTCAAATAACTCAGTAGCTAATGGTACGATACTAACCTTTTTCAATTGGCCAAACCATGTAAAAGGTCAAGTAGGTGCAGGCCAAGTTGAGACTATTGCTTTTAGAATACCCCAAGGTACTATGGATCTTTGGGAACAGCACTTAAATAATCATGCTATTACGACTAAACGCAATCAACTCTTTGATCAGGAAACACTCGTGTTTAAAGATACACATGATTTGCCTTTAGCACTTGTGGAGAGTGAAACGACGAGTGATAATCATGACATTATAGGCTTTCATGGTGTCACTATGTTATCTAGTAATCCGGTACAAACTATAGCTACATTAACAAATGATATGGGTCTTTCAGAAGTCAATGACAGCAATGTATCAGTACACTTGACGACTGCAGGCGAATGGCAACATCACGTTATAGTACACAAAACCACTCCAGAAAAGCGAGTACGTTGGGGCACAGGTGTCGTACACCACATAGCTTGGTCTATGCCAACAAACGAAACACAACTTGCGTGGCGTGAACAGTTGAGTAACAAAGGCTATCATTTAACTGAAGTTAAAGATCGTAATTATTTTAATGCAGTGTATATGAAAGAACATGGTGATATTATTTTTGAATTTGCTACTGATGGCCCTGGTTTTACAGTAGATGAACCATTTGATGAATTAGGTACTCACTTAATGTTACCACCACAATATGAAGAACGAAGAGAAGAATTATTGCAATTATTACCACCTATTAATATTTAAAATAATAAAAGGAGAGATAACGATGGAACACATTTTTAAGCAAGGACAACCTGATGCACCGACATTTATCTTACTGCACGGCACAGGCGGTGATGAAAATGATTTATTACCATTAGCGCAAGTACTAAATGACGACTACAATGTGTTAAGTATACGAGGAGAAGTATCTGAAAATGGTATGAATCGTTTCTTTAAACGTCATGGAGAGGGACAATATGATGTAGAAGATTTAAATTATCGTACAGACCGTTTATTAGAATTTCTGTCAGAAGCAGCTGAAAAATATGCTTTTGATTTAAGTAAAGCAATTCCAGTTGGATTCTCTAATGGTTCTAATATTGCTATCAGTATGATGTTGCGCGAAAATACAACATTTAAGAAGGCATTGTTATATGCACCATTATATCCAATAGAAGTAACAACAGATAAAGATTTCAGTAATGCTCAAATTTTACTATCAATGGGTGAAAATGATCCGATTGTACCTTTAGCTGAAAGTAAAAGAGTGATTGATATCTTCAATTCTCGTGGTGCAGATGTGACAACAGTATGGGTCAATAGTCATGAATTAACTCAGTCAGGTGTGGTTGCTGGTCAAGAAGTGTTAAATAAATAAAATAGTGTATAGATAACGTATAACAGTACAAACTGAAGTTGTGTCATCGATGCAGATAAATTATTAAGTTGATTTATCTAAACGATGCAGCGCAACTTCAGTTTTTTTGATGTCAGGTGTGGTATAGAGAGATTGTAATAGCTTGTACTAAACTGCCATTACGAAGAGGATAAATATAAAACTAAATGAGTGCATTGTAGAGTATTGTTTGATAATATAGCACCTTGTCCGTAAAAAAATGAGGAGGCACATAATATGTCATTATTGCATTTGCCGTTAATGCTAGTGATTGTAATATTTCTGGCATTAGGTATTTTTAGTCAGTGGCTTGCAAGTAGAATTAAATGGCCATCAATAGTTGTTATGGCAATTGTTGGCTTGTTAGTAGGACCGATATTTGGGTTGATAAATCCTCAAGAAAGTTTGGGGCAAGATGTCTTTAGCTCACTTGTATCACTTGCTGTTGCTATTATCTTATTTGAAGGTAGTAGTAATTTAGACTTTCGTGAAATTAAATATATATCAAAAGCTGTCATACGTATTATTACAATAGGTGCGATTCTGGCTTGGATATTAGGAACACTGGCATTACATTATATATTAGGTTTTTCATTAGTAATTTCCTTAGTGCTAGGTGGTCTGTTTTTAATTACTGGACCTACTGTGATTCAGCCGTTATTGAAACAAGCGAAAGTGCATAAAAATGTCGATTCTATTTTACGTTGGGAAAGTATAATATTAGACCCAATTGGACCGATGATAGCATTAGGAGCATTTTATGTTTTTGACCTTGTACAACAAGGGTTTAATATAACTATTTTATTTAAATTCTTATTGAGCTTTTTAATCGCAATTATTATTGGATTTGCTGCTTCTTATCTATTTATGTGGTTAATTAAAAAAGATTTGATTCCACAAAATTTGATGCCGTCGATTCAATTAATATTTATCTTATTAATATTTGCTATTTGTGATGAGATATTACCTGAGTCAGGGTTGCTTGCTGTTACTATTTTTGGATTGATGATGGCACGAATGAAACGTCATGATTTGATTTTTCAGGAATCTGATCACTTTATTGAAAGTACATCATCCATTATGGTATCGACCGTATTTATATTAATTACATCTTCGTTAACACTTGAGGTGTTAACACAATTAATTTCCTGGAAGCTATTTATATTTTGTGTGGTAATGATTTTAATTGTACGTCCAATTTCTATATTATTTGCAACTATTAATACAGAAATTTCGAAGCGGGAACGCGCGATGGTATCAATGATGGCTCCAAGAGGGATTGTGGTACTCACAGTGGCACAATTTTTCGCAGGGCTATTTATTGAACAAAAAGCACCATTAGCTGAATTAATTACACCTGTAACTTTTGGTTTAGTATTTGTTACTGTAGTTATATATGGTTTCAGTTTCTTACCAATTAGTAAATTAATGAGAGTCTCTAGTGTAGAACCTCCAGGCGTTATTATAGTAGGTGAAAGTGAGTTTGCGTATCATTTAGGAGCTAAATTACGAGAACATCAAATACCAGTTATGACTTTTAATTTATTTTCAAATAATAAATCACGTGCGCAAGAATTAGGTTTCGAAATATTTGAAGGAAACCTCCTATCTAGTAATGATCGTATTTACTCTGATTTATCGCGATACCATACTTGTTTATTAATGACACAATCCTTTGTATTTAACAGCTTAGCATTTAATGAACTCGTGCCCGAATTTGGATTGAAAAACGTAGATATGATGCCTGTATCATTTAATAGTGAACAAGCAAGGCGTAATGTAGAAGGCCCCATTAAAAATCATATCTTATTTGATGATCAAATGACTTCACGATGGTTTAATAACTACATTACTAAATATAATATTTTAGAAATACCTGCAAATCAAAAAGCAACTTTAACCCCAAATGACATGGTGTTATATCATATTAGTGACTCACGTGTTGTTACATTTAAACGTCATCATTCAAAACCATTAGAAACTAATGACGGTGTTATTGGTTATTTAAAAGATGCGTATAACAACCAAAATTTATAAAGAAAAAGCCTAGAACATGTGTTATGTTTCAGGATTAGACTGTCGACAAAGTCTCTGACTTTGTTGGCAGTTTTTTATGCACGCTTTCCGCGGGCACTGCCTTAGCCAGTAGTCTGCGGCTAGTGCTATTCCCGCAGGAGTCGGCAAAAACCACTGCCAATATTATAAATATTATAGCAACATCTTATAATATATGATTAAACAATAGTGGTTATTATGCAGGCAAACATTGCCAAAAAATTTTGATGATGCAAAAATAAACCCTTCACATTAATTTGCGAAGGGTTTGTTTATGTTGCAGGCTTATTTAATATAAGTGAAATGATGCTTGTAGCATAAGTTGAATATAGTAATTTTGAAGTTATTTAGTCTAAAAATCGATCATGCATAAGTTCTTTTAAAATGATGATTTTCTCTTGTAATTCTTGACCGGAATTGGTATCTCTAATTTTTTTACGTTCCAATTCTTTATCGACCACTCGGCGTGTTGATAGTTCATCCTCACCATTTAATAAAACGTTATCTTTCGAATTGAAATGTTGATGGGCGACTAATTGCATACCGAATGAATTGTACAATAAGGTATAACCTGCGATGCCGGTTGTCGATTGATAAGCTTTAGAGAAGCCCCCATCAATAACAATCATCTTACCATCAGCTTTGATTGGATTTTCACCATCTATTTCTTTAACAGGTGTATGCCCATTAATAATATGTCCAGTTTCAGGGTTTAAACCAAAATCTTTCAACATTTTTTTACATATATCAATATCTTCACGTAAGTAATAATATGGATTTTTAGTTTCCTTATGTGCAGCCTTATCAGCAATGAAATAACGTTCAAATGTTGTCATTGCACGTTTTCCAAATAATGAAGAATATTTACCAGTCCATAAATACCAAACTAAATCAGTAGCTAAATCATCATGGCGGTCTTTATGGTCAAAAGCTTCACGCACATAGTTTTCAAAATGATCGAGTAAATCGCGGCCGTAATGTTTTACACCATCAATAGTCATAGCTTCCATTTCTCCATCTTGATCAACAGGAATACAACCATGAATTAGTAAATTGCCATTATAAGGTAAATACAACGTACCTTTTTGCATTAAGAAAGTCATATGACGTTTTAGTTTTTCTGATTGTTGAACTGACAATAATAATTTATCCATTACATCTGCTTCTTCATCTGTTAAGCGATTTGGGTCTTCTGGGTCTACCGTTTGGAAGCAAGTATTTGTTAATGGATATGTTTTACCGTACAGAGTTGCTGTATTTTTATCAAAATCAATGCTCTCTAGTACAAGACGTTCTTCCATTTCAAAGTCAGGACGGCGTTTAATAATCGGTGCTTCCAATTTGAATTGGATTATCGCAATAGCTTGGTGCAATTTGGTTAGTTGTGCGAGTTCTAATTGTGAAGCTTGTTCCCCGTCAGCGACTTTGTTTTTAGGATAAAAGGCTTTATTATCCCCGCTATAGTATTTTTCAGCTAAAGTTAGTAAAGGTCGTAAATTGATGCCGTACGCATCTTCGATAATGTTCAAGTTATCGTAACGCGCACAAATACGTAGTAAATTTGCTAAACAAACTTTAGATCCTGCGTAAGCACCCATCCATAGCACATCATGATTACCCCATTGTACGTCTACAGAAGGGTAGTTAATCAATGTTTCCATAATTTTATCTGGTTCTGGTCCACGATCATAAATATCTCCAACAACATGTAAGTGATCAACGACTAAATGTTGCACTGTGAATGATAATCCAATAATTAAATCATCTGATTGTTCTAACTCAATAATTTGGTTAATTAACGTATCGTAATATGATTTTTTGTTGTTGTATTTATTACTTTTATATAGTAACTCTTCAATAATAAACACGTAATTTTTAGGTAATGATTTTCTTAACTTGGTGCGTGTATATTTGGAAGATGCGTATGTAATGAGCTTGATTAAACGGCTGATGGCTGTGATATACCATTCATTTAATTCACTTTTGGAATTAAAACTATTTTTGATAAGTTTTAATTTTTCTTCAGGATAATATACTAACGCAGCAAAATCATTAATCTCTTTGCGTGTTAATGTATCTTGAAAGATATCATTAATTTTAGATCGAACATTGCCTGAGCCATTTCTTAACACATGTTGGAACGCATGGAATTCGCCATGCAAGTCACTGACAAAATGTTCTGTTCCTTTAGGTAACTCTAAAATAGATTCTAAGTTAATAATTTCCGTAGCTAATGCAGCTTTTGTCTGAAATCGCTCAGACAATAAATCTAAATACCTACTTCTTACACTTTGTTCTGACGCTTTTCTCATATGAATTTGTCACTCCAGTTGTATTATTGTAATTATTTTAACATGTTTGTAAAACGCTTACACTATGTCTACATTATTTTATTTTCTACTCTACCATTATATGATGAATAATTAATATTTTCTAAAAAATGAACTGCTTTTAATATTTAGTATGAGTTAGTGGATAAATGTGATTCAAATGAGTAGTTAAAGCTTAATCATCTGATGTTACTCAAATATAAAAAATCGTGTATTTACATATAACTTTTTATAAAAAAGTAAATTTCATATTTACAAAAAAGTTATTAAACACCATTAGTGTATAAATACACATTTTATTATTGTGGGTTATAAATGCTGTTATATCAATGTTTATAGCGTTGTCGGAAGCGTTGGTAATAAAAATTTACACAAGAATTTGCAAAAAGCACTTTAAAATTATCGATATTTTTGTATAATAAATGCATGTAACAAAATTATGAATTAAGGGAGTTATTATCATGCTAACATTGGGAAGTACTTTGTCGAGTCAGGTTAATCCTGATTGGCAGACCTATATTATGCTTGCCTTGTATTTTATTATTCTTCTGATAATAGGATATTATGGTTATAAAAAAGCAACTGGCAATATTAGTGAGTATATGCTTGGGGGAAGAAGTATTGGACCATATGTGACTGCTTTATCTGCAGGAGCATCAGATATGAGTGGTTGGATGATTATGGGACTACCTGGAGAAGTTTATACTACTGGGCTTTCAGCAGCATGGCTTGCAATTGGCCTAACGCTCGGAGCATACATAAATTATATTGTAGTAGCGCCTAGATTACGTGTATATACTGAAAAAGCTGGCGATGCGATTACATTACCTGACTTTTTCAAAAATCGTTTAAATGATAAAGCAAATGTAATTAAAATTATTTCTGGTACTATCATAGTTATATTCTTTACGTTATACGCACATGCAGGTATGGTTTCTGGCGGAAAGTTATTTGATAGTGCATTTGGTTTAAATTATCATTATGGTTTGATTTTAGTTGCAGTAATTGTTATTGCTTATACATTCTTTGGTGGTTATTTGGCTGTATCATTAACAGACTTTTTCCAAGGGGTAATTATGTTAATCGCTATGGTTATGGTACCAATCGTAACAATGATGCAACTAAATGGTTTAGACACATTGTCTCAAGCAGCTGAACTTAAGCCTACCAATTTAGATTTATTTAAAGGTACTACAGTGATTGGTATTATTTCGTTTTTTGCATGGGGACTAGGATATTTTGGTCAACCACATATCATTGTACGCTTTATGTCGATTAAATCTGTAAAACAAATTGTTACAGCTAGACGCTTTGGGATTGGCTGGATGACTATTAGTTTGTTAGGTGCTGTAGGGGTTGGTTTAGTAGGGATTACATTTATTAATCAACAAAATGTTGAACTACAAGATCCGGAAACATTATTTATTCTAATGAGCCAAGTTTTATTCCATCCATTAGTAGGAGGATTCCTATTAGCAGCTATTTTGGCGGCAATCATGAGTACGATTTCTTCTCAATTACTTGTTACATCTAGCTCTTTAACCGAAGATTTCTACAAGTTAATCCGTGGTGAAGAAGCAGCAAAAGAACATGAAAAAGAATTTGTGTTTGTAGGTAGAATGTCTGTTATCTTAGTATCAATTGTGTCTATAGTAATTGCATGGTCACCAAATGATACAATTTTAAATCTGGTTGGTAATGCATGGGCTGGTTTCGGTGCAGCATTTGGACCACTAGTTTTACTATCATTATATTGGAAAGGTTTGAGTCGTTCTGGTGCAGTGTCAGGTATGTTATCAGGAGCTGTCGTTGTAGTATTATGGATTGTTTTTGTTAAGCCACTTGGTGCAACAAATGATTTCTTTAATCTATACGAAATTATACCTGGTTTCTTAGCAAGTTTGATTGTTACAATTGTGGTGAGTATGTTCACGAAAAAACTGATTTAGATGTTGCAACAGAATTAAAAGAAGTAAGTGATGAAGTAAAAAAAGCTAAATAAAAGATACGTGAACTTATGCTGATTCATAAGGTGTCTTGTATTTTATAACAGTGCATTTAAGGGGTTAAATCACTGTTAAACAATGGGAGAAATATAAAAATAGATCGTGTCTAGGATAGCAAAAGGGGCTTTATCCTAGAAGAAAGATAAAAAAGCGTGTTAGCCAGTAAAGGCTAACACGCTTTTTTTAATTTTTTGTGTTTTCGGTATTACGCTTTTTGTAAAAGGTAAAGATAATGGAGATTACTGTAATAATAATGATAATGTACATAACATATGAATAAGTATGTAATCCATTCATTAATTCATCCCAACTGCCACTTAACATTTTGCCTAAGTAAATTAAAACAAGGTTCCAAATCGTTGTACCTATAAGGGATAATGTAATAAATTTAACTACATTCATCTTATTAATGCCAGCTGGAATAGTAATTAAGACGCGTAAGACTGGTATAAATCTACAAATAAATACTGCCCAAGCACCGTATTTGGTAAACCATTGATTTGCTTTTTCCACATCTTTACCTTTCAATTTTAACCACTTTCCGTAGTTATCTACAAAGCGATATAACCATGCTTCAGATACTAATCTACTTATAAAGTATAAAATGAGTAGACCAACAAATGAGGCAAGTGTAGAAATAATAAATAACAATGACAGAGAAAGCTCTGATTTAACTGTCATTAAACCTGCAAAAGTTAAAATAATTTCAGAAGGGATAAATGGTAAAACATTTTCTAGCAATATTAAAATAGTAATGGCTAAATATCCCCATGAGCTAATAAAATCTGTCAATAGATGTTCCATAATAGTGTTTTAAGACTCCTTTGTAATTGTAAACATTATAGCTTTAAAAAAGTACATCCATATTATAAGGTATTTTACTATAATGACCTAATAATATCTCAATATTTTGCAACAAGCGATATAATAGCAAGAATTATTATTCATCCAAAAATGTTTAGGAAATTTCAAAAAAAACGTTGTAAACGCTTACAATTTGTGCTAATATCGATTCATGATAATAAACAATAGGTCATATGATGAGTGTGGCTTTGGTAGAAAGTTGGGACATTATGAAGGAAAAAAGGAGTAATATTAGATGGTACTTTGCGCTAGCATTTTTCGTAATAGGTGTTATCGCATACATAGATAGATCAAACATTTCAATTATAGCAGGTCCTATGATGAAAGACTTAGGAATGAATAAAACACAATTTGGATTACTCGCGTCGCTGTTTTCTTTAGGATATGCATTGATGCAAGTTCCTTCTGGTTTTTTAGCTGAAAAGTTTGGCCCGAGAAAAATGCTTACAATAGCATTAGTATGGTGGAGTGCTTTTACCATTTTGACAGGTGTTGTTAAGAATCACGGTATGCTTTATGCAGTTCGTTTCTTATTTGGTGTTGGTGAAGCACCGATGTATCCGTCAAATGCAGTATTTAATTCTTTCTGGTTTGGTAAAGGGGAAAAGGGTCGTGCTTCTAGTATGCTATTAGCAGGTTCATATTTTGGACCAGTTATAGCGCCGGTTATAACAATCGCGATAGTAACCGCGTTTGGTTGGGAAGCAGTCTTCTATATCTTTGGTTTTATAGGCTTTGTAATTGCAATTCTTTGGGCAGTGATAGCTAAAGATTTACCTGAACAACACAAAATGGTTAATGAAGCTGAAAAACGTTTTATTATGGAAAACCGTGATGTAGTATCGACTGAAAAGAGTGTTGCACCGTGGAATATCTTTTTAAAAAGAGGCGGATTCTATGCGATAGCAGCACAATACTTTGTAGTTCAGTTTGTTATTGGGCTTTTCTTGATTTGGTTGCCTACATATTTAACGGAGCAACATGGTGTGAAATTAGAAGATTTAGGATTTGTTGCAGGTGCACCATGGTTTGTTATGTTCATACTAATTATTCTAGGTGGCATCATTTCAGATAAAATTTTACAACTAGGCACTTCGAAATTTATGGCGCGTGGTGTAATAGCTATTTTTGGCTTTGTAGTATTTTGTATTTCTTTAATCTTCGCATTAAAAACTGATGATTTATATGTGAATGTCTTTTGGTTATCGTTATGTTTAGGTGGTATAGGTATGTCTATGGGTATGAGTTGGGCAGCAGCTACAGATTTAGGACGTAACTTCGCAGGTACTGTTTCAGGTTGGATGAATTTATGGGGCAATATTGGTGCATTACTGAGCCCATTACTTGCAGGTTTCTTGGCGGACCGAATTGGTTGGACTATGACATTACAACTCATTATTATCCCAGTTGTGTTTGCAATTATTATGTGGTTCTTTGTTAAACCAGATAAGCCATTAACTAAAAGTTAAGTTCAATGAGTTGAAAATAGTATAAAATGCGAATATACTTAATAAGTATTATTCTATTACCTTTGGAGGCTGCATTTTATGATAATTATCAATGCAATAATGAAAGTACAATCAGAGTACAGAGAACAATATTTAACATTAGTTCAGCCGTTGATTCAAGCAGCGAACGCAGAAGAAGGCTCATTATATTATGAACATTTTGAAAAGACAGATGAGCCAAATACGTTTGTAATGATTGAACATTATAAAGACCAAGCAGCAGTAGAAGCGCATAATGCTTCAGAGCACTTTAAAACATTCTTTGGACAAGTGAGTGAGCTATTAAGCGCAAAACCTGATATTGTGGTGGCTCAGCCAATTCAATAACAAAAAGATTTGTCCAGTAATTAAATACGATTAATTTAAGTAGCGAAACTATAATAACGTGATAATCGTTATTATAGTTTCGTGCTTTTTATTGATGGAATGAAATAAGAAACATTCATAACACGCAATAGAGTAGCAGTAGAGACACACCATAATATTCACTTCGTTACTCAGAAACATGGAAGTTGTGAGATTGTAAATATGTTGTGTATAATATAATGAAAAGTTGTTTTAAATCAACCGATGTTAAACATAATAGTTAAGTTTATTTACCCAAGGAGGTAATGATAATGTTATATCAACATGGAACATTAGGAACATTAATGGCAGGCATGTTGGAAGGCACTGCTACAATTAATTCTATTTTAGAGCATGGAGATTTGGGTATTGGTACCTTGTCTGGTTCAGACGGTGAAGTTATTATTTTAGATGGCACTGCTTATCATGCGAATGAATATAATGAATTTCGTACTTTAACTGGTACAGAACTGACACCATTTGCTACAGTTACACCATTCAAACCTGATATACAATTCACAACACATATTATTACAGATGATGAGACGTTATTAGATGAAGTGCTAGCCAAGGTGGGCAGTAAAAACATCTTTAATGCTGTTAAAATTACCGGTACTTTTGAAATTATGCATGTGCGCATGATGCCTCAACAACAACCTCCATACACTCGTTTAATTGAATCAGCTAAAGTACAACCTGAATTTACCAAGGAACAAATTACTGGCACTATAGTTGGCTTTTATTCCCCTCAATTGTTCCACGGTATTGCAGCAAGTGGTTTTCATTTACATTTTATTAATGATGATAAAACATTTGGTGGACATGTACTAAACTTTGAATTAAATAAGGGAACAATTGAAGTAAGTAAAATTGAAACATTAGAGCAACATTTCCCAGTAAATAATGAGGCTTTTTTGACAACAGATATTGATTACGCAAATATTGACGAAGATATTAGAGAAACAGAGTAACCCACTGTGAGGAGCGTACAATCATAAATGTACTTAATGTTTTTTAGACGCTTAGATAAACTAGGTGTCTTTTTTTGTTGAATCTATATCTAAAAAAATAAAGTTAAAAGTGATAGAATTAATAACGTGACTGAATTAAAATAATTGCTAATTCCTGTGAATTTGAAACATGATAAGACATAATACTTCTGTATAATAGCAATTAATTAAATGAATGTGTAACTCTCAAAGCGCAATATACTTAAACGTAATTTATGTAAAAACAAAATAATATAGGAGATGAAAGACATTGTTGAATTACTTACAATCGCTGATGCGCTTTAATACCATGAAAATTGATATTGGCAAAGGCTTACGCCAAGCTATATTAATGTTTATTCCATTAATGATTGGTTATCTAGTAGATTATTTTTCCATTGGTTTACTGATAGCTACAGGTACCTTAGCGCATATTTATGTATTTGGTGGCTCAGTTCGATCTAAGTTACGAATTGTCCTATTAACAACCTGTGGACTTTCTATAGCTATGGTTCTAGGTTCGTTAACGGTCAATCAACCATTGATTTTTGGAGGATTATTATTAGCTGTTACTGTTATTCCATATTACATTTTCAGTGCGCTCAATATTCCAGGGCCATCTTCTACTTTCTTTATCGTTGCATTTAGCTTGCCGATTAATTTACCTTATGCGCCGGAAGAAGCCTTAACAAGAGGGGTAGCCATGTTTATCGGGGGCTTGTTAGCTACGGTTGTTGTAGTTATTACTATTATACTAACTAAAGAATCTGCTGAATCGACTGCAATAAAAAGCGACTATAAAATGATAAAGACATTAATTCATAGTTTTAATGATCGTGATGCATTTGGAACAGTTTCACCGAAAGCAGTTGTATCATTTCGCTATACCGACAATCAGCTCATAGCAGCGAGTGGTAAAAAGTCAAAAGAATCGTCAAAATTTCAGCGTATCTTATTGTTGCACACGTTAGCACAAGGTATTTACTCTGAATTACTAGAACTTAATGGTAAAGATAGCCGTCCTTTACCTAATGAAATTAAAGAAATGGCAGATTATATTATTGATATGGTGTTATCTGATGGTAAAACGGATGCTAAGTGGTCCAAAGAAATTGCAGTAGCTTCAGAATACCAAAACCTTGTTGACCACATATTTAAAGTTGACGAAATCATAAATGCTAATGCTGACCGTGTAGAGCATGAAGTAGATATACGCGTTTCTATCTATGGGCAACGTATAATTGAAAATTTAACTTTAGATTCTTATGTTTTCCGAAATACATTACGCTATACAATTATTATGGCGATAGCCGTATTTGTAGCATTAATGTTTGATTTTGATAAAGCTTACTGGATTCCATTAAGTGCACACACAGTTCTGATCGGTGCCACAACAGTACATAGTTTTGAACGTGCAGGCTCAAGAAGTATTGGTACAATTATTGGTGTGTTAATACTATCATTAATTCTATTAAGTACACCGCCTATCCCTGTCGCTATCATCTTATTGACATTAGCTGCTGGGGTAACTGAAATTTTCGTAGGCGCTAACTATTCTTTCGCAGTTATTTTTATAACAATTCAAGTTATCTTATTAAATGGACTAGCATCCAACCATTTGACCATTTTAATTGCTTTACCACGTATTATCGATGTCATTGTAGGTGTGGTAATAGCAGTCATTGGTTTGTTAATCTTAGGTCGCAAAACAGCGTCATCTATGTTACCTGAAACCATTGCTGATGTTGTCAGAGATGAAGCAAAAGTGTTTCACTATTTATTTTCCGAAAATGGCTATCATTCTGTGAAGCAAGATAAAAAGGAAATGGTATTACTCAGTGTGAAATTAAATAATATGATTCAAGTGTATAATAGTGCAAATGGAGAAGTTGCTACTAATAAAAAACGCGTACGTTATCATTATCCAAGTATATATGCTTTAGAAGAGATTAGTTTTATGCTAAAAAGAGCATTAAATAATGCCCAAAGAGAACATATAGATGATCTGAAAATGGGGAAATACCTAGTGATTTTTGAAAATATTGCAAAGCATTTTGAAACAGGTAAGCATATTGAAAAGCAACATTTACCAGAATTACCGCAGTATGTTTATATACAAACAGCATTAAACAATATTCAAAATAATTGTGCAGAATCACGGGAATCCATTTCCTCAATCGAAACTAAATAAACTAAAAAGTGGAACAGAACTATGTAAATGTCATGGTTCTGTTTTTTACTGCTGATATTTTGCACAATGTTTAGTATTAACATTCAGTGGTAAATCAAAAGTAATGAATGGTGGTGGAGATTCAATGCCATGGACGGTGAATGATTATCCACAAAGTTGGAAAAATTTTGAGACATTGAAACGACAAAAAGCGATTGATATTGGTAATGCAATGTTAAAGAATGGTTTTGATGAAGAAAAGGCTATCCCCATAGCCACTAAACAAGCTGAACAATGGTATGACAATGCAACGCAACAAGACTTAGAAAAGTTAAAACATCACAATATTACTATTCATCAACAAGATGAATCAGCAAATCCAGATTTAAATAAGCGCGATGTCCACGTATATTACGAAGATCAAAGCTGGAAAATTAAAACGGATTGTGCCACAAAAGCATCAAATAGTTTTGCTAAAAAAGAAGATGCATTAAAGCGTGCACGAAATATAGCTGCTAATCGTAATACTGAAGTTATTGAACATACAAAAACAACTAATTAACCTCAGCGTTCTGAAAGGATAGTAAACTTTCGAACGCTTTCATAATGCCAACGCACAGTATAAAATTTACATCGACTCCCTTATAAAAAGTTCAAGTAACTTTAAATTTCCAATAATATAAGTTCGATATATTTCTGTATTGCAATAAAATTCGTTATAATAAAATTCAAGAAGAAATTAACTGGAGGATCTAAAGATGTATGTAGAACGTAAGCCTTCCAATTATTTAGAAGATTTGAGAAATGAATTTAAAGATAGTTTTAGTACATTTGAAAATTCTGATGAAGCATTTTCGGTCTTAATTGAGTTCATGAATATTGAAAATATATATAGCGCTGCTGAAAAAAAAATAAGTACAAAGTTAGATATACTCGATGATAATTTTCAGCAAATGCATAAACATAATCCAATACATCATTTAGAAAAGCGTGTTAAAGAACTGGGAAGTATTATCTCAAAATTACAACGGAAAGGTTTACCAATTTCTGTAGAGTCTGCTAACGAGCACTTACAAGATATCGCTGGTGTCCGTGTTATCTGTAACTATATTGAAGATATTTATGCTATTGAAAAATTACTATTAAAGCAACCTGACATAGAATTATTAAAGCGAAAAGATTATATTGAATATCCTAAAAGTAATGGGTATCGTAGTTTACACATTGTAGTATCTATACCGGTCTACCTTACCGAAGAAGTTCAATATGTAGCCGTTGAAATTCAAATTCGTTCTATTGGAATGGACATGTGGGCAAGTTTAGAACATAAAATACGTTATAAAAATGAAGAAAACACTGAACATTACCGTAGTATTTTACGTCAATGCGCCACAGATATCACATCAGTAGAGCACAAGATGCAAGATATCCATTCTGAAGTATTTAATAATAAATAATAGCTTAACCTAAAAAGAGCTTGGAACATTAATTTCGTTCCAAGCTCTTTTTTTAATTGTAAAATCTTTCAAGTTGTAAAAATTTAATACCTCCCTAAAGTAGTGTTATCACGCAGTTGAATCCACTTTTAATACTAGTCTATAAAATGAAAATTGCTGGAAGCGTTTGCAATTTAGTAAAAAATATACTAATATACTTGTATACAAGTATATCGGTGTGAAGCGGAGGTGCTATAAAATGGAATTTGAATATCCTGAACAATGGTTAGAAGGTCTATCTAAAGGTGAAATGATTGCTGCTGAACTTAGATTAGGTATTGTTAAAGGGTCGATTAGTCCGGATACACTATTAACGGAAAATCAAATAGCTAAAGCATATAATGTGAGCCGATCACCTGTTAGAGATGCTTTTAAGTTGTTAAACCAAGACCAGCTGATACATTTAGAACGTATGGGAGCAGAGGTTTTACCGTTTGGAGAAAAAGAAAAAAAAGAGCTATATGATTTTCGAATTATGTTAGAATCTTTTGCTTTTTCACGCATAAAAGACCAAGAACATAGTCAAGTAGTAAAAGAGTTAAAAAAACAACTTGAAATGATGAAAGTAGCGGTAAAGTTTGAAGATGCGGAATCTTTTACAGAACATGATATTAAATTTCATGAAGTGACAATTTTAGCGTCAAAACACCAATACTTAAAAACATATTGGAATCATTTGAGGCCAGTTATGGAATCTCTCATATTATTATCCATGCGAGAAAGAATGAACGAAAACATTAAAGATTTTGAACGTATTCACCATAATCATGAAGTATTTATCGAAGCTGTAGAGCATAAAGATACTAATAAATTACGTCATGCATTTCATTTAAATTTTGATGACGTCGGTGAAAATATAGAAAGTTTTTGGTTACGTTAATGAATTACCAGAATTGCTTAGGAGATGAACGAAATGAAATATATGATAGGTGTCGATGTTGGAACAACAAGTACCAAATCAGTATTATATGACGAACATGGTCAATTTATTATGAAACACAATATTGGTTATCAGTTGCATACACCTAATGTCGATGTTTCAGAAGAAAATCCTGATGAACTATTTGATGCAGTGTTAATGACTGTTAAATACATTGTTAGAGAATCAGGAATAGCAAAAGATGATATCAAATTAATCTCTTTTAGTGCCCAAATGCATAGCTTGATTGCTATGGATGCACAACATAAACGACTTACTGAAAATTTAACATGGGCAGATAATAGAGCGAGTAAGTATGCGGATCTTATCAACCGGGAACACAATGGTTTCGATATTTATCAACGTACAGGTACACCGATTCATCCTATGTCCCCTTTATCAAAAATATTTTGGATGCAACATGAGCAACAAAATACATTTAAACAAACAGCGAAGTTTGTAGATATTAAAACGTATATTTTTTACCAATTATATGAACAATACGTCATTGACCAATCTATGGCGTCAGCTACTGGGATGTTGAATTTAGACTCCTTACAATGGGATGAAGATGTATTAGCTTTATTAGGCATTACAACAACACAATTACCTGAGGTCGTTCCTACAACGCATATTATGAGAGGAATGAAGCATAGATATGCGACGTTAATGGGCATTAACCCGGATACGCCAGTAATCGTAGGTGCTAGCGACGGAGTATTATCTAACTTAGGTGTCAATGCATATAAAAAAGGTGAAGTTGCCGTAACTATAGGTACATCAGGTGCTATTCGTACTGTTATTGATAAACCTAGAACAGATTATAAAGGTAGAATATTTTGTTACGTCTTAACTGAAGACCATTATGTGATAGGTGGTCCTGTAAATAATGGCGGTGTAGTATTGCGATGGTTACGTGATGAGCTACTGGCTAGTGAAGTTGAAACTGCTAAACGTTTAGGAGTTGACCCATACGACGTACTTACACGTATCGCTAATAGAGTGAAACCAGGATCAGAGGGGTTAATTTTCCATCCTTATTTAGCTGGTGAACGTGCGCCATTGTGGAATGCAGATGCACGAGGTTCATTCTTTGGTTTAACTTTGTCACATCAAAAGGAACATATGATTCGCGCTGCATTAGAAGGTGTACTTTATAATTTATACACTGTATATCTTGCATTAATTGAAGTTATGAATGAAACACCAAATACGATAAAAGCTACGGGTGGTTTTGCTAAAAGTAGTGTTTGGCGCCAAATGATGGCGGACATCTTTGATACTAAACTCAGTGTTCCTGAAAGTTATGAAAGCTCGTGCTTAGGTGCATGTGTGTTAGGTATGAAAGCATTAGGAGAAATTGAAGATTTTTCAATTATTGAAACAATGGTAGGCACAACAAATGAACATTTACCAGAACCAGAACAGGTTGAAGTCTACCAACAGCTAGTTTCTATCTTTATCAATTTAAGTCGCTCATTAGCACCGCATTATGAAGAAATTGCTAACTTCCAACGCAAATATATGGAACATGCGGAATAAATAATATTGTTTACGCACGATGCTCTTTGCTATGTGAACACAAAGAGGTGCGTAAACACTTTTAATAGAGTTTGTTTGGGAGTTTAAGTAAGCGTTATCATAAGACAGTTAAATCTATCCTTGAAAGGGGAAATAAAAATGTTTGAAACAATTTGGCCTTTGGCTACAGTGGTAATCGGAATCGCTATCCTGTTAGCACTTATAATCTTGTTAAAATTAAATACTTTTATTGCATTAATCATTACATCAATTATTACAGCAATATTGTTAGGTATGCCATTAGATAAAATAATCGAAACAATAGAAAATGGTATGGGAAGTACATTAGGCCATATTGCACTTATCTTTGGTTTAGGTGCGATATTAGGTAAGCTACTTGCTGATGGTGGCGGTGCAACGCGTATTGCTGACACATTAATTAATAAATTTGGTCAAAAGCATGTACAATGGGCTATGATCATTGCAGCATTTATTGTCGGCATTGCACTATTTTTCGAAGTAGGACTTGTCTTGTTAATTCCATTGGTATTTACAATTGCCAAACGTGCGCAAGTTTCACAATTAAAACTTGGTTTACCAATGGTTACTGCTTTATCAGTAACACATGGTTTTTTACCGCCTCATCCAGGACCGGTAGTTATTGCTAAAGAATTAAATGCAAATTTGGGACATGTATTACTTTACGGAATTATTATTGCGATACCAGTGACATTAATTGCTGGCCCATTTTTTAATAAAATCGCTCAAAAAATCACACCTAGAGCTTACACAAGAGAAGGAGATATCTCAGCTTTAGGGGCACAAAAAGATTTTACAGATGATGAAATGCCAAGTTTTGGTGTAAGTTTAATTACAGCTATTTTACCAGTAATTTTGATGTTAATATCTACAATTGTACAATTGATTACAGGTAATGAAAAAGCAACAAACGGTTTTGAATCTGTTGTTTACTTTATAGGAACAGCAGGAACAGCAATGCTAATTTCAGTGGTCTTTGCAATCTTTTCTATGGGCGTTAAACAAGGGCGAAAAAATTCAGAAATCATGGATTCTGTGTCGAATGCAATCTATCCCATCGGTATGATGATTTTAATTATTGGTGGTGGCGGTACATTCAAACAGGTACTCATTGACGGAGGAGTCGGTGATACAATTGCTACGTTATTTGAAGGTACTGAAATGTCTCCGATACTATTAGCGTGGATTGTTGCATCAGTTTTAAGAATTGCTTTAGGTTCAGCAACTGTTGCTGCTATTTCAACTACAGGTATAGTTTTACCGTTATTACAACATTCTGACGTCAATGTAGCACTTGTAGTATTAGCTATCGGTGCAGGTAGTGTAATTTTATCCCATGTCAATGATGCAGGATTTTGGATGTTTAAAGAATACTTCGGCTTAACAGTAAAAGAAACGTTTTTAACATGGTCATTATTAGAAACGATTATTTCGGTTTCAGGTATTATCTTTATCTTATTCTTAAGTTTATTTGTATAAATATCTTATTTGTTTAATAATATTCTTATTTATAAATAGCTTTTATCTTTTATATTGCGGTAGCAAATAATATAATAGTAAAATAGATACATACCATATATTACGTATGGTATGTATCTATTAGTCTAATTTATAGTGTGTTTATTCAATGAATTAGACACACACAACGCTAACAATTTAACTGTTAGCGTTTTTTATTTATTTAAATGATGGATTTATTTGTATAGGAATAATTGATAAATTTAACAACTACGTTATAGTAAGTTATAAGGGGAGGTTTATACATATGAAAAGAATTATCTTAATTGCGAGTGCTTTTATGGGTGTTATTGTTGGAGCAGGATTTGCTTCAGGACAAGAAGTACTACAATATTTTACCAGTTTTGGGATTATGGGAACGTTCGGTGCGATTATCACAACAGCTCTCTTTGCTTATATTGGGATGATGTTAGTATGGTTAGGTAGTAAGTCGCAAACAGACTCTCATAAACAAGTTATTCATAATATTACTGGAAATTCAATTATTGGAAAATTGCTAGGATGGGCCATTGATGTTGTCATCATATTTACTTTATTTGGTGTAGGCGTGGTAATGATAGCAGGGGCTGGATCCAATTTAAATCAGCAATTTAATGTACCATCAATTGTAGGCACATTATTAATGACAGTATTGATCATTTTAGCTGGCATGCTTCGTGTGGATGGAGTTGTGAGAGTTATAGGTAATATCACACCATTTTTGATTATTTTTATTGTGATTATTTCTATATACAGTTTTATAACTACAGATACACCATTTGCAGAGTTACATAAGGTATCAGACGCAATTCCTTCATCGTTGCCGCATTGGCTAGTAGCAGGCATCAATTATGCTTCATTTAATACAGCTGTCGGTGCCTCCATGGCAATTGTAATGGGAGGATCAGAAAAAAATCCGAAGGTTGCGGCGATTGGCGGCTTAGTTGGGGGTATTGCACTAGGTATTATGATAGTGTTGAGTCATTTGGCTATATTTATGCAAATTAATCATGTAGGACAAATGGATATGCCGATGTTAGGTATAGTTAATAATATTTCACCTATTTTAGGTTTCATCATGGCAATTGTAATTTTTGCGATGATCTTTAATACGGGGCTTGGTATGTTCTATGCTTTTGCGACACGTTTTACCGTAGTGAATACGAAGCGATTTAAAGTATTTTATACGGTATCTGTAATTATAGGATTATTGTTAAGCTTTGTTGGTTTTACAGATTTAGTAGCAATTTTCTATCCATTAATTGGTTATTTAGGTTTGATTTTAATTTTTGTATTAATTTATGCTCCATTTAAATTGAAATTTGGTGAAAAGCAAACGTAAACTTAAAATAAGTGAGACTTGGACATAGATCCGATTGTCAAAATAAGAGGACGAATCCTTAATATGGATTCGCCCTCTTTACATTTAAAACATTCGATTTTGACTGTGCATGCTTGCCTGGGGTATGGTTCGAGCCTGTAGTCTCTCACGCATACTATTCCCCTCGGGCGTCAACACATTTCAAAATCGGTACAATTTATATTTTGTTATTCAAAAATAAGGTCCATTGAAAACAACCAAAAAGTTAAACAAGAAGTTGGTTTAGTCTCAATGGTATTGAATTCACAAAATTTCATAAAAATAAAGCAAACGTTAAATTCTCTATCTTTTCAGATAGAAATTAACGTTTATTTTTTAATCTTTACTATGTTATTACCCTATTAAGTTATATTTTTCGTGAGTGAGCTCACTCTATCCAATTAGCTATAATTTCCAAAATTATTAAATTCCTTTACATGTTTTCTCTAACAATCTTACTATGTGGTTGTATATAATGGATAAGTAGGGGTGGGGATATTATGAGTTATGACACTTTAACTATGTTGAAAGCACATGCGATTGAATTATTGGGTATTGAAGTACAATCTTATACGATTGATGACATAACAGGCTTAATTAATAACATTAAAACGCCTTTTACCAATACGCAACGCAAACAATTTACGGAAAAATTTCGCTATTTTATTCAACATATGAAAAGTAATAAAATTTATAATTATCATAATTATTTTGGGGTCAGCGTATTACTTTTTAAGTATGATAAGAAAAATACAATATATTTGGTTGGACCATACTTAGAGCAACGTCCAAATGAACAAAAATGTAAAGCTATGTTAGAAGAGTTAAATGTAAAGGTTACAAAATTAAATGTATTAAAAGAATATTTGCTACAAATTCCAGTATGTAATCACATTAAAGCGCAAAAAATGTGTCGGCTAGTCGTCCGTTTTATTAAAGAAAGACAATATGTGTATGAAATTGAAGATATCAATTTTAATTTTCATTTAAATATTAATAAACAAGCGACTTATGAAGTACAAACACAATATATCACTCAAAATTTGGAAGCACGATATAATCTGGAAAATACATTGTTGATAGCAGTGGAAAACGGCAATATGAAAGAGGCAATGCTAATTTTAGAAAAGATGAATATGAGTGTCGCCGGTTTAAAACGTGTGAGAGATAATATAAAAAATGCACAATATAAGGCATTTATTGTTAATGTACTTTGTCGTAAAGCTGTTGAAAAAGCAGGTGTTAATTTATTAACTATAGATTACATATCTACGAAATATGCGAAACTTATTGATCAAACGGAAGATGGGGAACTACTATATGAAGTAATCCGACGTATGGTAATAGAGTATACAGAAAGTGCCATTAAAGTAAAAGCTACGACTTACAGTCCTAAAATTAACAAAGTTATACAATATATTGAAATAAACTTATCACGGCAGTTAACTTTGAAGCAGCTTGCCTCATACGTTGACTTAGCTCCAGCATATTTATCTCGAATTTTTAATAAAGAAATGGGTTGCTCGTTAGCTCAATTTATAACGGAATTACGATTAAAAAAAGCTAAATCGTTACTTAATAGGACAGATATGACTGTAACACAAATCGCACAAGCTGTTGGTTATCAACAGACGAGTTATTTCACTCAAAAATTTAAAGAATATTACAAAGTTACTCCTTTAAAATATCGTAATCAGTAATCTAAAATTTGCATGAAACCTATGTTTTTATGAATGTTTAAAATAAGAGTAACTACTTATGTAAAATTTATAATGAAAATGTAAATATAATAATTTTTACATGCAAATATAAGAAGTTTAGCTCTAACTTAACTATTAAAAAAGCTACGTCACACATGTTATTGCTAAGTATAATAATACAAGTATCCAATGTCAGAGAAAGCCCGAAATTACAACTTTCACTCTATTTAAAACACAAAATTAAGAGTTCAGTAATATATAACAACGTTGTTATATATTGTTGACTGTTTTCTATATAAAAATATAATAAGCATTAGTAAGCGAATAAAAGAAGCAATGAATATATGCAAAGGAGGAAAAAAATTTAACTACATAAGAAAACGCTTACATTCAGGGTGGTAGCTATTATGCGTGTTTTTACAAAGGGGTGAAATTATGGTTGTAACGAAATTAAAGCCGGCAAATAAGAAATTAAAAACATTTAAAGCCATTCAAGAACCTAAACTGAAGATGAAAGAAAAAATATCATACGGTTTTGGTGATTTAGGTAACGGCATGATGTTTGATATGGGGCAGATTTACTTACTAAAATTTTTAACTGATGTCTTAGGAATTTCAAGTGTCTACGCTGGTTTAGTCTTCTTAGTATCAAAAATCTTTGATGCATTTGTAGACGTTGGTGTAGGAAGTTATATAGATAATCAAAAAAATTATAGTAAAAAGGGGAAATTCAGACCATTTATTATATATGGCTCACTGCCGTTAGCAATAATGACTGTTGTCACTTTTTTAACACCTAATTTTAGTGAAACAGGAAAAATCATTTGGGCATTTGCAGCTTATATGGCATTTAATGCTGCTTATTCAGTAGTTAATATTCCATATGGTTCATTATCAGCATCAATGACTTTAAATGCCGATGATCGAACGCAACTCTCAGTTTTTAGAAATATGGGCTCTCAAGGTGCTTTGTTTTTAGCAGGTGTGTCAGTTATACCAATAGTTAGTTTATTCCCGAATGAAGCGGTGGGTTATCCTATTGCAGTCGCAGTGTTAGCAATATTTGGAATGGTATTCCATGTGATTTGTTATAAAGGAGTAAAAGAGCGACATGTTGTAGAACGACCTGATGTTAAAGGTTTAGGTAAAAAAGCTTTTTTATCATTATTTAAAAATGTACCATTTATTGTTTTAGTAATTTATACGTTATTGACAATAACTGCTCAATTTTTAAAACTAAATGTTCAATTATTCTATTTTGACTATGTACTGGGTCAAGAAGGATTAGTGGGCGTTGTAAGTACATTAAATGTAATTGTCGTTATACCGGCTGTAATTCTCACAACGTATATAAGTAAGCGTGTCGGTAAAAAAATGACAGCTATAATAGGAACGGCTGGTTTTTCAATTTGTGAGTTATTGAATTTTACATTATTCGGTGGAGAAGTAATTCCATTTTTAATTGTAAATACATTAGGTTCCATGTTTTTAGTTATTCCAACAACTGTATCATGGGCATTTATTGCAGATGTTGTGGAATACGGACAATGGCAAAATGGATTGCGTTCTGAAGGTATTATTTATTCTAGTTATAGCTTTACTAGAAAGTTATCTCAAGCTTTAGCTGGTTTCTTACCTGGTTTAGCACTTGCTATGGTAGGTTTTAAATCAAATGTGGAACAAACAGCAAGTACAATAGTTGGCATGAAATTTGTTTTCTTCGGTTTTCCTTTAATCATAACGATTCTAGGATTATTCATATTTTTAATTTTCTATCCATTAACAGATAAGCGACATAATCAAATTGTAAAAGAATTAGCATTACGTGAAGAACTATAATCAATCGAAAGGGGCATATTATTATGCTATATCCAATTACAAATGAAACAAGAACGACGTTAGATTTAAATGGTGTTTGGAGTTTTAAACTAGAACATGATCATGACAATATTGATGTCTCTCAACCATTAAATACAGATAAAGTAATGGCTGTACCCGGTTCATACAATGATCAAGGTGTAACAACGGAAATACGTAATCACGTAGGAAATGTGTGGTATGAACGTCAATTTACTATTCCTAAAGTTTTAGAAGGTCAACGTTGTGTCTTACGTTTTGGCTCGGCAACACATAAAGCAACAGTGTATATTGATGGCAACATAGTTACTACACATACTGGAGGATTTTTACCATTCGAAGTGGAACTAGATACACAAGATGCTATTGGTGAACATCGATTAACTGTATGCGTAAATAATATATTAGACGAAACTACATTACCAGTAGGCAAGTATTATGAGCAAGAAGGTCCAAATAATACGACCATTAAAAAGAATGATCCTAACTTTGATTTCTTTAACTATGCAGGTTTACATAGACCTGTAAAAATTTATACAACACCTCAAACTTATATTCAAGACATTGCAATTGTGCCTGAAGTATTAGAAACACACGCAAAAGTCAATTATGATGTGTCGGTAAATAAACAAGCAGAGGTGCATGTGCAAGTATTAGACGAACAACAGCAGGTTGTAGGTGAAAGTACTGATGCTAAAGGAACAATTAACATTGATAATCCTACATTATGGCAACCATTAAATGCATACTTGTACCAGCTCGATGTTTCAATTATTAATAATGGAACAGTCGTAGATACTTATAGAGAACCTTTTGGAATTCGTTCAGTTAAAGTTGCTAATGGCCAATTTTTAATTAATGACAAACCCTTTTATTTTAAAGGCTTTGGTAAACATGAAGACACATATTATAGTGGACGTGGGTTAAATGAACCAGCGAATGTGTTAGATTTTAATTTGATTAAATGGATTGGTGGTAATTCATTCCGTACTTCGCATTATCCATATTCTGAAGAAATGATGCGTTTAGCTGATGAACAAGGCATTGTTGTTATTGATGAGACAACAGCAGTAGGTGTTCATCTGAACTTTGATATGGTATTAAATGGTGGCACGAATAGAGATACATTTAAAGAAATAGCTACTAAAGAAGCCCATGAAGCGGTGATTGAGGAATTAATTGCACGTGATAAAAACCATGCTTGTGTTGTAATGTGGTCAATTGCTAACGAACCAGCATCAAATGAAAAAGGTGCAAAAGAATATTTCGAACCACTTATTAACTTGGCACGTGAACAAGATCCGCAAAATCGTCCTGTAACTATAGTTACAATACTGACATCACAACCAGACGTCTGCCAAGTTCAAGATTTAGTAGATGTCTTATGTCTCAATAGATATTATGGTTGGTACACACAAACAGGTGACCTTGAAGCTGCCAAAATAGCTTTACAACAAGAACTGGACGCATGGGGAGAAGCTCAACCTAATAAGCCTATTATGTTCACAGAATATGGTGCAGATACTTTAGCGGGACTGCATACTGTTACAGATGAGTTGTTTACTGAAGAGTATCAAGTCCGTTATTATGAAGCTAATCACGAAGTAGTGGACCAATATCCAAACTTTATTGGTGAGCAAACATGGAATTTTGCTGATTTTGAAACTAGTGCTGGCTTAATCCGTGTACAAGGTAATAAGAAAGGTATCTTCACTCGTGAACGTCGTCCGAAATCGGTAGCATATTATTTCAAAAAACGTTGGGAAAATATTCCAGATTTTGGTTATAAAAATTAATACTTTCCGCGTGTAATGATAGTCATAAAATAGAGTTGTTGTATAAGTAACAAAATAAAGATGACGTAGTGTGAAAACTTTTTTGATGGTTCATACTGCGTCATTTTTACTATATAAAAATTGTCCATTAGGAATAATAAAAATGACTATTTTGTGAAGTTAATCACAAATTCTTTTAATTTAATACAGAACTGTGTAAGATAAAAAGTGTAAAGACAAACTCAAAAAGTAAATTATAAGTTGGAGTGATAAATTATGAGAGCAGTTATTGAAAGTGTAATCTTTTCAAATGAAAGTAGCTATGACATATATAAACATACCGGTGTTAACCAAGGCATGATAAGTGATTTGAAAGACGGTTATCGGAGCATTGATTATATTTGCTATGTGGACGCTGAAAAGTTGTATAACTATGGCAAAGTACTATTGTCAGCTTCATAATTAAATGAAAAGCCAAGTATCCTCATAAGTGAAAAGGATAGCTTGGCTTTTTATATTGCTAAATATATGCTTTGAAATTGGTTTTAACCTCGTTATAGTCATACTCTAAATTGTACATGCGCATACGTATGTTGTCTTCGCTAACATATGGGATACGTAAATGATCATGGTTATTAATGTAGCGACGAAATTCTCGTTCAAGGTATTTACGATGATTTAAGTCTAAGTCAATCCATTCTTCTGCTGAAAAGAGCTCTGCAAACTTAAAGCTAAAACTTGTACGATCCTTTTGTTGACGTAATGCGTCTAGTCGTGTATCGAAAGTCATCATTAATCCCCCTAAAATATTATGATTACATTCTAGTTTATACTACCAAATAAACTTTTGCATGTATTTATCGGTAGTAATTGGCTCACTAAAGCATAACAGTAAAGTCTCTTTATAGAATATGATAAAGTGAACGTAGTAAAAAGTAAAACAGATGGAGGTAAGAATTTTATGACAGAATTAGCGAATAAAGTGGCAGTCGTTACGGGTGCAAGTAGTGGTATTGGAGCAGCAATAGCTAAATCATTTGCTAGCCATAAGATCAATCTCGTATTAGCAGGAAGAAACGAAACACGTCTTAAAAACGTAGAAACAGAAATTACAACGCAATATGATGTAAATGTAGAAACACATGTAACTGATGTTACATCAAATGCGTCTGTCAACGGGCTTATTGAATTTACAAAACAAACTTTTGGTCAAATTGATGTTTTAGTTAATAGTGCGGGACAAATGTTATCCTCAAGTGTAACTGAGGGCAATGTGGACGCATGGGATACAATGATAGATGTTAATATTAAAGGGACATTGTATGGTATTAATGCCGTAATACCAGAATTTTTAGCACAATCTTCTGGTCACATTATAAATATTGCATCTATTTCTGGCTTTGAAGTTACAAAACAAAGTACATTATATAGTGCGACAAAAGCAGCAGTGCATACTATTACACAAGGGTTAGAAAAAGAATTAGCGAAAACTGGTGTAAGAGTTACGAGTATCTCACCAGGCATGGTAGACACACCGTTAAGCAGTGATACAGACTGGGGCGGACGTAAAAAATTAGAAGCTAACGACATTGCGGAAGCAGCAGTCTATGCTTTATTACAACCAGCACATGTTAATGTCAATGAAGTGACAGTACGTCCGGTTTAATTAGATGGCATAAGAAAAAAAGAGGCTGGGAGAATACTGATTCGTCCCAACCTCTTTTCATATGGGCAGTAGCTGACTGTTTGCTATATTGGCAGTTTTTATGCACGCTTTCCGTGGGCACTGCCTCAGCCTGTAGTCTTCGGCTAGTGCTTTACCCACAGGAGTCGGCATAAATACTGCCAACAGGATATAGGTTATATGTACCAGATGATTTGATAGGTCGACATTATCTCCTACTAAGTAAATATACGAAAAAGCACTATTATTTTGACAAAACTATATAAGTAGAAAATAAACAAACCCTTCGCAAATTAATTCAAAGGATTTGTTTACGTTATGGAGGCTAGAACATCATTGCTTTGTTCTAGTCTCTTTTCATATAGGCAGTAGCTGACTAGCTTTGAAAATGCGCTTCGAACCAAGCTTGTTTCAAAGCTAGTCATCCTTGCCGGGGTGGGACGACGAAATCATTTTTCCAAAATCAGATTTCTGTCCCACTCCCTTGAACTTACCAATTGTCTATATCAGAACGCTCTCCTTTAAAGTTGTTGGACTTTTTATGGCGTTCTGCAAGTACTTGTTCCACAGATGCAAAGTCGATATCTAAAGCTTGCAACAAGACAAATAAATGATAAAGTAAGTCAGCAGTTTCGTTGGTTACTTCATTTTTATCTTGTTTCATACTACCAATAACTACTTCAAATGCTTCTTCACCAAACTTTTTCGTGATTTTTTCTAGTCCTTCTGCTAATAAATATTTAGTATATGAATTGTTTTTAGTAGAGTTTAAACTGTCGACAATTGTTTCTGCTAGGTTTTGTACATAAAATGGTACTGTAGTATTGAAACAACTTTGGCTGCCTGTATGACAAGTTGGTCCATTAGGTTTGACTTCAATTAATAAAGTATCTTGATCACAATCTAAATGCATTGAAACAACCTCTTGAGTATGGCCAGATGTTTCGCCTTTAACCCATAAACGTTCTTTAGAACGTGAATAGAAACAGACAATTTGATCAGCGATGGTTTTATCATAAGCAGCTTTATCCATATAACCTAACATTAATACTTGCTTAGTAGTGCTATCTTGTAAAATTACTGGGAGTAACCCTTTACTAAAATCTGGTTGTTGGGTCATCGTACTGGAATACCTCCTTCTGACATACATGTTTTAATCTCATCTACGGTAGTTTCTTTATCATGTAATATACTCGCAGCTAACCCTGCAGAGACATCTGTTTGTTTAAATAAATCAACAAAATGACTCGGTTTGCCGCCACCACCTGAGGCGATAATTGGAATGTTAACGCGTTGTTCAATTTCATGTAAATGTGTGACATCAAAGCCTTGTTTCATACCGTCATGTGTCATACTTGTAATCAATAACTCTCCTGCACCTAAAGCTTCAACTTCTTGCACCCAATCATATACACGTTTGTTAGTGCGCTGTTTACCACCATGTGTGTAGCAATAATAGTCTTCGAGTTCAGAGTCATAGTTACTATCAATCGCTATACAAATACATTGGCTACCAAATTTATTACTCGCTTCTTTGATAAATTGTGGGTTTTTTAAAGCACTAGAATTTAGAGATACTTTGTCAGCACCATGATTAAGTAATTGAGAAATGTCATCTAATGTTGATATGCCACCACCAACAGTTAATGGTATGAAAAGTTTGGCGGCTGTCTCTTGGATGACATCTAATACTAAATCATGTCCTGCTTCTGTTCGTGAAATATCTAAAAAGACTAATTCATCAGCACCTTGATCATTATAATAGAGTGCATAATCTACAGGGTTACCAATATCGCGTAAGCCTTTAAATTGAATACCTTTTACAACACGTCCATCTTTAACATCTAAACAAGGAATGATTCTTTTTTTTATCATTTTAAGCCCTCCCAAAATTCTGGTTTGTGTGCGGCTTTTCCTACAATGGCAGCATCGACGCCTAACTGTTCTAATTGTGTTAAGTCATCTTGATTTCTAATGCCTCCCGATGCAATAACAGGTATGTTAGTTTGACTGGCAAGCTTTCCTGTTATTTCAAAATTTGGTCCTGCCATTCGTCCATCTTTGGAAATGTCAGTATAGATAATACCTGCTAATGGCAAGTCATTGATTTGTTCCAAAAATTCAAAAAGGTCCAGTTGTGCATCTTGTTCCCAACCATTAATCTTAATAGCTTGTTTATAAGCATCGATGGAAAGGCAAATACGATCTGGGAAAGTATGTGTTATTTCAATTAGCCATTCAACATCTTGAATAGCCTTTGTCCCCACAATACAAAAATCAATACCATCATTAAAATATGTGTTAATTGTATCTACAGTACGGATGCCACCGCCTACTTCCATAGGTTTTTCAGTTAATTGTCTTAAAGTATGAATATAGTCATGTTCAATTGCTGATTGTGCTTTAGCACCAATTAAATCAACAATATGAATACGGTCTACACAGTCAAATTGACTATAAAACTTAATACTTTCTTCGGCACTTTTGGCCATTTTTTCCTCAGAATCATATTTACCTTCTGTTAGTCTGACGCTTGTTGCATTGATTAAATCAATTGCTGGCCAAAGTTTGATCATTTGAAAATCCTCCTTGAAGTGCTTGGTTTAAAATTGAAAGGCCATACATACCACTTTTTTCAGGATGGAATTGTATACCGGTAAAATTTTTATATTGAACAATTGCAGGTATTAGGGTGCCGTAATCAGCATATGCAACTACATAGGGTGACATCTCCGCTTGATAAGAGTGCACAAAATAAACATCTTTATTTAATGTAGGTATAGAGCTACTTAAGTTATTCCAGCCCAAATGTGGTACAGGGTAGGTGGTCTTAATTGGTGTCACTATACCGGGAATTAATTTCAAACCATCAACATCACCTTCAGCGCTATGCTCATACATTAATTGCATACCTAAGCAAATACCAATAACTGGAATATTAGTAATTTGTTGTAATGTAGTTATTAAATTTCGAGATGCTATAGCTTGCATGGCATCTCGAAAATGACCTACGCCTGGTAAAATAATCGCATCGGCTTGACTAATTTCAGAAGGTTGATCAGTAAGTATTGAATTGTAACCCAAATGTTCAACTCCACGTTGGATATTTTTGATATTGCCTAAGCCATAGTCAATAATTGCGATCATTCAATCACGCCCTTGGATGACGGGATGCCTTGGTAATCATTCGCTGTCAGTGCTGATTTTAATGCACGTGCAAATGATTTGAAAATTGCTTCAATTTCATGGTGAGTGTTCCCACCTCTAATTAAATCAATATGCGTCGTTAATCGAGCATTTATGACAAATGCTCGAAAGAACTCTTCTACAAGCTCAGTGTCAAAAGTGCCTACTTTTTCCTTGCTTAAAGTTGCATTAAAAGATAAATAAGGGCGACCACTAATATCAATTACGGTACGTGCAAGTGTTTCGTCCATTGGCACGTAGCTCGCAGCATAACGTTGGAATGTAGTTTTGTCTTTGACCATTTCTAATAGCAATTGACCGAGTACAATACCGATGTCTTCAGTAACATGGTGATCATCTACTTCAATATCACCATTTGCTTCTATATTCAGCGTAAGTTTGCTGTGAAATGAAAATAAAGTCAGCATATGATCTAGAAAACCAACACCTGTTTTGATATTACTAGGTGCATTATCATCTGATAATGTGATTTCTAATTTTGTTTCAGCTGTATTACGCGTTTTTTGATAGTTCATAGTCTTGCCTCCAGTCTTTGATAAGTTGCGCTAAAGTATTTAATTGCTCATCTGTAGCAATGGAATAGCGTACATAGTCTTGCATTATAGTTTCGTCGTAGAAACGTGGTAAAAAACCGTGTTGGTAAATATATTGTCCTAATGATTCAGCTGCTTCTCCTTGTGTTAACACAAAGTTTGTCGCAGATGAGAAAATAGTCATCAAATGTGAAACTTCTTGATTTAACATATCACGTAACCGTTGTGCCAAATAGCGTTGATGATTAATAAACTGTTTTGTTTGCTCAGGGCGTTCAAACATATATAATGCTATTTTTAGTGTAACTGTATTTAATGGATATGGATGTTCGATTTGTTTGATTTTAGCAATCGTTGAAGCTGTACTAATCAATACGCCTAAGCGCAAGCCAGCCAAACCAAATGCTTTTGATAGTGTACGCATTTGTAATACATGATCTACTTTCTCAAAGCTATAGGCAGTGCCAAAATCCAGATACGCTTCATCAATCACAAAGTAGCCACCTATAGCATACATTTTATCAGCAATAGCTTGTAAAAATACCGAATCGTATTGTTTACCTGTTGGGTTGTGCGGATTGCTCATAATAAAAAATGCAGGTCGTACTTCTTCTATTCGTTGTAAGATTGTGTCTAAGTCGAATGTTAGATTAGCTTGTGCTTCAACAAAATGAATAGGGCGTTTGACTTGGGCAGCATATGCCTGGTACATAAAAAAGTCTGGATTAAGTGTTAACACTGGCCCGTCAGGCATAATTAGCATAAGTTTTTGAATCAATTCATCTGACCCATTACCAGCGATAATTTGTTCAGCTTGGAAGTGATAAAAATCGGCATAAGCTCGTTTGAATTGTTCATATTCTGCATCAGGATAAAAGTTAAAAGCAGAATCATTAATAATAGTCGCCAGTTGACTTTCAGATAACGGCCGTAGTGGACTTTCATTTTTGTTTATTCTAATCATTGTCATACTCCTTTGATGTACGAATAGTAATAGATTGTTCATGATTATAAAGCTGTTCCGTATGTGCAATTGTTTTTGCACTTTGTTGTATATCATTAAATGTCTTTTGCGATAGGTTGATTACGGAATGGCGTGTTAAAAAATCATTGACCGATAATCCATTAGTGAAACGAGCATTTTGATTTGTTGGCAAGACATGACTCGGTCCAGCCACATAATCACCAATCACTTCAGGTGAATAGTGGCCTAAGAATAATGCGCCAACAGAGCGAACATGGTGTAAGTACTCTTCTGGATTTTGTGTTTGAATAGAAGCGTGTTCAGGTGCAATTGTATTCATGATATCGCATGCCTCAGTAAAATCGTTTGCCACAACTAAATAATGGTTTTGCGTTAAGCTTGCTTTAACAATATCTTGGCGTTCAATTTGAGTAAGTGTCGCTTGGATTTTATCTTCTAGTCTTTTCAACAATGAAATATCTTCACTAATAACAAATGTACGTGCTAATTCATCATGTTCCGCTTGTGCAAAGACATCGTAAGTGACTGCATCTAAATCTGCTGTGTCATCGATGATAAGGGCAATTT
This sequence comes from Staphylococcus sp. GDY8P72P, assembly GCF_016890655.1. Classification (NCBI taxonomy): domain Bacteria; kingdom Bacillati; phylum Bacillota; class Bacilli; order Caryophanales; family Staphylococcaceae; genus Staphylococcus; species Staphylococcus sp. GDY8P72P. Next base: position 28,072 of record NZ_JAFEQJ010000005.1, on the reverse strand, counting down.
CACTTGGACCAGCAATTTGATCGATACCAACATTACCGAATAAGTATTTTTTAGCATACGCTACGAATTGATTTCCGGGACCAACAATTTTATCAACTTGAGGTATAGTTGCTGTACCATAAGTTAAAGCAGCGATACTTTGCGCACCTCCTGCTTGATATACTGAAGTTACACCAGTAATATAACAAGCAGCAAGAACAACATCAGGGATACCTTCTTGTTGTGGAGGTGTAACAACTACAATGTTTTTGACTCCAGCGACTTTGGCTAAAGTTGCTGTCATTAAAACAGTAGATGGATAACTTGCTTTGCCTCCCGGTACATAAATACCAACACTCTCTAAAGGATGATACAATTCATAACATTCATCTTGGCCTTTACGTTCTTCCCATTTAATAGATTGTTGGAATGCTTCGATGCGCTGATGACTTTGTTGTAAAGCACGCTTTAAATCCTCATCTATGCGTGCATAGGCAGCCTCAATCTCTGCATTAGATATTTTGAGCTCTGGATTATCGACATGATCAAATTGTTTATTATATTGCAGTAAAGCACGGTCGCCATGTTTTTTGACATTGTCACAAATGTCTTTAACTATCGAATATAAATCTTCATTCAAAGAAGCGGTTTCTGATAAAGTATTAAAAAATGTTTCTTTATTTAAGATCAATGACTGATACCTCCAATCGTTTGATTAAGCCTTCGATTTCTGTTGATTTTTTAAAGTAGGCTTGTTTATTAGTAATAAGTTTGGCATTGATAGGTTTAATAGTCTCTTTTTCAACAAGTCCATTTGATTTTAATGTAGTACCAGTTTGCACAATATCTACAATACCGTCTACCATATCAACAAGACAGGCAAGTTCTATCGATCCAGACAGTTTAACTAATTCTACATCCATACCTTGAGCTTCAAAATATTGACGTGCAGTTTGCATATAAGAAGTTGCGACTTTAGTAAACTCAGTTGTTTCGGGTTTAGCAGCTAATGAAAAGTGACATTCACCAAATGGTAAATCTAATAAATTATTAATAGTGTAATTGCCTTCTTCTAAAATATCGCTACCTACAATTCCTACATCAGCAACGCCTTGTTCTACATAAATAGGGACATCGCTACCTTTAACTAACACAAATTGAATGTCGTTGACCGTAATTAATAATTGGCGTTCACGGTTTTCTAAAGCATTCACGATAGCTTGTTCATTTTTATTTGCTAAATAACTTATAAAACTTTTTAATAATCTTCCTTTTGCGAGTGCAACGGTAAGCATAATATTCTCTCCTTTAATTTAAAGAATAAACCCTAATCCAAAACCTTCTAATTCGCCTGTATAATAACCACCGGTCAATTGTTGCGCTTTGTTATGTTGCAATGTGCATGTCATAAATGCGCCCTTATAATATGAACGAGGTGGTTGAGGTGTGATATCTAGGTGAATATCAGTAACACCTAATGATTTAAAAAATTGTTCCCAACGTGTTAATGCTTGAATCGTACTATGATCTACTGTGTAAAGTTGTGTTAATAGTTTAAGTTGGTCTGTAGTTTTTGTCATTAATAATTGAACGATTGGATGTGCTGTACCTAACTGCTGAGATAATTCAGAAATGTTGCGTTCTTGTATTAACTTCAAAATTTGAGCGTTTTGTTCTTTGTCTGCTAAGAGTAAATCTATTAACTGATAGTGACCTAGAATGACGAATTCAATATCATCTTGTAAAGTTGATTTAATAAAATCATAAAAGGTTATAAAATCATTTTGCATATCATTAATAGTAGGGTTGTAATGTTCAATACCTAATTGTGTATTAACAATATTATCGCGAATAATAGGACCAGAATATGCCACTTTATTATTAGGTGATGGATAATTGCTATAATAACGTAATAATTGATCTGTAAAGTCGTTACGTAACGCAAAAATCTGATGGTTATGTTGCCAAAAACTTCGTTCAGTCATTTGTTGTAAATCATCTTGTGTTAATGTAGGCCACGTTAATGATTCTATAAAACTGAAGTCCACAAGTTGATAATCTGCTTGTTCAAAATGTTTTAGAAATGCGAGTTCTTTTTCTTTATTTCTGATTAAAGTTGTTGCATTTGTCATAATACCATCCTTTGCGATTTACTTTTGTTCTCTACCGAAGTAAAGGATTAAATGATAAGTTAAACTTTAACATATCTATGTTTTTAATTCAATAAATATTCTGAATATTTATTGAATTAAAAAAGTGATGAAGAAATTCTGTAAGTAACAGTAAATATCTCCATCACATTTGAACTTTAAACAAATTGTTCATACAGTTTTTGATAAGTTAAAACTTATATTTAATGTGACATTAAGTTAGCACCATGTTGAATATACTCAGACATATCAGTTGTAGGGACCATATTACCACCCGTAGACCAAACTATATGTGTAGCATTTTCAAAGTTAAATTGTTGTGATTGTTGTAAAGTTGGAATTATACCTGCAAAACCAGCAGTTGCAGAAGGTTCGACTTGAATGTGTTCATTTTTATTTAATAAGTATAAATATTTGTACATCATGTCATCTGTAACGGTAGCACATCCTAATAATATTGGCATCATGACTTCACCAACGAGTTTAGAAGGACGCGAGACTGCTAAACCATCAGCCGACGTTTTACCATCGATGCCTATATCGGTAACGACAATTTGATCATGAAGTTTTGTTATCATACCTAATGTCATACAAGGTGCGTGAGTTGGTTCTGCAAATAAACAATGAACATGCTCACCAAAAACAGTTTTGAGGCCATAAGCAACACCTCCAGGACCACCACCTACACCACAAGGAAGATAAACGAACAATGGATGTGTTGCATCTACCTTAATATTTTGTGCATCTAGTTGAGTCTTTAAACGTAGTGCAGCTACACTATATCCCAAAAATAAATCTGTAGAACCTTCATCATCAACGAAATGGCATGTAGGATCATCAGCAGCAGCTTTGCGTCCGTTTGCAACAGCTACCTGATAGTCTGATGTATGTTCAATAACATTAACTCCCAGAGAACGTAAACGCGCTTTTTTCCATTCACGCGCTTCATTAGACATGTGCACATTGACATTGAAGCCTAATTTTGCACTCATAATGCCAATACTAAGGCCTAAGTTACCTGTAGATCCTACTGCTATGGTGTATTGTGAGAATAACTGTTGATAATAGGGGGAAGATAAAATACTATAATCATCTTCTAACGACAGGCCACCTTTTTGTTGAGCAATTGTTTCCGCAAATTTTAATACTTCGTAAATTCCACCGCGCGCTTTAATTGAACCTGAAATAGGTAATGCGTGATCACATTTTAAAAATAATGAACCCGGAATAGCAGTGTGAAAGTGATGTTCAAGCGCGCTTTGCATATTAGGAATTTCCATTAATGGGGATTCAATTAAACCATCAGCTTCGCTTGTTTCTGGAAATACTGTTTGAATATATGAGCTGAAACGGCGTAATCGTTGTTGTGCCGCTTCTATATCACTAAGTGAAAATTGCTGTGGTGTCGTCATTCCGTAGTTCGGATTTAGCCACAATATAGGTCTATAATCTTTTAAAGATTGGAGTTCTGGATAGTGTGTTACAAGATTGGAATAAATAGTCATATATTAACCTCCGTTACTAAGCTTGATAGTAATTTTATTATATCAAAAGTGACAGTGCTTAGTGGACGAGAAGATGTGCCAAAAAAAGAGTCAACCACACTTTATGTAAGTGAGAGTTAACTCTTTAATATTTATATTATTTATCTTTTAAAGCTATTTTTAAATTTTGAAAACCATCCACGTTTAGATGTGACTGGTGTGGCATAGTTTTGCGTTTTGAAAGCTGTTAATGAGTTGCCATATTCTATTGCTTCTTGCATTAAGTACGCTTGAGAGTTTAATGGTGACAAATTATTTTGAATGTAGTGATAATTGCCGGCTGCATCTTGATAACGACCTTTTTGATTATCTGATAACTGTAAATTTAAATAATTTATTAAACGTTGGCTAATCTCTTTATCTTCTACAGGGAAAAGGATTTCTACGCGTTTTATCATATTTCGAGTCATGGCATCCGCTGATGATAGATAGATATTGTCCTCGCCATTATTATGGAAATAGTAAATACGTGAGTGTTCTAAGAAACGGCCGACAATACTTACGACTTCAATATTGTCACTTATACCAGGGATTCCAGGTTTCAAGCAACAAATTCCTCTAATGATGAGCTTGACAGTAACACCGGCACGAGAAGCTTCAAATAATTTTAAGATAATATCTTTATCAGTTAATGAGTTCATTTTCATCATGATTTTACCGTTGCCATATTGTTTATGTTGTATAATTTCATTATCGATACGCGCAATAAATTCATCGCGAATATCATAAGGAGCTACAATCAATTTATTATATTTAGGTTTGATTGAGTAACCACTTAAATAATTAAAGAAATTAATACCATCTTCAACGATAGCATTGTCAGTAGTAATAAGACCCATATCTGTATATATTTTTGCTGTTTTATCATTATAATTACCTGTGCCAAGATGGACAAAGGAAGTTAACTCATTGCCGATACGCTTAACGACAAGGGAAATCTTACTATGGGTTTTTAAATAAGTCATACCATAAATTACGTGACAGCCTGCATCTTCTAATTCACGTGCCCAATGTACATTGTTTTCTTCATCGAAACGTGCTTTTAATTCGACTAACACAGTCACTTGTTTTCCTTTTTCTGCAGCATCTTTTAAGCTTTGAATTATAGGAGAATCTTTACTAACTCTATAGAGTGTTTGTTTGATTGCTATGGTATTTGGATCGTTTGCCGCTTTGCGTACAAAATCTACAATCGGCTCAAATGTTTCATACGGATGATGGAAAAAGATATCACGTTTTAACGATAATTCAAAAATATCATTGTTTCCTAATGATTGTGGTATTTGAGGTGAATATTTTGGATATTTTAAATGTTTTAGTTTATTTGATAAGTGATCTACTAAACCAAATAACAAAGTTAAATCTAATGGTCCATCAACAAAGTAAATATGATCATCGTCTACTTCCAATTGATTTATTAACCATTGAATATCTTCGTAAGTAGTTGTTCTTCCATCTACTTCAAGACGTACAGACGAACCACTTTTACGTTCTTTTAAGAAACGTTCAATTTCGATTAATAAATCTTCAGCACCATCTTCGTGAATAGTTAAGTCTGCATTTCGAGTAATTCTAAAAGTAAAGGTGTTTAATACTTCAAAACCAGTGAAGAGGTAATTTATAAAGTACGTTATTATGTCTTCAATCATAACTACATACTGTTTATCACCATCATTTAAAGTGGTGAATCTAGGTATTAAAGATGGTATTTGCACAATGGCTGAATTAATAGCATCTTCAGTATCGATATCAACAAAAATATTTAAACTTTTATTATTTAATTTTGGAAATGGATGATAGGCATCAATACCTAAAGGTGTTAATGTGGGTAAGATGCTTAATTTGAACTCTTGTTCTAAGTCAGCTAACAAATCATCGTTTAAACATTCAGGCTCAACAATTTCGACTTTGTATTGTTTTAATTCATCAACTAATTCATTATAGCGTTTATATTGTAAATTGACGTAGTGTTTATTTTTAATTTTAATTTGTTCAAGTTGTTGTTTTGGCGTTAATTGGGCTTTGTTTTCAGGCTTATCGTACCCCATCTTATATTGATCTTGTAAACCAGCTACACGAACCATAAAGAATTCGTCTAAATTAGAACTGAAAATTGATATAAAATTGAGTTGCTCTAACAGAGGGTTATTTTTATCTTCTGCTTCTTGCAAAACACGAAAGTTAAAATCCAACCAACTTAGCTCTCTATTATTATAATATTGTGGTAAATTCAAATCTTTGGATCTTAAATAATTTTGCATAATACTCGCTACACCTCGTTATAGTCTAAATTGCATAATAATCTTATTTTAACTTATCATATAAATATTAAGCGCGTGTAAAGTTAATAGAAAGTTTGTCCTTTAATATCTTTTCGATATGCTTCTTTTGTCGATTAGCTTGATATTCTTCAGCAACAGGTTCTCCCTCATAAAATACGTAAAGTGTGTAATCGCCTTTTTCTTTCTTTAGATAAATACGATCGACAACATTTGTTTGAGAGATATTCAATGCGTTAATAAATTTGATGATGCCACCTAACGACTGGATAGTATCTAATTCGTCTTGTACTAGCCATTTTGTTTCGTGACTGTAAAATTTCATTAATGATTTGTTCTTGAAACTTGCAAGTAAAGCAAGTTTGACACGTTCTTGATGTGTAAAACCTTCAATCATAGAATTAGCAATAATATAATAGGTATGTGGAGAACTTGAATCAGCATTTATAAAGCTCCCTAAATAATACAAATAAGATCCTTCCGCAAATAATCGTTTATCTGTCTTACTAATGTCTAAATGTTTTGTTTCTATCAATTGATTGAGTAAAGATAAGGCAAGCTTAACACGCTGTTTTGCACTTTTTTCTTCTATTTTATATTCATTAGCTAAATGATATAGCGCATCTTGGCGAATATTTTCTTTGTTGAACTGATCAGGAAATTGCTCGCTAATTAAATGCATCACATAGCCTTCACGTAACCCTTTACGTGAAAAAGTAAATTGGGTGGCATTGATTTTAGTGAATAAATTTTTAAATACTGCAACAGCCGGTAAAATGATATCTATTCGGTCACCACTCAAACCATCTACATCTTTTAATTCATCGCGTGATGATTTTTTGATTAGCGAAAATACCTCTTCAACATCTTTAGCACTCATAGAATAGTTGTGGACACCCCCTATAGGGTAGTCGTGTGCAGATTGATGAATACGCGCGACATTACGTGCAGACCCACCAACACCTACAAGAGCTACTTGAGCATCATTAAGCCAGTCTAATTGACTAAATTGCTTAATTAGAAACTTTTCCATATCTTTTATAGCATGTTTATCATTGTGCGGTTTGTCACTGAAAAATTTTTTAGTCAACGTCACTACACCAAATGGGAAACTGTGGGCAGCTTTTAGCTGTTTATCTTTAAATAATGTTACTTCTGTAGAACCGCCACCGATATCGACAGAGATACCATCTGAAATATTTGTCGTATGTGTGATTGCATAATAACCATAAAAAGCTTCACTCTCTTCAGGGATAATACGCATTGTTATATTAAGTTGTTGTTTAATATGTTTGATAATGTCATCTCGATTAGTCGATTGTCTAATTGCTGCTGTAGCAATAGGGTGTAGTTCGTCTGTTGCAAATTTATCTGAGACACGTTTAAAACTACTCAAAGTTGTAGTTAATACTTCAATACCTTCTTGTGTCATCGTTAAATCATTAGTCAAATACTGACTTAAACGTGCAGGTGTTTTTATATTAAGTACTTCATCTAAACCAGTCTTTTTATCGAATTCAAATATCACTAAGCGAATGGTATTTGATCCAATATCGATTAAACCTATGCGTTTCATATTTGCCTCCTAGGTGTATATTGTTAAGTCGTGTTTTTTTTATTTACCCTATCATACACGATTCAAATATATTTGTGGCAATTTAATTGTCAAAAATTGACTGAAATAGTAATGTCATTTTATTTGCTGAAGATAGGCCCCCCAGGACCTAATGGCCAGCCTAATAAGAACCATACTATCATGAAGAGTGGCCACACAATGCCTAATACGATTGAATAGGGCATTAAACTAGAGAGTAAAGAACCCAGTTTCATTTTCGGATCATATTTTTGTGCGTAAGACAAAAGTAATGGTAAGTAAGGCATCATTGGTGTTATAGGATTAGTAATAGAATCACCTATGCGATATAACATTTGCGTAAATGCTGGATGAAATCCTACAAGCACTAACATCGGTATAAAAATAGGTGCTAAAATACCCCATTTAGCTGAAGCACTGCCTATAAGTAAATTTATAATTGAGCTCAGCAAAATAATACCTATAATAAGCACAATACCATTTTGTCCTTGGAGTAATGCTGCACCTTTAACTGCAACAATAATACCTAAATTACTCCATTCTAAAAATGCTAGTAGTTGTGCGGCAAAAAAGACAATAACAATAAATGATCCCATGGAAGACATAGAGTCTGCTAACATCTTGCCTAAATCTTTTGAATTCGCTAATTTTTGGGTCATAATGCCATATACTAATCCTGGTACTAAAAAGAGAATTAAAATAAGTAGTCCTACGCCATTAATAATAGGGGCATCATTTAATAAGCTGCCTGTTTTGGCGTTACGTAAAAAACTATTTTGAGGTATTGCAGTTACAACGATTAAGACGATTACAGCTACAAAACTAATATTCGCCCAAAATACAGCGCGCTTTTCTTTTGGACTAATTGTTGTATCAGAATCCTCGCTAGTAATATCTGTATCACTGGCGTCATAAGTCCCAAGTCGAGGTATAACTATTTTCATTGTGACCCAATACACAGCAGGTAGTAAAACTACGACACTAGCAGCGATAAAATACCAATTCATTGCGACATTAGTTTGGATACTATCAGATACAATATTGGTAGCTGGTTTGGTAAATGCGTATAGTAGCGCATCTGACATACCTATTAAAAAGTTAGCTGAAAAACCACCTAAAGCAGCTGCATATGCCATAGCCAATCCTGCTATCGGGTGATAGCCTAATTTAATAAATACTATGGCAGTCAGTGGTGGTAAGACAATAGGAGCAGCATCACCAGCAGCATTACCTAAGATACCAATAATAATAATACAGGGAACGATAAATTTCTTTGGTGCTTTTTGTACTACTTGAATCATTAATTTATCAAAGTAACCTGTCTTTTCAGCAATACCTATACCTAACATTACGGACAGTACTAGACCTAAAGCAGGGAACTCAGAAAAATTTTGTATAGCATCATTAAAAATCATTGTGATGCCATCTTTACTAATAATGCTTTTAATGGCGACAGCATCACCTGTACCTGGATGTTTCACACTTACTTGAAAGAGTGAGACTACCCAAGTTATAACGGCCAAACCTACGCACATTAGAAAAAATAAAATGCTAGGATCAGGCAAACGATTTCCAACGACTTCTACGCCGTTTAAAGCTTTATGTACAAATGAAACTTTCGGTTTGTTTTGCTTTTTCATTGCAAATCCCTCCACGTTTGAGCTTATTCGAAATTATAACAAAGCTAAGATGAAAAAAACATAAATATTCTGAAAAATTGTATTTTTAGAAAAGAATCGTGTTATTATGTAGTGGACAAAGGCGGTGGGAATTAATAATGAAAGATTATGAACTATTTGTACAACAAATAATTGAAGATAAAGCGCAAGAGTTGCAAATGCTAAGCGATTTTATATGGGATCACCCAGAAACATTATATGAAGAATACGACTCGAGTGCTGAGATATGTAACTATTTAGAGCAACAAGGTTTTGATATTGAGCAGGGCATAGCCAATATTCCAACTGCTTTTTCAGCTACTTTTGGCAATAAAGGTCCAGTAATTGGATTGTTAGCAGAGTATGATGCATTACCTTCATTAAGTCAAGTAGCAAACATTACCTATAACAAACCAGTGGAGCACAATAAAGCTGGCCATGGGTGTGGTCATAATTTATTAGGGACAGGTGCTATCGGTGCTGCACTCGCAGTACAAGCTTATCTTGAGAAGTATAAACTTCCTGGAACTGTAAAAATAATTGGTTGTCCAGCTGAAGAAGGCGGATCGGGCAAAGGTTTTTTAGCGAGAGCGGGGATGTTTGATGACTTAGATTTAGCTTTAACTTGGCATCCTACACCTTTTAATGCAATTATGGCATTACGCTCACTAGCTAATTTCCAAGTTAAGTATAAATTTAAAGGAAAAAGTGCGCATGCAGCAAGTGCGCCACATATCGGTAGAAGTGCATTAGATGCTGTAGAACTGATGAATGTAGGTGGAAACTATTTACGTGAACACCTTATCCAGGATGCACGCATTCATTATGCTATTACGGATACAGGAGGTGTCTCTCCTAATGTTGTGCAAGCTGAAGCTGAAGTAGTATATTTAATCAGGGCACCGAAAATAGAAGATGCACGTGAAATTTATAAACGTGTCGATAAAATTGCACAAGGCGCAGCGTTAATGACTGGGACAACTATGTCCTCAGAGCTAATATCTGCAGTTTCAGAATATGTACCTAATCAAACTTTAGAGCAAGTGGTATTTGATGAATTAGATAAAGAACGACAGATTAGTTATACATCTGAAGAACAAACTTTTGCACAAGCACTTTGGGAAACTTTAAGTGAGGAAGAGCAACAAACTGCTGTTAAAACGTATGAGAGCTTTGGAGTGTTACAAGATCAACATTTAGTTGAAGGGAAAAATTTAAGTGATGTCATTCATCCATATGAACCTACAACAAAAATAATGTATGGTTCTACAGATGTGGCAGATGTTAGTTGGAACGTTCCAACTGCACAAGTAACAACCGCAACTGCAGCTATAGGGACACAGTTACATACGTGGCAAATGGTTGCACAAGGCAAAAGTACGGTGGCACAAAAAGGGATGTCACGTGCAGCACGTGTATTAGCTCGAAGTGCGATTTATGTATTAGAACATCCAGAAAAATTAAAGGATATCGAACAAGAATTTGATCGCGAAATAGGACGCGATCAGTATCAAAGCCCATTACCTGAAGAGGTTAAACCTCCTGTACATAACATGGAATAAGAGAGAATTAGAGTAAACGGTGTTATAGCATTGTAGTGTTCTTAATTTTAATGTAATTGTAGGGAAAATTAAAAATATATCACAGATAAAAAAGCTTGGAACATGTGTAGTGTCCAAGCTTTTTACCTATAAAATAATTACCAAATGATTTGTTCTACTGTGTCATCATTTAAAGATTTAACGATTTCAGTTACTAATGCTACTGAATTTTTATAATCATCTGTATTTAAAACAGAGACATTAGAATGCATATAACGTAAAGCGACACCAATAGCTACTGTTGGAATTCCTTCATTTGCTACATGTATGCTACCAGCATCAGTTCCGCCACCAGGAGTAGAATCTAATTGAATACTAATATTATGCTTTTTAGCGATTTGTTTAATATGTTTAGTCAAACCAACATGGCCAACGTTACTCGCATCCATGATAATAACGACTGGACCTTCGCCTAATGCAGTTTCACTAAGTTGGGATAACCCTGGTGTATCATAGGCAACAGCAACATCGACTGCAATGGCTAAATCAGGTTTAATCGTATTAGCTGCAACTTTTGCACCACGTAAGCCAACTTCTTCTTGAACATTGGCACCTGCGTATAAATCAATATCAATTTGTTCATTTTTTAAGTTGTCTAGTACATCAATTGCAAGTGCACAACCATAACGATTATCAAATGCTTTTGCTGTTAAGTATTTATTATTAGCTAATGTTTCAAATTCACTATATGGTGTTACCATATTACCGAGCTCAATACCAAATTGCTCAGCTTCTTTCTTACTTTTCACACCAATGTCAATAAACATTTCTTTAATATCAACCGTCTTTTTACGTTCTTCTGGAGACAGTACATGAGGCGGTTTAGAACCAATAATACCACGTATTTTTTTACCTTCGTCAGTCGTTATTGTTACTTTCTGAGATAACATGACTTGGTTCCACCAACCACCAATCGGAGTGAATTTTAAGTAACCATTTTCATCGATTTTAGTTACAACAAAGCCAATTTCATCTAAATGACCGGCAACCATTAAAGACTTGCTACCATTAACAGCTTGCTTTTTCCCGAAAATGCCACCTAAGTTATCTTCGACAATTTCGTCACTAATAGGACTTAAATAATCATGCATCAAAGATTTAACTGTCATTTCATGTCCTGCAATACCATCTACATCAGTTAATGTTTTTAATAGTTCGACTGAATTTTTCATATATTAACCTCCAAAATAAAATAAGTGTTATTTATATTTTAGCATTTGTGCTAAGAAACGCTATTTATATGAATTCTTAGTAAAGTAGTAAGACTAAATTTGTGTAATTAGAGATAATTTATGTTTCAATAGTAGTAATTATAAGAAGGGGGAATAATCGTGTCAGACGTACAACATTTAACTTTAGGTAAAAGTAATGCACCTGTTACAGTAGAATCATTTATTAACTTTGCTTGTCCATATTGTAAAAATTATTTTAAAGCAGCGGATAGTTATTTAACGCCATTAATTGAGCAAGGTAAAGTAAAACATGTAATTAAACATTTTGATAAAACAAAACAAGGTTTGTTAAAAGGAACAATCGCTAATTTTTATTTAGATTATGAGGATGTTTCTAGAACTTATCAATTAATTCATCATTTATATGAAACACAAGAAAGTTGGAAAACAAGTTTTAGTGCAATTGAACGTAAAATGGAAGATGAATTCAACTTAGCACTTAATAAAGCAGCAGACGAACGTTCATTAGCTATAACTGCAGAAGCATTTGAACGAGGAATAACAGGCATACCAACAGTATTTATTGATGGAGAGAAATTTGTTTTTAATCCCTTAGAAGATGATGAAGTGACAATCGTTGAAAAATTAAGTGAACAACTGACTACTGGATTGTAAAATAGTGGTTATAAGTTAATAAATAACTAAAGAGGTTGCAACTTTATAATTGTTGCAACCTCTTTAGTTATCATTGGTGTTCGATAAGCTTTAATTTGTAGTCGTGAATGGATTGCAGGTCACCATTATGTTGCTTCATAATAATATGTTCTTTGCTAATTTGAGTAGGGCTTGACACACCAACAGCTGCAGCAATATTAAACAAACCCTCATGTAGACTAGTCACATAATTGGTTACTCGGAATTTCTTTTCTTCGATGATTAAAGCCCGTTCTTTTTTTTCATCTGTAGTAGCAACGCCAACAGGACAAGTATTCATATGACATTGTTGGCTCATAATACACCCGACACTAATCATCATTCCTCGTGCGATATTGACTAAATCGGCTCCAAGTGCGAGCGCAATTGCAATCTTGTCTGGTGTAATCAGTTTACCAGAAGCAAAGATTTTTACACGATCTCGCATATCGTACTTTTCTAATAGCCCTGATAGTATTGGTAAGGCTGTGAACAACGGAAGACCTACACCATCTTCCAGTTCTTGGAAGGTAGCACCTGTGCCACCTTCACCTCCGTCAATTGTTATAAAATCAGGAAATTGATTGGTGCGAATCATTGTCTGAATAAGTGTTTCGACTTCTTTAACTTTACTTATTACTATTTTAAAGCCTACAGGTTTTTGTCCAATTTGTTGCAAATTGCTAACCCATTCTAGTAAGTCATTGGGATTATTAATGTATGTGAAGCGGTTGGGTGAATTAATAGTTTTCCAAGGTGTTACGTTACGGATTTCAGCAATTTCTTCAGTTACTTTATTGCCTGCCATATGACCTCCACGTGTTTTAGCTCCTTGGGCTAATTTAATTTCAAAAGCTTTAACTTCAGCTGATTGTGCTAAACGTTTGAATTCTTCTTCATCAAAATTACCCTCCGCATCACGTACACCGAAAAGTCCTGGCCCTATTTGGAAAATAATATCTCCGCCACCTTTAAGATGATATGTTGATAAGCCACCTTCACCAGTGTTCATCCAAGTGCCTGCTTGACCTAATCCTTTAGATAGTGCAGTTATTGCTCGTTGGCCTAAAGCTCCATAACTCATTCCAGATTGACCTACTAAGCGTTTGAGTGTGAATGGGTGTGCTAATTGAGCACCTAACACAATGGCGTCGTCATCAGTTAAAAAATAAGGATCAATGTTGGTTTCTTCACGATGTTCATCGCGATTAAAAAGTCGTTCATTATCTATATGGTAGATAAATGTAGAAATCATAGATGACTGATCGATATTAAGTTCTGAAGTTTGAAGTGGAAACATCGTATTTTGAATGTAAAAGCCTTCTTTATAATCTTCTTGTGTACCAAAGCTTGTCATACGAGAATTATATTTACCTGCCACTACAATATTGATGAAATCATTGCGTGAAAAAGGTTTCCCTTCAGTATCTTCCAAAAACAGATATTGGCGCATTTCAGGACCAATTTTTTCAAAAAAGTAACGAATACGTGCTAATAATGGATAATTTCGGAGTACACTATGTTGTTTTTGTCGTTTATCTTTAAATAGTAGCACCGCCCCCAAAACGAGGCCACCAATTAAAAATACCACTATGATGACATTGACGATTAATTGTAGAACTGTTAAGACTGTCATTTTAAATCCCCCCTTATTATGTTCTATATTACAACAAATTCGTATTATTACAATTTGGAAGTGTTGTGAAGAAAAAAGAATTTTTGCAATTAAAAATGAGATATGATTATTTTTGAAAGTAATAGAATCACATCTATATATTATAAATTGGAGGCATGATATATTTAAGATATAAATTTTGAAAGGAATGGTAAACCATGTCCTCAAAGACTTCACAGAACACAATACATAACGAAGCAGACAATTATTGGCAACGTTCAAATTTAGTAAAAAGAGATTTTTGGTTAATTCCTATTTATCTAATTGCGACGAATATTTTAGTATTATTGTTAGTTTATTTAGTGACTCAATTTAATGTTGATTTTACAGAGTTAGAGCATCCTATTTATATTATAAGTTCTATTTTAAGCTCTGTTATATTGTTATATATTTTTTATTTAATGCATCGTAAACATCAAATTATCAATATTGCTCTCCAGCGATTTCGACAATTAAAACCATATACTATGTTATTTGTAAGTACTTATATTGCCAGTACAATTTTAATCTATATATATGAATGGTTAACGACATTTTTACCTGAATCGTTACAATATAGTGAAACACAGAACCAAATGGAATTGCTGTCATTATTTGATAATCCTTGGCTGTTACCGTTACTATTTATTGATATTGTTATTTTGACCCCATTCGTAGAGGAAATGTTATTTCGCCATTTGTTGATTCATGAACTCGGGAAAAAGTTCACTTATACTTTAATGACTATTATTTCGATAGTGGTGTTTGGTTGCTTACATATGACAGGTGCACAATCACCCTTTGAAATCGGCAGTTATTTAATTCTTGGTGGTTCAATCGTTTTTGTGTATTTAATAACAGGCAAAAATCTTGCTGCGGCGGTAACATTCCATATGTTGAATAATTTGATTGCATTTATCTTAATTGTGGTAACGTTATAATAATATTATTAGCGATATAAACTAACTGTATGTTAAATGGTTCATTTAAATAATTTAACTGTAAATTATACTGCATGGAACATAGAGATTATGCAATAACTTTTACACTGTTAGTGAGTTAGAACATAAAACTGTAAGTAAGTTTTGGTAAGCTTGGAGGCGAAGTATGTGCTTGAGTTGAATCATGTTTCTTATAAAATTGATAAGCGTACTATTATTGACGATATTTCTTTAACCGTAAACCCGGGTGAAGCCATTAGTGTCCTAGGTCCATCTGGTAGTGGTAAGAGCACACTGTTTAGATTAATGAGTAATTTGCTGAGTCCGACGGAAGGGACAATAACATTATATGGACATCCTTTTGAAGATATAGATCCTGAAACTTTGAGAATGGAAGTTAGTTTTTTATTACAACAAAGCGACTTGTTTGGTACTACCATCGGTGAAAACTTAGCTTTTCCAGCACTTGCTAGACAAGACAAGTTTGATAAAAGCAGGGCGAGAAAGTTATTAAAAAAAGTAGGTTTAGGTCATTATAAGCTAAATACTCTTGTACAACATTTGTCAGGCGGGGAACGTCAACGTATTACAATTGCACGACAACTCATGTATATACCAAAAGTATTACTGTTAGACGAAGCCACAAGCGCACTAGATGTGCATAATAAGGAAAACATCGAAACATTTATTTTTGAGTTAGTGCAACGAGGATTAGCTGTAGTCTGGATTACGCATGATGATCAACAAAGTACGCGACATTTTGATAAACAGTGGCGTATTGTTGATGGAAAGCTACAGTCTGAGGAGGTACTAACATGAGTGTTACAGCCTTATCTTTAACTGCATTATTGTTACTCTTTCCAATTATTGTTTCGTATAAAGAAAAATTACATATTACAAAAGATTTACTAATTGCTACAGGGCGTGCCATTATTCAACTGTTAATATTAGGATTTATTTTAGATTTTATATTTGATGTTAATCAACATTGGTTACTGATGTTATTTGTACTAGTTATTATCGTTAATGCTGCATGGAATACTATACATCGAGCATCGCCTATTATGCATCATGTGTTTTTGATTTCATTTAGTTCAATATTTATAGGTGTAGTTTTACCGTTAATGGGCGTTATCGTGACAGGTGCTATTGATTTCAAAGCCAATGAAGTGATACCTGTAGCTGGTATGGTTGCCAGTAATAGTTTGATTGCGATTAATTTAGCTTATCAAAATTTGGATAAAGAATTCGTTAAACAAATGGATGAAATTGAGGCGAAATTATCATTAGGTGCCGAACCTAAATTAGCTTCCAAAGCGACATTACGTGAAAGTATTAAAACGGCAATCGTACCTACGATAGATTCAGTGAAAACCTATGGGATTGTCTCTATTCCTGGGATGATGACTGGACTGATTATAGGTGGTGTTCCGCCATTAGAAGCGATTAAATTTCAATTGATGGTAATTTTTATTCATACTACTGCTACTATAATGTCAGTATTATTTGCAACATATTTAAGTTATAAACAATTTTTCAATCAACGTGATCAACTTATTGCAAACACAATAGATATTACAAAGCAATAATTAATGATGTTATTAAGCGAACTTCTTCTATGTTAATTATGGGAGGAGTTCGTATTTTTATGGTGTTACAGCCAATGTTATTTAGTAATGTTAAGTATCCGGTAAACTATTGGTGTAATAGGCTTTAAAGGGTATGAGTATGGTTGACGAATGGTATATAATGGAATGGTTATGTAAAAAAACGTACATTATATAGAAAGGAGACAGGTCTATGTCAGTAATGAGAATAGTTACCTTTATTGTTAGTATTTTCATCGTAGGTATGGTTGAGATGATGGTAGCTGGAATTATGAATTTAATGAGCGCAGACTTGAATGTGTCTGAAGCTATAGTAGGACAACTGGTGACACTCTATGCTATTACCTTTGCGATTTCAGGCCCAATATTAGTGAAATTAACGAATCGTTTTGCGCCCAAACCATTATTGCTTATAACGTTACTTGCTTTTATTGTGGGGAATTTAATTATTGCCATTGCGCCAAACTTCACAATTTTAGTTATCGGGCGAATATTGTCTTCAGCGGCAGCAGCATTAATTGTTGTCAAAATACTAGCCCTTACTGCTTTATTAACTGCACCACAAAACAGAGGTAAAATGATTGGTGTAGTTTATTCAGGATTTAGTGGAGCGAATGTTTTTGGAGTTCCACTTGGGACAATGATAGGTGATTTAGTAGGATGGCGCTATACATTTGTATTTATAGTTGTAGTAAGTGTACTTGCGGGTATTTTAATGTTTATTTATTTACCTTCAGTTGAGGATACTAATAAACAGTCTCACGTTGGTAGCACACCACGACAAAGTACTACTTATTCGAAAATTTTACGTCCTGCCGAAATTGTTAAATTTCTAAGTATTACTTTCTTAATATTAGTAGCGAATTCGATAACATTTATTTTTATAAATCCATTGATGCTTGCAGGTGGACATGATTTATCATTTATCTCTATAGTTTTATTGATTAATGGTGTTGCTGGCGTCATAGGAACATCAATGGGCGGATTTTTATCAGACAAGTTAACAAGTAAAAGGTGGTTAATCATCTCTATAATCATATTTATTGCAACGATGTTATCATTAAATCCAGTGTTATCAACTGTTGCTATGTTACTTATCACGGTATTTATTTGGAACATTATGCAATGGAGTACTAATCCGGCAGTACAAAGCGGAATTATTGAACATGTTGAAGGCGATACAAGCCAAGTTATGAGCTGGAATATGTCAAGTTTAAATGCTGGTATTGGTGTTGGTGGTATTATTGGTGGACTGATTGTTTCAAATATTAATGTGCATGCAACAGCTTACTTTTCAGTAGGAATTGCAGTAATTGCGCTTATAATTGCTATCAGTTTGAAAAAAGTAGTATCAACATAAATTGTGGAATTTAATACGCTAATAAATGAATTACGTTAGCGTTATATGAAATATAAATAATGCAAAAACAGCCGTCACTTTACATAGTGATGGCTGTTTTGTATTACTATTCACAATAGTTAACCTTCAGATGATTGCTTTGTTGCTAGTAATGCAGGAGATGCAATTTCATAATTTTGAGGTGTACGTGAGAGATACGCAATACCTGCCGCTAAGATAATATAAACTAACGTACCAATGATATACACAAGTTGTAAATCAGAAATTAATAAATAAGATTGATATAGTAATAACCCAATTGCTAACACTGAAATACTTACTAATAATGGGTAAGGCACTTTTAATGGTGAACGTTGATAAGACTCAGGATACTTTTTAGGTAAGCGTAATACTGCCAAAGCAGGGAAGGCGAACACTAGCAACGAAATACCTGTGCCTAATTGTGCTACAACTGTTAATGACATACCTGTAATAATGGGAAAAGCACCGATAATATAAAATAATATGAGCAACCAATGTGGTGTGCCGAATCGTTTGTTAACAGCGCCAAGTTGCGATGGTAAATAACCATCTTGGATAGCTACTAATAAACTTTTGGTAACCCAAGTTAATGTGGAATTAAGCGTTGTAGCTAATGCAAACATAGCACCTCCAACAATAAAGAAAATAAAAATGGGTCTAGGTAAAACAGTTTGTGCTACACTCGTTAACGGCTGACCCGCTACTTCTGAAATTGGTAATACGCCAACTGCAATGCTGGCGATAAAGGCATAGAGTAGACCTACAAAAATTGTGGCTACAACAATGACTATTGGGATATCACGATGTGGACGCTTCATTTCGCCACCTAATTCAGCTACAACTTGTGCGCCTCCAGTAGCAAATGAAACTAAGCCAACAGCAGTAAAGAATCCAGTAAAACCATCAGGAAACATATCATGTGAATTAAATACAGCAACATTGGTATGTGGTAAACCATAAATGATGAAGCAAGATAAAGCGACGATCAAGACAACTACCATTAAATTACCAATATAGGACGCAGATTTGACACCGATAATATTGACAATAAATAAGATTGTCATTAATGTTAATGCTACCCACTTAATTGGCACTCCAGGATAAATACTTTCTAAATATTGTGCAAAAGACAGTGCATATAAAGCTAATGTGATTTGCAATAGCAAAAAGAGTAATAACCAAAAAACGCCTATTTTAGGTGAAAGCAATCGACTTGTATATTGATACATACCTCCAGTGGTTGGGATTGCTGAGCTCAAAATAGCTATTGGAAACATGGTAACGAGTGTTAAAATTGAAGAAATAACAAACGCTGGTGTTATACCACTGCCAGTCATTTGAATGCCGATACCTGTTAATGACATCACACCTGCACCTATAATTTGACCAATTGCAATACCCATGACGTCTGGAAGGCCTAAAACTTTTTTTAAATTTGCTGTTTGTTGCATTAACTCACCTCTATCTTAATTCTATAAATTTTTTAATGGAATAAATATAGCATAAAATTCCATTAATTCATAGTATATTAATCGGAAAAGTAAGTTAAAGTTTATGAGTTATAATTCCCAAAAAAGTGGGCATTATAGTAATATAAATATGATGAACCAATAATGGAGTTGATAGTGATGAACGAAAAAGTTACTAATGCAAAAGTTGATACGTTTATTAACAATCTGGAGCAATGGCAAGATGAGTTTAAATTTTTGCGAAAGCTAAGTCTAGACACAGAACTGGAAGAGGAGTTTAAGTGGAAGCATCCATGTTATACATTGAATGATAAAAATGTAGTGATTATCCAAGATTTTAAGCATTATTGCGCACTGCTATTTGAAAAAGGTGCGATAATGGAAGACAAATATGATACGTTAGTACAGCAAACTAAAAATGTTCAAGCCGCTAGACAATTAAGATTTAAAGATTTAGCAGAAATACAAGCAAGAGAAACGGAAATTGCTTGGTATTTGGAAGAAGCTATTCGTGTTGAAAAATCTGGTAAACAAGTCAAAATGAAAAACACTGATGAGTATGAGATGCCAGAAGAACTACGCCAGGCGTTAGATAATGATGAAACATTACAAACTGCATTTAATAACTTAACCCCTGGACGTCAACGTCAATATATGTATTATATTGGTCAAGCAAAACGCAGTGAAACACGTACGCAACGTATCGAAAAGTACAAAGATCAAATTTTGGCTGGCAAAGGAATGAACGACAAATAATTGAACAATAGAAAGAAGGTACTTACATGCCTAGAACATCAAAGCGTATACAGCTATTAGAAGCGGCTGCAGCCATTGTCAATGAACAAGGCAGCGAATACTTAACATTAGACGCGGTGGCGCATAAAGCAGGAGTGAGTAAAGGTGGCTTACTGTATCACTTTAAAAATAAAACAGCATTGATACAAGGGCTTGTTGATCATGCCAATACTCTATATAAGACAAATGTAGATGGCCATTGGAATAAGACTTCATCTGCAGAAGCAGGAAATATGTTACGTGCATTTATAGAAGCTACACGAGAACACAGAGAAGAAAATGCTAGTATTACGTCTGGTATGTTAGCTGCTCAAGGTAGTAATAAAAATTTATTAAGTCCACTACAAGACACATATCGTGACTGGCAAACGCAAATCGAACATGATGGTTTGGATCCTGTAGATGCTACAATTATAAGATTAGCCATTGATGGACTATGGTTGTCAGAAATATTTGGTATAGATGCAATTGATGATGATATGCGTCAACAAGTTTTAGACAGACTTACAGCACATAGTTATAGCCAAAAAGAAGAAAAATAAAATTTTTTAAACCAAGGGATAGTAAGCGTTTGACGCTTTTTATCTCTTTTTTTATAGTATTGTAAGTTGAAACTTTACCGTCTGGTTGGTACACTAAAGCATGTGTAAAACATAGCTGGAGGGTGAAAAATATGAAAAAAGTAATGTTAACAGCAGCATTGACAGGTGCTGGAGATACTACAAGTAAAAGTGAATATGTACCTGTCACACCTGAAGAAATTGCAGATTCTGCAATCAAATGTGCGAGAGCTGGAGCGACAGTTGCTCACATACATGCACGTGATCCAAAAACAGGTGGTATCAGTCATGATGTCAATTTATTTAAAAAAGCTATTGAGTTAATTCGTCAAGCTGATGAAGATATTATTATAAATGTAACGTCAGGTGGTGGAGGAGACTTTATCCCTGATTTAAATAACCCTTCTGTAGGTGGACCGGGAACTGATATGCAAACACCGCAAGAACGTCATCAGCCGGTTGGAGACTTGTTGCCTGAAATGTGTACGTTAGATTGTGGCAGCGTTAATATGGGAGACGATGTTTATTTGAGTCCTGCATCATGGTTACGTACGCAAGCTGCTTTAGTAAAAGAAGCGGGTGTAAAACCAGAATTAGAATGCTTTGATAGTGGACATATAAGTTTTGCTAAACAGTTAATATCAGAAGGCTTGATAGAAGGCCAACCGCTATTTCAATTTTGTTTAGGAATTCCTTGGGGTGCCGAAAATGATCCTGAAACTATTGAATATTTTAAAACGCGTTTACCAGAAAATGCAGAATGGTCTGCATTTGGAATAGGTCGTATGCAATTACCTACAGTTGAAGAGGCAGCTAAACGCGGTGGCAACGTTCGTGTAGGGTTAGAAGATAATTTATATTTATCAAAAGGTGTTAAAGCTACAAATGAACAACTTGTAGCTAAAGCAGTTGAAATATTAAAAGATTTAGGAATTGAACCAATGACACCACAAGAGGCGAGAGATAAATATCAATTGAGAAACCCACAAGGAGGCACATTATGAAATTTGCAGTAGTAGGAACAGGTGTTATTGGTAGTGGTTGGATTACACGAATGCTTGCACATGGACACGAAGTCGTAGCGACAGATCCGAGTGAAGGTGCTTATGAACGCATGTTGACACAAGTTAAACAAAATTGGCCTTATGCAGAATCATTAGGTTTAGCGGAAAATGCGTCATTACAAAATTTAACATTTACGGATAACTTAGCAGAAGCTGTTAAAGATGCAGATCACATTCAAGAAAATGTACCAGAGATTGAGTCATTGAAAGATAAAGTGTTAACGGAAATTGATTTTTATGCGAAACCAGATGCAACGATAGGTTCTAGCACATCAGGTATTATGCCTTCAGAATTACAACAAAATTTAACACATCCCGAGCGTTTCATTGTTGCACATCCATTTCATCCAGTATATATTTTGCCTCTTGTCGAAATTGTTGCAGGTAAGTCTACAAGTGAGGCTACAACGATAGCTGCTGAGCGCATTTATGAAAGTATAGGTATGGATGTCTTGCATGTACGTCATGAAATAGAAGGGCATATTGCAGATCGTTTAATGGAAGCGTTATGGAGAGAAGCCTTACACATTGTTAATGATGGTATTGCAACTACTGAAGAAGTAGATAAAGCATTTACCCATGCAGCTGGCTTACGCTATGCACAATATGGTCCATTTATGACATTCCACCTTGCAGGTGGAGAAGGTGGTATGCGCCACATGTTAAAACAGTTTGGACCTGCTTTGAAAAAACCATGGACTAAACTAGAAGCACCAGAATTAACTCAGTCATTATATGATGATGTTGTTGCTGGTTGTGAGGCCACATCACAAGGTAATACCATGGCTGAATTAGATATGAAACGTAATGAATTTTTAGTAAAAGTGAAACAATTAGCGCAAGAATATTGGCCAGAAGATACTGCAAGTATGAAAAAAGGTCAGCAAACGGTGCATGAATATGACAACTAAAAAATTCAACTACCAAACTGTAGTTAAGCCAGAGTGGGTAGATCACAATAATCATATGAATGATGCAGAATATAATCGTGTGTTTAGTGATGCTACAGATGCGTGGCTAGCACAATTAGGTTTAAATGAACAAACGATTAATGAACTCAAATATACAATTTTCACTTTAGAAAATCATGTTTTGTATTTAAAAGAAATTAAGGTCAATCAACGTATCCAGTGTGAAGTGATAGTAATCGATTATGATACAAAACGTATACATGTTTTTATGAATTTGTATGATGAGGCTTGTAATAAATGCGCTACATATGAAGTGATGTTGATGGGAATTGCAACGGAAACAACGAAACCGGCACCATTTCCAGAAGAATTTAAAAGTGCGCTAGAGGCTTACGCCACAATAGCTACAGAAGATATAAAACCGCGAGAACTGGGGCATAAAATTGAAATAAAACGCAAATAACGCTATGATATATCATGTCTTGAGTTTAGAAAGTTTTAACATTTAAAAGTTGATAATTATTTGAGAGGTAGCCTGGAAGTTAATATATTTTAAATAATATGAGGATATTCAAGTGTAGTAATATAGCTACCTCCGTGATAATGCAAATGAGTATGTGCATTGGTCATCTCAACTGTATAAAAAATGAGAGAGTCATTTGTATCATGTTTTTACTTATTTTTTAATTTGTATGACATCTACTGATGACTCTTGTTTATTAAGGGACAAATATAATAACAGAAAGGAATTCGGAAATGTTAAGTATAAAAAACTTATCAAAAGTTTATCCTGGCGGTAAGAAAGCAGTAAATAAAATTTCTTTAGAAATAGAGTCAGGGGAGTTTATTGCATTTATTGGAACAAGTGGGAGTGGTAAAACAACTGCACTAAGAATGATTAATAGAATGATTGAATCGACAGAAGGTCAAATTACTATAAATGGCAAAGATGCGAGTAAAATGAATCCAGTAGAACTACGACGTAAAATTGGATATGTTATTCAACAAATTGGTCTTATGCCACACATGACCATTAAAGAAAATATTGTCTTAGTTCCTAAATTATTAAAATGGTCACAAGAAAAGAAAGATGCTAAAGCTAAAGAGTTAATTAAGTTAGTAGATTTACCGGAGTCATTTTTAGAGCGTTATCCTTCAGAATTATCAGGCGGTCAGCAACAACGTATAGGTGTTGTACGTGCTTTGGCTGCGGAGCAAGATGTAATTTTAATGGATGAGCCTTTTGGTGCGCTAGATCCGATTACGCGAGATACGCTACAAGACTTAGTAAAAGAATTGCAACAAAAATTAGGGAAAACATTTATCTTTGTCACACATGATATGGATGAAGCCATAAAATTAGCAGATAAAATATGTATTATGTCACATGGTGAAGTCATCCAGTATGATACACCGGATAATATTTTACGCTATCCTGCAAACGATTTCGTACGAGAATTTATTGGTCAGAATAGATTGATTCAAGATCGACCAAATATGAAATCAGTGGAAGACGCTATGATTAAACCTGTGACTGTACATGCTGATCAAACGCTTAATGATGCTGTAGATATTATGAGAACACGTAGAGTAGATACCATTTTTGTAGTCGGGGAAAATCATCGATTATTAGGTTATTTAGATATAGAAGATATTAATCAAGGATTACGACAGAAGAAAGAATTGATTGATATGATGCAACGGGATATTTATCGTGTGCGTATCGACAGTAAATTACAGGATTCAGTGCGTACAATATTAAAACGTAATGTGCGTAATGTGCCTGTGGTAGATAGTGATGACCAAACGTTAATAGGTCTTGTTACTAGAGCTAACTTAGTAGATATCGTTTATGACAGCATTTGGGGAGATATGGAAGAACCTGAGGAAAACAATGCTATTATTGAGCCTGTTCACTTAGGAGCTGATAACAAATGATAGATTTTTTAATAAATAATTGGAGTGAACTTGTTACAAAGACAGGTGAACATTTTTATATATCTATTGTAGCTTTGTTAATAGCGGTCGTTGTTACTGTACCTATTGGTATCTTTTTATCTAAATTAAAACGCACTTCAAATTTCGTATTAATGATTGCTGGAGTATTACAAACTATACCTACGTTAGCAGTATTAGCTATTATGATTCCGATTTTTGGTGTAGGGAAGACTCCGGCTATCGTAGCGTTATTTATCTATGTATTATTGCCAATTTTAAATAATACTGTATTAGGTGTGCAAAATATAGATAAGAATATTAAAGAAGCGGGAACGAGTATGGGAATGACGCGCTTCCAATTGATGAAAGATGTTGAGTTACCTTTAGCTTTACCGTTAATTTTAGGTGGTATTAGACTGTCAGCAGTTTATGTTATTAGTTGGGCAACGTTAGCTAGTTATGTTGGTGCAGGTGGACTAGGAGACTTTGTTTTTAATGGTTTAAACACATATGATCCATTAATGATTGTTAGTGCAGCAATCTTAGTAACACTCTTAGCACTTATAGTAGACTTTATATTATCGTTAGTTGAAAAATGGGCAGTACCAAAAGGGTTAAAGGTTTCTAGATAAGGAGAGAATAAACAAAATGAAATACTTGAAAAGAAAGTTATTAATTCTTGTAGCTTGTTTGGTGCTCTTATCTGGATGTAGTTTGCCAGGTTTAGGTGGCGGTAAGTCCAACAGTGACGTTAAGATTACAGCACTAGCTACGAGTGAATCACAAATAATTTCACATATAGTGAGATTGTTAATTGAGCATGATACGAATGGAAAAATTAAACCTACATTAATAAATAATTTAGGATCTAGTACGATTCAACATAATGCATTGGTAAATGGTGATGCGAATATATCTGGGGCACGTTATACAGGAACAGAGTTAACGGGTGCACTTAAAGAAGATCCTATTAAAAATCCAGATAAAGCTATGCAAGCGACACAAGAAGGCTTCCAAAAACAATTTGATCAAACATTTTTTGATTCATATGGCTTTGATAATACTTATGCTTTAATGGTGACTAAAGAAACTGCTGAAAAATATAATTTAGAAACAGTATCAGATTTGAAAAAACATAGTGATAAATTACGTTTAGGTGTCGATAGTTCATGGTTGAAACGTAAAGGTGATGGTTATCCTGCATTTGCAAAAGAATATGGTATTGAATTTAATAATATTAGACCAATGCAAATAGGTTTAGTATATGATGCGTTAGATTCTAACAGATTAGACGTAGCAGTAGGATATTCAACAGATGGACGTGTTGCAGCCTATGACTTAAAAGTATTAAAAGATGATCGACGCTTTTTCCCACCATATGATGCAAGTAGTGTTATGAAAAATGATTTACTGAAAAAATATCCTGAATTAAAACCTACTATGCAAAAATTAGAAGGAAAAATTTCGACAACTAAAATGCAAGAGTTGAATTACAAAGCAGATGGTCAAGGTCAAGAACCTGCAGTTGTAGCGGAAGAATTCTTGAAGGAACATAATTATTTTGAAAATGATAAGAAAGGTGGTAAATAGTCATGAGCGGCAATTTAATCCAACAGTTAATTGAATATTATTCTGTCAATTTTGGTTACTTATGGGAATTATTTATTAAGCATTTATTGATGTCTGTTTATGGTGTCATATTTGCTGCTATCGTTGGAATACCGATAGGGATATTCATTGCACGTTATAGCAAGTTATCATGGCTGATTATATCCATCGCCAACATTATTCAAACAGTACCAGTTATTGCAATGTTAGCCATTTTGATGTTAGTCATGGGTCTAGGCCCTACAACGGTAGTTGTGACAGTATTTTTATATGCGTTACTACCAATTATAAAAAATACTTTCACTGGTATTAGTAATGTCGATGGTAATATAAAAGATGCCGGTAAAGGAATGGGAATGACTCGTAACCAAGTATTACGTATGATTGAACTACCTTTATCTTTATCTGTAATTTTGGGTGGTTTACGTATTGCTTTAGTTGTAGCGATAGGTGTCGTTGCAGTAGGCTCATTTATTGGCGCCCCAACATTAGGAGATATTGTAATAAGAGGTACTAATGCAACAGATGGTACTACGTTTATATTGGCAGGAGCGATTCCAATTGCGTTTATTGCAATTATAATAGACGTTGTCTTACGATTATTGGAAAAACGCTTAGATCCGTCGAATAGAAAACATAAATTGAAGGATAGTAATCCATTACAAGATGCAAACGCATAGAGAGGTGTTATTATGGCTGTCATGACATTGAATTATCAATCGACAACTATTGGAATGCAACAAAATTTAACTGTGATTTTACCAGAGGACGCAAGCTATTTTGACACGCAAGAACCTGTAAAACGACTACCATCGTTATTACTCTTGCATGGTTTATCTAGCGATGAAACTTCGTATGTACGTTATACCAGTATTGAAAGATATGCGAATGAACATCAATTAGCAATTATTATGCCACGCGCAGATCATAGTGCATATAGCAATATGGCAGCAGGTCATAAATATTATGATTATATATTGGAAGTACATGATTACGTACATCAAATTTTACCTCTCTCTAAAAAACGAGAAGATAATTTTATCGCCGGTCATTCAATGGGAGGTTATGGCACAATCAAATTTGCCCTTACTCAAGGTGAACGTTTCGCCAAAGCAGCCCCATTATCAGCTGTATTTACGGTTCAACATTTACTGGAAATAGATTGGTATGATTTTTCTAGTACAGCTATAATAGGTAGCAATGATGATGTAGTCGGTAGTGATTTAGATGTATATTATTTAGTTGATAATGCACTAGAACAAGGACATCCAATACCAGAGTTATTAATAATGTGTGGTACAGAAGATGCGTTATATGATGATAATATAAAATTTATTAATTATTTAACTCAGCATGGTGTTGATCACCAGTTTGAAAGTGGTACAGGGGAACATGATTATGCCTATTGGGATAGCGCAATAAAGCGTGTTATCGAGTGGTGTATGGTTAAGTAAAGTGGGACAGAAATCTGATT
>NZ_JAFEQJ010000049.1:0-6999 GCF_016890655.1 Staphylococcus sp. GDY8P72P | reverse complement strand
AGTTTAGGATACTATGTTTAAGACATCTCCACTTGGGTGGTTATGGCCAATAATCATACCCGTTGCGTTACTTAATATGGCTGTTTTAAATATTTCTCGAGGATGGATAACCGCAAAATTAATGGTTCCTATGAAGTCACGCATAATATCAGTAGCATCTTTTGATTCTTCAATACGTCTTTTTAAATACCAAAGTGTATCTTCTTTGATCATTTGGACTTTGACAATATCTATTCTTTTTCTACTCATTATGGATAACCTCTATACTTTCTATTAAGTCAGGGTGAACAATGGATGTGATAGAATCATCATTCATATAAATGGAATATAGCTCATCTAATTCTGAATTATTTTTTATGTTTGATGAAAAGGCGATAATGCCTTTAATAACATCTATGTGTGGTTGATGTATTAAATATTGGTATACTTCTTTCCATGTTTGATTCATTCTATTTAGTCTCCTTTAATGGTTTAATTGTCCATGCCTTTCTAGCGTATGGATTTAATGGATGCATGATTTCATTTGTTTGAGGGTTTGTTAATATATTGATTTTCTTACTGTGAGGTTTTAACATGTCTAATACATCATTCACTCGTTTTTCCACAAGGGATTTCTTTCCGTAGGAACCCCAAGCCAATAAAACACTATCGGCTTCTTTGACAGCTTTCATAATGTGAATATCCGTGTGCTTGTCATGGCTGTTTTCGATATGTTTTAAATTAATGGGGGTATCAATATTTGAAAAAAGATTTATAAAATTAACGCCACCATATTCATCTTTTTCAGCTACTTTATTGACAATAAGTTGTGTTGTAAGGTCAACATTAATAATGCCATCATAATGAGGGTACATCGTTATAATTGTGAGTACTTCTTTATCAATATTCCAAGTTTTTTTGAGAAGATAACGATGCATTTTATCCTCACTAAATATCGCTTCGGTTTCTAATACACTTTTGATTGATTTCATTTTTATCTAACTCCTTTATTTAATATTCTTCAGGTAACAACATGACGTAATAAGAAAGGTCTACATCATCTTCTCGGATAATGTAGACCTTATTAATATTGATAGCTTTTGAATAATTTGCCTTATGAATTTTTACGTACTCTGGACGTTCTTGCTTATGTTTGATGTATAATTGACTATTATGCATATTGAACTGGAAAATATGAAAGTAATCAATCTCTTCTAGTTCCTTGAATTGTTCGTTTTCGCGTTGCGCTACAAGTTTCCATAATTGTTGCTGTAACATTGCTGGCAAGTAATTGGCAATACCACGTGTAATATAACGTTCCATGCTCATTTCTCCTTTTCTATATCTTTCATTATTGTAATAACTTCCGTAATGACTGTGACGCTTATCTGAGCTATGTGTATCCATTTATTCATTATTATGATTCTCCTTTTCAAGTAAGTGTCTTTGATCTAGTAGTGGCATAACTGTGTTATGAAGATATAAGAAGTCCATATCGTTTGTTTCATCAATATAACCAATCGCAATGAGTTGTTTTTGATAGTAGAGGATAAAGGGGTATATATTCCTTTCATGAAGTTTGTCAGAGTAGTAAGTATACGTATGAAGGATTTTGTTGGTGAGTGGACCAAGTCTTACATATTGATCAGGAAGGATATTATCTGCCACTTCCTCGATAGATTCACATTCCCATTTTTCGTCTTTTGGTAGATTGAATAAGTTGATTATATAGTGCTTGAGTTGTTGATCCAATGTCATTGTTATGACCTCCTAATGTGTTTGATAGATGTATGCATGTGATACATCAATTTGATAATATAAGTTTGAAATAATGTTTGTTTCGTTTAGAAATCCCACTGAAATACAGAAAATATCCCAATCGAAAATCATCATAATTGTTGATATGACAAGGAAATCCCATTATCCCGCTTATTTCTCGGGAAATATAGCTATATATTTATATATGATTTGGATTTGTAGATGTCAGTACGACTTACTTTTTCTTTTTATATTATTTATTTATAAATAATAATGGGATTTCGGGATTACGCTTGCGTAATCCTTCTGTCACTTGAAGTTATCCAATCCCATTGCTATCCCGTTCATATTATATTTTGGGATGTTCTTTCGTCATACAATATAAGCTTCACATTGAGTTGTGACTTGTTAGTATGTTGAAAAGGTTCGTTAGATGGGTGTTATTGAATGACGAAAGGACAGTACATAGATATTAGATTTGAAAGTAGAGTGTTTGAGGCAAAAACAAAGACGAAGTGCTGAGGAGCACTTCGTCTAGATTATTATTATTGAAAAGTTGTTTAATAATTTCATTATTAAGTTTTAGTGTAACGTAGAATTGCTTTTTATGATTCTCATGTTTACGAATGTCAATACGGTCAATAACCGTTAGGTACAAAGCTTTGAGTTGTGATTTATCCATGGATTCTATATTTTGAAATATTCGTTGTAATAGGGCAGCGATTTGTTTCGTATCATAAGATGGTTTCTCTTGATTTTGTTGGTGCTTGAGTTGATTCATTTGATTTGTAATGTCATTGAGTTGTGTTTCATATTGATGAATGGTTGGTTTGAGTGCAGATGTTAAGTCTGGATTGTCTTCGATGGTTTGAATTAGATTTTTTAGTTTAGTGTTTATTTCATCAAATTGTTGTTGCTTATATGCGATATCATGGTTAAGTGCAGCCATATCAATTTGACTATCTTGATTAACACGTTCGACAACTTGTTTGAGAACTTTATCGCTTTTGACAATTTCAAGTATTTGATCCATAACGTATTTCTCAATCACCTCAGCTCTAACACTATTCGCAGAACATACTTTTGAGCCTTTGTTTCGAAAGTTACTACAAGAATAATAGCGTATTCGCTTCTTGGTACCATCTTTCAATGTGTTCGTTGTGTTACTAGCTGCCATTGGTGCACCACATTGTGGGCAGCGAATAATACCCGTTAATAGATTGGTTCCTTTTCCATGAACTTGAGGTTTTTGACTGACCTGTTTTTTGCGTGATTGGACTTTATCCCATAGTTCTTGACTAATGATAGGTGAATGCTTCCCGTCAGCTACTACAGGATTATCATTAAGTCCTTTACGTCGCTTTTCATTCCAATCTTTATATTTCGCAAATTGTATTTTACCAATGTAAAAAGGATTGGAAAGGATGTATGCTATAGCTGATGTACTGAATGGATTACCTTTCTTTGTTACATAACCTTTATGATTAAGTGCATTAGCAATTTTACGATATCCATGTCCTTTCGCATATGATTCAAAGATGTATTTAACGATATTGGCTTCATGTTGATTAATCATGAGTTCATGTTTATTATCTGGTATCTTACCATAGCCTAATGGCAAATTGCCTTGATAATAGCCTTCTTGAGCACGTCGGGTTTGTCCCATGAATACGTTCTCGACAATATTGTTTCTTTCAAATTCAGAAAAGCTTGCAAGTATTTGTAACATGAGCTTACCGCTACTCGTATTGACTTCCATACGTTCAGACAAACTGAAAAATTCGACATTTTGTTTATGTAAATCTTCGACAATTTTCAGTAAGTCTGATGTATTACGTGCTAGTCGGTTTGTTTTGTAGACCATAACAGAATCGATATGACCTTCGTTCGCATCTTTTAACAAACGTTGTAGTTCTGGTCGGTTCATAGATTTTCCAGAAATACCTCTATCTGCGTATACATCTACAACACCAAAGTTATTGAAATCACAATATTCTCGAATTTGATTGATTTGTCCATCGATACTATAGCCTTCAGTACTTTGGATTTCCGTTGATACACGAACATAGATACCGACACGTTTTTGTTTGAGTTGTTGCATGATTTTTTCATCCTTTCTTGTTAGACAATCGATGATTGCGAGGTTTGGTTCACAATGTTCAATGGTTCATTTTTGAAATAAATCCCAACAAGGGCTTTGTTTTTAGTAATGTGAATTTCATCAATATAGGGATGCAGCATGTTTAACGTGAAACTTTTCTGTATAACCTTTTGTAGTGATGCTTTTATCCGAATATCACTTATTGCTTGTATAGGCTTTTTCTGTAGGTTTATTGATTGAGATTGTTCTCTGAATGTTTCTACATCAATTGTTCCTTGTGCTAATTTTTCAATGAGCTTTTCATGAGTTAATGTGTTACTAGTATCATGCATCCTTTGTTTTTTGAGCTGTTTCTCAATAGCATGTTTGATTTTTGAATAGAGCTGTTGATTTTGAAAGAAGTTCTGACAAGTCGCTAAAACACTTGTTTCTAATTCTTGTGCGTTGATTCCTTTAAATTCACAAACAAAGCGAGCATTATTCATATTTTGCGGACAGACATAGTAACGCAATGAATGATCTGGTTTTCGGACAGTCATGTTTGTGAGTGTCGAATGACAATAGGGACATTTGATTTTTTGTTTGAGTTGATTTTCTGACGGCTTACGTTTTACTTGTTTCTGAGTTCGGGTAACTTGAGCTTTCTCATATATCGTTGTACTGACAATAGCTGGGAACATGTTTTCATATTGTCCGTATTGATTGATAACACGGCCACAGTAATTAGGGTTAAGGATAATATTACGTACTTGATAGGGCTTGCGATTAATGAATTTATCATCAGCTTCTAAGTATTGAGCAATTTTTTTATAACCATAACCTTGAAGGTAATAATTGAACACAGCTTTTACTGTTGGTGATTTTACTGTGTCTATCGTGAAAGTACCATTATGATAGTGATACCCAAAGGGTGCATGTGTTGTAATCAGTTTACCTTGTTTCGCTTTTTCTTTGATTCCATTTTTGACTTGTTCGCCTATATTATCAGATTCTAGTTCGGCCAAGCTGATGAAAATATTGAGTTTGAGCCGATCGAATGCTTTATCCATGTCGAAGTAGCCATCATGAACGCTTAAGATATGGACATGGTATTTTTGACACAATTTCATGAGTTTTAATGCATTTTTCAAATTACGATGAAGTCGATTTAGACGATAGCAACATAATACGTTACATTGTCCTTGTTGAATCAGTTCAGTAACTTGTTGATAACCATTTCGCTTATCAGTGCGTCCTGATTGCTTATCGCTATAAAAGGTAATGTGTTGAATACTGTGTTTTTCGGCTAGTGCTTTGATGGTCTGTTTCTGTGCTGCTAGAGATTGTTGTTTGAGTGTACTTTGACGTAAGTAACCAATTGCTTGTTTCATCTTATTTCCTCCTTCCAAAGTGATAATATATATTTATGAACGAATTTATAGATAAGCCCAACACCTGGCTGGTGTTGGGCGTTATTATTAGTCATCAGCGTGATTAATTTCTTCAATCACTAAATCAGCAAGTAATGTGATTAATTCGTCCATATTCTTCCTCCCAATTGACTTTGATAGTAGTAAAAGTGTTATACCAACTTTGGAAATATTGTAATGAATTCAATTTTTCGCTTTGAGCAGATTTGCTCCAACTCAGGATAATCTTCATAAATGCCCCAAAAGACGATACGTTTAGGTTTGACGTGCTTCAGTTTAATATCATTTATTAATTGGTTATCGTCGTTATAATCTTTTGTGATTTTATAACCATGTTCTTTACAATATGCTTTTACAGTATCAATAGGTTCGTCTAAGTAGACTTCTCTTTCATCTGTAATATTATGTGCTAATGCAACTACATTCATAGTTAATACCTCCGGTTGATTTAATGAGCTACAACGCATAGAGCGTTGTAGCGGTATAATATTCAAATTTATAGTTCTAAATCGTCACTTGCTTCTTTTTCTTTTGCTTGTTTAATAAAATTATTAAGCAAATCTGGATTTGTATTATTATCAAATTTCGATGGTGTGAAAGTTTCTGTATTGGAACTTAAGCCAAAAATAGGGGCAAGTTCTTTATCCAATTTAAGATGATAGAACACAATGGTCTTTGATTTACCTTGAGTATCTTTGACACTGCGTTTGGTTGTTTTTCGATTAGGGTCAGATTGAATATAGCCTTTATCTCGCAAAGCATTGATAACATTATTGACATCTTGGTATTGGTTTTCTTCTAACATATGTTTAAAAACATCTTTCAGTATTTTGACTTGAATATGATCATCTTTCAGTTCAATAAGCCCGTAATTTTCGATCATATTTGAGAGTTTATTGTCTTCCGAGAATTTTCCTCTATTTTGTGCCACAAATTGGGTGATAGTTTCGAGAGCTTTGGAAGACAGATCTCTTTCACTAACAGAATCTAAATGATAGTTAATGAGGTAGTCTCTAACTGCATTCAGATCGATAGGTGTCGCGATTACACGTTCTAATATTAGTGCTGAAGTCGTAATGGTGGCGTAGCGCTTGAACATGCGGATACCTGTATTGCTCGTTTCATTTTCTAGTTGCGTTTTGAACCATTGATGCTCAGTTCGGAACCATTGAATGACTTCTGCTTCACGATTAAGTAGGTACTCGGCGACTAATGGCATCACATGACCGTAATTAGCTGATGTTGCCTTTTTAATTGCATCGGCATTATCAGCACTTCTCGTAAAAGCTTCTGATATTTCAATGGTACGAACATTTAATCCATCATTACGTGCACTATTATTGAAAATACTATGTTCGGCTGTACTGATGACACTTGTTCCCCAATTTTTCAAGCTTTTAACACCACCATGTATATTAGCTCGTTGACGCCCTTGGCCTTCAGCAATAGAATAGAGCAAACCAGTTGTACTTTTAAATGTTGCAGCTGATAGTTCATCTAACACAATAGGTAAGCCAAAATTCTGACTCAAGTATCCTTCAAGTGCATTTCTCGTACCATTCCATGATCTAAACAGTGTATTGTTACCTTTGGTAGGGTTACCAGCTATTGATACTGCCAAAGCAGCCGCTGTGGATTTTCCGGTACTAGAATTCCCAGTAAATGAGAAAATAGTACCTGTGAATTCAACCTCATATTTTGATTTTAAGAAAGCAGTCACTAATGAAGAAGCACCAAATATCACAGCAAGCT
>NZ_JAFEQJ010000048.1:0-1425 GCF_016890655.1 Staphylococcus sp. GDY8P72P | reverse complement strand
AATTTGCGCTTTTAATGCATCGTTTTTAATATTATCAATTGAATCGCTGATATTAGTAATATAGCTAATAAATTGGCTATTATTTTTCTTTAATGCCTCCTCTCTTAAATCTATGTCATCAAATTTTTTAGCAGATGTTGGAACAGGAAAGTCCTCAATAGTGTTTAGCAAAATTTTAAATAATTCTAATTCAAATAAGTTAAAACTGTAACCGCTATTGGTTGCTGATGGATTGGATTTGTATCTAGCGATATCTAACTTATAAACTCGTTCGAGCTTATCCATACTATTCTTAAACATTTTTTCACTTAAGTTACATTCTTTCATTAAATCTTTTCCTGTAAAATATTTATAATTTTCAAAATTCAAAATGATAGTCCTTTCAAACCGTCTTTACTGGTTATGTTTACTTTAATTATATTATAAAGTAAAATTTCAATTAGTTATAAGAAAATGGGTATTCTTTTAAGATCTAGGCTACTGTAGAATCATTTTTGAAGATTTTACAAGAGAATTACGTTATGTGGATAATCTTTATTCAGAAATTACTAATAGAAGTTTTTCTAATAAAAAATGATGATACTTAAAAAATTCTAAAAGCAAAGTACTAGAAAGAAATCGTATGACAAAATATTATAAAAAGATTTGCGATGATGTGAGTTATAAACAACGCTTATTAAATATTAAAGAAACATTAGCCAAATAAGGTATACTTTGAACGATTAATATAGACATATAAGTATTTAGATTTAATATTAGACAAAATTAATTATTATTGTGTTAGAGGGTGGACTTCAGGTGGATAATGATGAAAAATTATTAGTTGAGTTTTTAAAAGATGTAGATATATTAAATGAAATTGAAGCAAATGTAGATAATTTTAAGGTGTTTGAAATATTAGGCACAATTAATACAGAAATTAGACATATGTAATATAGTTGTTCATAAACTATAAATTAGGGATTGTATTAAAAATAGCAAGCGTTATAATCACATTACGAAATATATTAGACACTATGTATAATAAAATGGAGGTTATTACAAATGAGTACTATTTTTGATACGCATTGGCCGTGGATGGGACTTGGTATAGCATGTGTATTAATAATTTTATTATTTTTTACAAATACATTGCGAAGTGATTTACGTGTGAACAGATGGTATGATCCATTTTGGTTAGCATGGTTTTCATCGACAGCTTATTTTATTCATAACTTTGAAGAATATGGAATTGATTTGTTTGGAAGACACTTCGAGTTTCCACATCTGATGACTCAAACCATGCATATAACACCAGAAATATCATTTTTTACGATGATTAATATTCCACTGATTTGGATTGCTGGCCCTATTTTAGCAATGATGAGTAAACATAGACCGGTAATATCATTAATTATGACTGGGTTGGAACATTATTTGGTATTC
>NZ_JAFEQJ010000047.1:0-1835 GCF_016890655.1 Staphylococcus sp. GDY8P72P | reverse complement strand
CAGGAGTCTGGACTTGACTCATTTTTAGAATGCCATAAACATCTTCAAGTATATATTTCATTAACTTACATTTGTATTTAGGGAGAATAAAAAATCCTCCCAATTATTATTGGAAGGATTATCTATTCATTTATACTAAATAAGAGTTTTTTGTCATTCGACAAACAAAACATCTAGTTAAACTGATTTAAAAAAAATGGATGACTAATCCTATATCTTAGTACTTTGAAACTTATTCATTTCAAATTAGAAGAATACAGATTAGTTAATTATCTTCCACCCAGTAGTCCATTCATATTTGAAGAAAATACTAGCATAATTGAGTTATCAAAATAATATTAATTGCATTAATATTATTTAAAAATTCACCTTATTATATCAGCTATATACCTTGTTCAATACTATTGGCTATTTTGATAATTACCATATAATTGACCACAAGCAGCGTCAATATCAATCCCAAATTGACTTCTAATTGTGACATGGATACCAGCAGACTTCAAAACTTTGTAAAAGGCTTCTACCTGCCCTTCGTTTGCTTCTCCATACATCTCAGGTGCACTTATTGTAGGATTGTATCGTATCAAATTTACATGATATAACTTCCCTGATTTATAGCGACTTTTAAGAAGGCTAACAACTTCGTTTGCATGCTCAAGAGAATCATTTACACCAGGCAACATGATATAAGCTATATATACTTTCCTTGAAGTTAATCTTATATGTTCATCGAGTATATTCATTACCTCATCTATTGGGTATCTATCATTTATTGGCATCAATTTGCTGCGTTCCTCACTATAAGGTGAGTGTAATGAAAATGTAAGATTTACTTGAGGATATTCCTGGGTTATTTTTTTGATACTAGGTATAATACCAATCGTTGATATAGAAAGTCTACGAGGACTTAATGCAAATAAATTAGGATCCGTAAACGAATCAAGAGCATCAAATACTTGACGGTTGGCTAGAGCTTCACCCATTCCCATAAAAGAAATGCTATCAATTTGATGACCTAATAAATGGAAGTATAAAACTTGATCTGTTATCTCATCTACAGTTAGGTTTTTTTTCAATCCAATGTCGCCTGTAGCACAAAATTTACACCCAAAATTACATCCGCATTGTGATGATATACAAAATGACTCCCAACCTGCTTTATACTTCATGTTTACCGTTTCTACTCTCTCATTCTTTGATACTTCAAAAAGCACTTTCGTAACTTGCTCTGAATTTTGCTCTGCTAAGAGCTTGATATTCAAAACTGTTTCTCCAAAATTATTTATTAAATCCTCCCTAAGTAATTTTGGAAGAACCTTCATATCCTCAAATCGACTAATTCTTTGTTTAAAAATCGCATTGGTTATTTGTTTTATTCTATAATCAGGCTCATTATTACTTCTTAAAAATTCCTGTATTTTACCATACTTTGTTTTATTATTAAAATTCATTTCTTTCATCCTTTCACAATTTGCTCTAGTGGTAATTAGAATAATTGGAAAGGAGTAGCAGTCCCTAAGAATCAATTTCTTTTTGCACACAAAAAAAACACAGATAAAAATTACCGGTGCCGAAAGTCAAAACATACAAATATGCATATTTCACTACATAAAACAAGTATGTTGATGATCTTGTTTTAAACTTATCCATAGTAGAGGCAAAGCTCCGGCAACTGTTTTTATATCATTGTTTAGTTTAAAAAAGGACAGACTACTCCCTTTAATAGCTAAAATAGCTATTACCTCCTTTCACTAATTAATATACTTAGCCTGTACTGTAACATTTTAATATTCAAATGTAAATATTAAAGTTAGCAACGATAAAGTCCGTATAAT
>NZ_JAFEQJ010000046.1:0-1432 GCF_016890655.1 Staphylococcus sp. GDY8P72P | reverse complement strand
AGTCAAGTCCAGACTCCTGTGTAAAATGCTATACAATGTTTTTACCATTTCTACTTATCAAAATTGATGTATTTTCTTGAAGAATAAATCCATTCATCATGTAGGTCCATAAGAACGGCTCCAATTAAGCGATTGGCTGATGTTTGATTGGGGAAGATGCGAATAATCTTTTCTCTTCTGCGTACTTCTTGATTCAGTCGTTCAATTAGATTGGTACTCTTTAGTCGATTGTGGGAATTTCCTTGTACGGTATATTGAAAGGCGTCTTCGAATCCATCATCCAATGATGCGCAAGCTTTTGAATATTTTGGTTGATCGATATAATCATGAATCAATCGATTTTTAGCCTCACGCGCTAAGTTAATATCTGTGAACTTAAAAATTCCTTTAACAGCTTCTCTGAAAGATTTTGAATTTTTTTTAGGAATGGTGGTAAAGATATTTCTTAGGAAGTGAACTTGGCATCTTTGCCAACTTACGTTGGTGAAGGATTTTCTAATGGCAGAGACTAATCCTTTGTGCGCATCAGAAATAACGAGTTCCGTACCTTGTAAACCGCGTTCTTTTAGGTATTCAAAAAATGTTGTCCAGGTCTCTTCGCTTTCGCCACTTTGAATCATGAAGCCGATAATTTCACGGTCGCCATCTTTGGTTATTCCAATCGCTATATGACAGCTTTTTGAGAGTACTCGATTTTCTTCTCGTACTTTTATATAGAGTACATCGGTCATTAAGTAAGGATAATTTTTTTCTGATAATAAACGATTCTGCCACTCGTTAACCATAGGTTCTAGCTGTTCTGTTAAGCTAGAAACGAAGGACTTAGAGACGGATTTACCACAAAGTTCTTCCACAATTTTTGATACTTTACGAGTTGAAACGCCTGATACATACATTTCCAACATTGAAGCCATGAGGGCTTTTTCGTTTCGTTGATAACGTTCAAACACTGTGGGTGAAAAATGGCCATCACGTGTTCTGGGTACTTTTAATTCTAGCGTGCCTACACGTGTCGTAAAGCTGCGCTCATAATAGCCATTTCGTTGACTTTGTCGGTTTTCTGTTCGTTCATATTCTTTTGCTTGAATATATTCTGTTCGTTGATTTTCCATTAGTTGATTAAATACCGTTGTTAAAATATTTTTAGAAACGTCATCCTTTACAGAATATTCAATAATGCTTTGAATCTCTTCGCTTTTCAGTGTAAAATGTACTTGGGTCATGTAAAAGTCCTCCTGGGTATGTTTTTGTCGTTAAAAACATTGTACCGTAAAAGGACTGTTATATGGCCTTTTTACTTTTACACAATTATACGGACTTTAACCAAATAATGGCAAAAAAGTAGAAGAAAAAGACCAAGAAATTCGTGATCAAATTCAATCTACAAAAGATAGTATTGAGAATAGCAATGATGATACAAATTCAAAAATTG
>NZ_JAFEQJ010000045.1:0-667 GCF_016890655.1 Staphylococcus sp. GDY8P72P | reverse complement strand
AAAAAAAGGCACCAGTTTA
Source organism: Staphylococcus sp. GDY8P72P (assembly GCF_016890655.1). Lineage (NCBI taxonomy): Bacteria > Bacillati > Bacillota > Bacilli > Caryophanales > Staphylococcaceae > Staphylococcus > Staphylococcus sp. GDY8P72P. The sequence continues at coordinate 648 of NZ_JAFEQJ010000045.1, read as the reverse complement.
ACAACCGGTGCCTAATCATTCGTATGCATTTTTACAAATGCAATAGATTCATAAATTTTTGCCCATTATATAAAAGGAGGCAAAAAGTTTTCCGGTAGTGTTTCCATTTTTTGTTTTTGTGAAAAAGGACATACTGATCCCGTTGTACCTAAATCCCCTGAAACTTTTACATGCTTTCTAAACTCGACATTAATGAAATCAATTCCCATTACTTTTTGCCTCCTTTCTCATATTGTGATAATAACACAATAATAATTGATGAAAAAGAAATAATCAACCCTACTTTTTTGAAAACCAATTTAAAGCTTTACTACTTTTACTTACATAATAAAGGCAGGTGCAGTATAAACTTTTTTAAATAGGTCTTCTTTAACGAGCAGGTAGCGTCAGTTAAAGTAGATAATTTAAGATCGAAATCATATTATAGATATTCCGAAATTGGGCGTGATTGTTGCAGGTCAAAAGCTTAATTCCTCGATAAAATAAAAAGGAATTAGTTTTTTTATTTGTGGTACATTCTTCTGACCGTAATCAATTGTCATCTAATAATTACATTGTATTTTTTCATTTGATTTAACACGTTAAATATATGTTCTTAAAGTAAAAACATTGATGTTAATGGATTTTTAGTAATTTACTCTTGATAAA
>NZ_JAFEQJ010000044.1:0-14595 GCF_016890655.1 Staphylococcus sp. GDY8P72P | reverse complement strand
GCCGCCAGCGTTCATCCTGAGCCAGGATCAAACTCTCCATAAAAAATTATGATGTTTGATTAGCTCATAAAATACTACTTTGTGTGTTATCTCTAACACGTTTAAACCAACGATCTTGTCGTTGCGTTTGGAATTAACGTTGACATATTGCGATTCAGTTTTCAATGTTCATTTATTGCGTTACAAGAATTTATTTTAACATTAAGTTTTTGTTAAGTCAACAATAAATTTATTTTTTATTTTTTAAATTTTTGTTTGTTTCTTAACTCAACATTTAATATTTTATAACGTTCAGTTCGTTTTCACAAGTACCAAATTTACACTTTGTAAATTTATTTAATGTTTTGAACTGTTCGTCGGTGCGTCTTGTTTTGACGACTTTTATATAATATCAAGATTACAATAGAACGTCAATCGATTTCCTTATTAAATTATGTTTAATATTACTATAACTATTACGTATTATTTTTAAAATGTATATATTTGTATTATTGTGTAAATTTCACAGCCTACTGTTTATTACATTTCACATCTATTGTTACTATTGTAGTATTTAGCTATAAGCAACAAAAAAAGAGAAGTGATTTTATCACCTCTCTTTTATTATTTATTTTTCTTCTTCATTTTGACATGCTTTGCATACACCATAAATTTCCATGCGATGATGCGATACATTAAATTCAGTTACGTGTTGGGCTAATTGTTCAACTTCATCTAGTTGAGGATAGTGAAAGTCCACAATCTTACCACACTTTTCGCAAATCACATGGTAATGATTATGTGTACTAAAATCAAACCTACTTGATGAATCTCCATAAGTTAATTCTTTTACTATACCGATATCTTTAAAAACACGTAAGTTATTATATATTGTAGCAACACTTATATTAGGAAAATCAGGTGAAAGTGCTTGGTATATTTCGTCGGCTGTCGGATGTGTTTCTGCTGAAATTAAAAATTTCAGTATTGCTTGTCTTTGTGGCGTAATTCTGATGCCTGCTGTTCTCAACGAAGCAATCGAATCTTCTAGCTGATGTTCGATAGTTTCCATTTCTGCACTCATTTTCCTCACCATCTTTCTATTTAATAATTATTATTACTTAATATTAATATAACTGTTAGGCACGCACAATGTCAATATTATTCCTTTATTCCTTATTAATATCCTTTTTTCAGATCTACTTGATTCTCAATTATTTTTCCATAATTGAGAAAATATTGTAAATTCTTTTTAAATATCTCTGTTATATCTTCAGCATTCTCTGTACCGTTACCAGTAATATGTGCTGTAAGTGTTACATTATCTAATTCATATAATTTATCATTTGCTGATAATGGCTCTTGCTCAAAAACGTCAAGGTAGGCATGTCTAATTAGTTTTTGCTCTAAGACATCAATTAATACCTCATGTTTTACAATTGTTCCTCGTCCAACATTCATAAACAGCGTATGGTCATTCATTATTTCAAAGTGTTCTTTTGTTAATAGATGTATTGTCTCTGAAGTTTCTGGTAGACAGTTAACGACGATGTCAGCTGTAGTTAATGCTTGTTCCAATTCCGTTATTGGATAGACATAGTCAATGTAATCTTCTGTCTTGCCTGTAGTATTAACCCCTAAAACTTTCATATCTAATGCCTGAGCTACTTTGGCTGTTTTTTGAGCAATGCTACCCGTTCCGATGAAGAGTATACTTTCTCCATTTAATCGTTTACCGGTTAACTTAGAATCGTATTTATGCTGTTGTTGATTAATATAGGAAGTTCTCATTTTTTTATAGTCTGCCAATAAGTAACCTATAATAAACTCTGACATTTGTTTAGCATGTACACCTTTACCGTTTGTCACTACTATTTCATTCTTACTTAAATAGTCTAGTGGTAATTTATTCACTCCAGTTGAGTACCATGCCAACCATTTAAGGTTTGGACATTCTTGTAAGAAAGTTTCATCCAAGCTACTATCATGACCAAATAATATATCTAATGTTTTCCTATCATTGATAGAAATTGCAGATACACCTTCTGTAAAGACAAAGTCCACGGTCGGAAAAGTATCAATAAGTACTTCTTCCATTTGCCCTAACCGCTTCAAACTCACTGCCTTCATATTGACTCACCCCAAAATTGTTTTAAGCTCTTCCATTTGTGTTTTAACTTTTACTTTTTCAATAACATCTATAATGATACCTTCTTCGTCTATTATAAATGTAGTTCTGACAATTCCCATTGATTCTTTACCAAATGAATTTTTAAGTTGATAAACACCAACGGCATTCGCAAGTTGATAATCTTCGTCTACGAGTAAATCAAAATTTAAATGATGTTTATTGATAAAATTTTGGTGTTTCTTTTTAGAATCCGCACTTATGCCGTACACTTTGACATCAAGATCATTGAAATCTTCAATATTATCTCTAAAATCACATGCTTCTGTTGTACATGTAGGCGTATTATCTCGAGGATAGAAATATAATATTGCCTTACTTCCTTTTAATGTTTCATTAGAAACGAGTTCTCCATCTTGATTTTCTAATTCAAATTGTGGAAATTGATCTCCTTTTTGTAACATAGACTCACCTATTTCTTCATATTATTAATTTTATGATACGATAATAGACGAAAATATTAAATTAAAAGAGGTTGATATTAATGAAATTCACTGAAAGTGAAAAACTTCAGCAGTTTTCTAATGATTATATTTTAGGTGGTGTTAACTCACCTTCTCGTTCTTACAAAGCTGTGGGTGGCGGTGCACCTGTAGTAATGCAAGAAGGACAAGGTGCTTATTTAATCGATGAGGACGGCAATAAATATATTGACTATTTACAAGCATATGGTCCCATTATTACTGGTCATGCGCATCCTCACATCACAAAAGCTATTCAAGAACAAGCTGCTAAAGGGGTACTATATGGTACACCAACTAGATTAGAAATTGATTTTGCAAAAAAACTACGTGAAGCTATCCCTTCTTTAGAAAAAATCCGCTTTGTGAACTCTGGAACGGAAGCTGTAATGACAACTATTCGTGTCGCACGTGCCTATACTAAGCGTAATAAAATTATTAAATTTGCTGGACAATACCATGGTCATTCAGATCTTGTGTTAGTCGCAGCTGGTAGCGGCCCTTCACAACTTGGCTCTCCAGATTCAGCTGGTGTACCAGAAAGTGTAGCAAAAGAAGTAATAACAGTACCATATAATGATCTTGATGCATATAAAGAAGCAATTGATTATTGGGGTGATGAGGTAGCATGTGTATTAGTAGAACCAATAGTCGGTAACTTCGGTATGGTCGAACCTCAACCAGGATTTTTAGAAGAAGTAAATAAAATTTCTCATGATAATGGCACACTCGTAATATATGATGAAGTTATTACCGCTTTTCGTTTCCATTACGGTGCAGCACAAGATTTATATCAAGTATATCCAGATTTAACTGCTTTTGGAAAAATTGTCGGTGGTGGCTTGCCAATCGGTGGTTATGGTGGCAGACAAGATATTATGGAACAAGTAGCGCCATTAGGTCCAGCTTACCAGGCAGGAACTATGGCCGGTAACCCTCTATCAATGAAAGCCGGTATAGCCTTATTAGAAGTTTTAGAACAAGATGGTGTTTATGATAAACTATCCCAATTAGGACAACGTCTAGAAAACGGGTTAAATGAACTTATTACTAAACATGGTATAACTGCTACGGTAAATAGAGTATATGGTGCACTAACACTCTATTTCACAGACGAAAAGGTTACCCATTACGATCAAGCCGAAAACTCAGACGGTGAAGCATTTGCACAATTTTTCAAATTGATGTTACACCAAGGCATTAATTTAGCTCCTTCTAAATTTGAAGCATGGTTCTTAACTACAGAACATACTGAAGATGATATAGATACAACGTTAAAAGCTGTCGATAATGCATTTAGTCAAATGAAATAAACTTGAATTTTCTTGCTAATCATTGTATAAATAGTGTAATTAAATATTTTTTAAAGGAGCGGTAATTCTTGAAATTAGGAGCTCGTATTATAAAAACAGGTATATCAATTATACTTGCTTTGGCTATCGCTTCTTTATTACCTGATGAAGCTGGTTTAAAAGCAGTCGCCGGTGTCAGTGCTGTAGTCGCTATGCAGCCTAGCGTATATCGCTCTATCAAAACGGTATCTGAACAAGCTATCGGTAATGTGATTGGCGCTATTTTATCCGTAGCCATGGTCACGGTATTTGGCAATAACTTTATCATTATGGGTGTAACTGTCATTTTACTTATCGCTATTTTATTTAGATTTAATTTAGCTCATGTTGCAACATTAGCAAGTGTAACCGCACTTATTATTATGGGACAGCACACTGGTGACTTCTATGTATCTGCTTTTTTCAGATTTGTTCTTGTTATGATTGGTGTACTTAGTTCTTCTTTAGTCAATTTTGTATTCTTACCACCAAAATTCGAATCAAAAATTTATTACAATGCACTAAATATTTCGACAGATATTTTTGTATGGTTAAAATTGGTCTTAAATGATACGTCTGAATATCATCACATTAAAGAAGATAGAAGCCTAATCAGTAACCGCATTAGCAAACTGGAGCAAACTTTCGGGTATTATGAAGAAGAGAAACCATTAATGAAAAAACATGCATTCGCGCAAAACCGCAAAAAAATACTCTTTAAAGAAGTAGTTCGAAGCACCAAACAAGCCTATGAAGTTTTAAAACGTATGAATCGCTATGAAAATGATCTTTATAATTTAAGTAATGATTTGCTGTTACAAATAAAGTTAGAAATAGATAGTTTAACATCATTTCATGAACAAATATTTATCAGTTTATCTAAAAAAGCACGTTATGATGCGAGTATTAGTGATACACAAATTGAAAATCCTCAAAAGAAAAACTTAATGGATGCTTTTCAAAAAGAAATCATTAAAAACCCATATCAAACTGCATATTCGTTTGCTAATATTATGCAAATTGTTTCCGCTATCGAAGAATATCGATATAGCTTAGAGCATTTAGATAGATTACGTATAAGTTTCTTTTCATATCATCGAAGTGACGATGAAATAGAGCTTATCGATGAAGACTTTGATTTATAATAAAAAGACCTCTGATAATTCAGAGGTCTTTTTATTATCTGTTATAAATTTTGGATACTAAATAAGTGTTCATAAGCACCTTGTTTAGCCAATAATTCTTGATGCGTACCTGTTTCAACAATATGACCATTTTGCATAACTACAATTTTATCTGCATGGGTAATAGTAGATAAGCGATGCGCTACAATAAGCGTTGTCCGATTTTCACTTAATACATTCAATGCATCTTGTATAATCGCTTCACTTTCCAAGTCTAAAGCACTAGTCGCTTCGTCTAAAATAATAATAGGTGGATTATTTAAAAAGATTCTCGCAATAGATACACGTTGTTTTTGACCACCTGAAAGTTTTACTCCTCTTTCACCAACTTCTGTATCGTAACCTTTAGGCAGATTCATTATAAAATCATGCGCGTTAGCCATTTTAGCCGCTTCAATCACATCTTCCTCAGAAGCATCAGGTTTCCCTAATAGTATATTTTCTTTAATAGTATCTGAGAATAAAATATTGTCTTGTTGCACTAATCCAATTTGATGTCTTAAGCTACCTGTTAAATAAGATTTAATATTCACACCATCAATGTCAATACTACCTGATGTTGTATCATAAAAACGTGGTATTAAATTAATCAATGTTGATTTGCCGCCACCACTCATACCTACGAAAGCGATGGTTTCACCTTGTTTGATGTCTAAGTTAATATTTTCCAACACCATAGCTTCATCATGATTATATTTGAAACTTACATTATTAAGTTGAATATTACCATGTTTAATTTCTAATGGTTGTGCACCCTTTTTATTTTTAATATCGTAATCTTCATCAATAAGTTGGAATACACGGTCCATAGATGCAAAACTTTGCGTCAATGTCGTAAATGATGATACCAATCTACGTAAAGGACCAAAAAGTTGTTCTAGGTAACCAACAAATGCTGCCAATGTTCCGACAGTAATCGAACCTGTAATTGCTAAATAAGCACCCACACCAATTACAATAAGCGGTCCAATATCAGTTACAGTATTAATAGCTGAAAAAGAATAAGCATTCCATCGTGTATGTTTAAAAGCTCGATCTAAAAAATGCACATTTCGTTTATCAAAGTTTTGAGCTTCATTATCTTCGATAGCAAAACTTTTAATAACTGGCATTCCTTGTACACGTTCATGTAAAAATCCTTGAACTTCAGCTAATGCTTGTGATCTTTTACGTGTTAATTTTCTTAAACGACCAAAGAAGTAATAGACCGTCAGAATGTAAAATGGGAAAATAACTATCGCTGCTAACGTCAATTTCACATCAAGCACAAACATAATGGATAACGCGATTAAAATCGTTATACAATCTAACCAAATATTCATTAGCCCAGTTAATATGAAATCTTTAGTTTGCTCTACGTCATTTATCACACGAGAGATAACTTGTCCTACTTGATTATTAGCATAAAATCTAGAACTCAGTGCTTGTAAGTGATCGTATAATTTTTTACGAATATCATATAAGATTTTGTTACTTGTCCATTGTGCTAAATATTGTCTTAAATATTCTATTGGTGGTCTGACAATAACAAAAATGAAAATCGCAATGCCCATTGCAATTCCAAGTCTTATAAATTTCTCATCATTGGTAATAGCATTATTGTTAATAACATCATCAATCACAAATTTAATTAACAATGGTATTAACATCGGTATACCAAATTTAATAATACCAATAAGAATAGTTGCAATGATTCGCCATTTATATGGTTTCACAAATTCTAAATATCTGCGAATCATGATGCGTTTCCCCCCTCTAGTAAAAGTAACAAACGAAACAGCCAAGTTGAATATTTCCAACTAGGCTGCCTCTAATATGTCATAAGTATAAAAGCATTGTTGTTACACCTAATATTACTTATCTATTTCAAATAATAATTAATATTATTGTACAAAGTATATGAATACTTATAACACTATAAATGATTTTCACTTTAAATACACTATTTATGCTTAATAGTTTCTTACTTTTTTGTAACGCTCTCTCCAAACTTTAATAAAGTCTGGTGCAAAAGGACCTTTCTTCTGTTCTATCCATTGTTGTAGAATATCTACATTTCTTCTTAATATCTTATCAATATCAGATGAATAGTTCATTTGGTTCATATGTTGTTCATACTCATCTTCATCTAGCAAATGATATTTACCGTTTGGATACACTTTAATATCTAAATCATAATCTATATATTTCAATGCCTCTTCATCACAAACAAATGGTGATGATAAATTACAATAATAATAAATACCATCTTCTCTAAACATACAAATAACATTAAACCAAAATTCTGAATGAAAATATACAATTGCTGGTTCACGTGTAATCCAGGTTCTCCCATCACTTTCTGTAACAAGTGTATGGTCATTCCCTCCAATAATTACATGATCCGTACCTTTTAATATAGTAGTTTCAGACCATACACGATGTATATTGCCATCGTGTTTATAACTTTGAATCTTTATAGTCTGACCTTCTTTAGGTATGGACTCTTTTACCATGCTCCACACCACCTTAACTTAATTTCACAATTCAGATTATAACATAAGTATCATTAAGTCAGCGAAATAATCGCTATTCTCTCAAAAACTGATAAATTTTAGTCATACTAACAGGAAAGTTATAATTATCTTTTTGGTTTAAATCTAGCCATTCCATATCTTCCGTTAATGTTATATCTTGTTTACGGACAATGTCTGTTGCTTCAAAAACTTTAATATCCCAAGTTAAATGTGTGAATTGATGCTTTAATTGATAACTTGATTGCTTGTAGAAATTAATATTTACGCCTATGTCACTCTCTAAACTGTGCTCATCTTCTATATCATACATCGGAAATTGCCACATATTATTTAATAAGTTTGCTTTACGTTTAGTAATTAAGTATTCGTTGAATTCATTTTTTACTAAATATACATGTTGTTTGATAACTTTCTTTTTAACTTTCGTTGTTTTAACTGGTAAATCCGCTACAGTTCCTTGTTCAAAAGCTTCGCAATGTTCTTGTACTGGACAAAATAAACATAAAGGTGCTTTAGGTGTACATATCATAGCTCCTAATTCCATCATTGCTTGGTTAAAATCACCTGCGCTTTGTTGTACGTAAGGTGCTAATTCCGCTTCATAGGCTTTTCTTGTCGTTTGTAATTTTGTATCACGTGTATCGTTATTCAATCGTGACCAAACTCTAAACACATTGCCATCCACAGTTGCGAGTGGCTGATCAAAGGCAATACTCATAACTGCTGCTTGTGTATATGGCCCAACACCTTTTAATGCTCCAAACGTTTTAGGATCCATTGGCACCTCACTATTATGATTTTGGTGTACATCTCGTATTGCGGTATGGAAATTACGCGCTCTACTATAGTAACCTAGTCCTTCCCATAATTTTAGCACTTCATCTTCATGTGCTTCGCTTAAATCACGAATTGTAGGAAAACGAGCTATAAATCTTAAATAATAATCGATTACCGTTTTAACTTGTGTTTGCTGTAGCATAACTTCGCTCAGCCAAATATAGTACGGATTTTTAGTTTCTCTCCAAGGCATAGCTCGTTGTTCTGTATCAAACCATTGCAATAGATTGTTTTTGAATCGTTTTTCGTTATACATAAAACACAACTCTTTCTCTAGTTTAAAATTAATTAAAATCAATAGTTTAGCTTTTTGTTATTCATTACGATGAATTATAATATATAATAGTAAGAAATATGTATGAAATGAGTGACTTATATGGATACAGGTACACATATCGTCATGGGGATTGGCTTAACAGCACTAGCAACTCAAGACCCAGCCATGGCAGGGTCATTTGCAGCTACTGCCACAACACTAGTCGCTGGATCCCTAATACCAGATAGCGATACCGTTTTTAAATTGAAAGATAATGCCACTTATATATCAAACCATAGAGGCATTACACATTCAATACCTTTCACTATTTTATGGCCTCTACTTATCACATTACTTGTTTTTACATTTTCTAGTAATGTTGATGCTACTCATGTTTGGTTATGGGCACAACTCGCGGTATTTTTACATGTTTTTGTAGATATTTTTAATTCATATGGTACTCAGGCACTACGGCCAATAACCAATAAATGGATTCAACTAAGCGTGATAAATACATTTGATCCAATTATATTTATCTTATGGTGTCTTGGTATCGTAGTATGGGGAATGGGAGTACATCCATATTGGGCTTTTTTCCCAATCTTTTTAATTTTGGTGATTTATTATATCATTCGTTTTAAAATGCAAAAAGCTATTAGACAAACTGCGTTACGCCAAATCAAACAAGAACACAATTTAGTAAAAGTTTTTGTGGCTCCTACAATCAGATTTATGGAGTGGCGAGTTGCTATTCAAACAGATGTGTATGATTATGTAGGAAGAAGTTATGGTAGAAACGTAGTATTTAGCGAAAAAGTAAAACGCCATTCATTACCAAGTAATAATTTAATGGATTACGTTAAACATGATAAAAATGTTAAAACTTTCCTTAATTTTTCTTCAATTTACCGCTGGGAAACTAAACATTTAGCTGATGGTAGCATGGAAATTCGATTAATAGATTTACGATATTTAAAAAATGGCCACTATTCCTTTGTTGCGATTGTCCTTCTCGATAAAGAAATGACAATTCAGCATTCTTATATAGGTTGGGTCTTTAGTGAAGATAAACTACAACGTAAATTATTTGCAAAATAAAAAGGTTATGCGTCTATATTGACGCATAGCCTTTTTAATCTGTTGATGTTTCTGAAGTCGTTACTTTGTCATTTGAACTAACATCTTCTTTTGTTGTGTTTTGTTCAACTTTATATCGAAAATTATATTTCACATGCGCCACCTTACGCTTTAATGCATAAGCCAACACACATAATATGCCGATTACAAAGTAAAAGTAAAAATGATATGGCACATTGTTTAAACTTATTGCCCCAAACACTACAGATTGAGCCACACCTTCTACAACATAAAATACCGGGTTTAACATTAAAATATGCATTAAAATCGAAGGCTTTGTAGTCGGTATAAAAATAATTGGAACTATAAAAAATGTAATTGCAGTACAAATATAAAACAACGTATCTAATTTGAACATTAAAACAGTAATAAGTCCCATAATAATTGATATTACGCTAATTAAAATTCCTGCCATAATTACAAAATATAAAGTCGTTATAAATGAACTTTCTATATTTATTGGCGTACTAAATATAAATATAACTAGTAAAATTAATAATAATATACACCACACTATCGTATTAATAATTATTTCTACTATAGGAGAAATGTTGAACATTTTACCAGTGTAATAAACTCTAACGTAGCGTTTATAATTCAAATAAATGGCTACTCCTACATATCCAAATGTCACAAATGCAGATAGCCTAAAGAACCATCTTGCTTGTAGTAAATCCTCGGTATTATTAATGTTAAAAATTACCATTAATACTAACAATAAGAGCAAACTACATATAAAAGGAACCACTAACCATTTCCATTGTCTCTTTTGATACGAGAGTGCACTGTTGATTAAATTAGGAATTTTTTTATTATAATTTATTAATTTATCTATCATCCTTTGCACCTACAATTCAATATAAATCCATTTATTATTTGTTAAATCTGCCATAAAATATCCGTCGCCTGATTTTACGATCCATAATTTAGTATCAATATCAAATTTATCCTTTAATTTTTCTTCATTTTTTATCGGATAAACGAAACCAGTTAAATTATTATTGTCATTAAACACCATTGAAATTGGCTGAGACACTATAGGTACAACAAAACGGTTATCTTTATTATTTTCAGGCACCAATGTATCTGTGACTTTACTATGTTTTTTATGTAAGTGGCTATTAAAATATTCATAGTAATTAATATAGTTTTTTTGCATATATGGTGCTAACTCTTTCGCATCATGAGATTCAAATAAACCTGCTGGGTCAAAATATCTGACATCACCTTTTTTTAATTTGTAGTTTTTATTATCAATCACAATGCGATATGCTTTAGAACTTTCCCCTGTAATTGTCAAAAAACTATACGGCTTTAATTTAACTTCGTCTTTATGTCCAATTCCTGTTGCTGTAACTGATTGCTCTAAGACAATACCATATGCAAGTTTTTCTTCAATTGGATCCTTTTTTTGGTTTTGAATAGTTTCTTGATTAATACTTTGAGCAAATTGGAGTCTACCAACGTCATTAAACATTAATAATGCCATAAAGACAGCAGCTACAATAAAACTAATTAATAATGTCCAAAAACGAGTTATGGCTAGTGGCGGTTTAGCATGTTTATAACGTTCGACCCTTTTGAAATTATAAGTAAGTTCAGGCATCTTCGTACGATTCTTTTTCCAATCGACATCAAAATTGGCAATTTCTTCATCTGTTTGTAACGATAACCTATCTTTCTCGTGATCCCTAAATGCTGGAATAACCTGGTTTACTGATCCTTCCATGCGCAATTGTCCGTGGGAAATCCATGCAATATAATTACTAGTTTGTGCAATTTTATCGACATCATCATCAATCATAATAATAGTTTGATTATTTTTTATGTATTCATCTGTTAATGCAATGGCTTTCTCTACAAAATCATCTTTTAAATGTGTTAAAACTTGATTGAAAATAATAACATCAGCCTGCGATGTACGCGCTAAAGTAAAGAGGAGTTGTGCATATTCACCTTTAGTTAAGGTTTGAATAGTTTCTTCAGCATGTGTAGCAACACCTGCATATTGCATAATTTGATCTGCTTTATGATTGGAGATTTTATATGGGAAAAGCTGAAGTGTTTCAGCTACAAACTCTGATACTGTAATGTGCTGTAATTTACGGTCTTCAACATCTGCAAAAAAGATTGGTTTTTTACTATTAATCTTTCCTTTATCAGGTTTTATTTCACCACTTAAAATACGACCTATCAACGATTTTGATGCACCTGGCTCACCAATTATTCCTAATGCTTCACCTTGATAAATATGTAATGAGATATTATTTAATTCAATGTCATCAGCACCATATCCAAAAGGTTTATACCACTTCTTAGACTTCTTATTTCTATAGTAATGTGTTACATTCAGTAACTTTAAAATAATTGAGCTGCCCATCTATCTTCATCCTTCTACAATTTTAATAATGCTACAGGTAATCCTTCTTCCGGTTCGCTACTATTGATTCTAAAGCCCCACGCAAAGACTCCTTTTAAACGTTCAACTTTAAAATAATTGTTGCTTCCATCGTTTAATTTATATATTTTGCCGAGTTCAATTTTAGTTCTGTCTACTAAGTAACTTTCTGCTATAATCACTTTACTTTGGTAAACATCATACTCATTGTATATACCGTTCATTTCGGCTTTTCTCATCTTTTCTTTATACCCTTGGATTTCATGACGTAACTCAGGTTCACTCATTTCACTCAATTTCTTCTGTTCCATCTGTGATACCACTCTCTTCTAGTTTACTTTTAATTTTATCATATTTATAGCCTTTTCTCATAAGAGCTTCTATAGTTTTCATAATGACTTTTTGACCATCATATTTTCTTCGATTTTTATTATAGACCTTCTCTAATTCACCTTGCAATAAATTGTCTAGCGTTTCTTCAGTTGTGTTAAAATCAAGTTCATTCAATATTGTTGAAATCGTATCGAATGTATAGCCTTTTTGTAACATCGATTGAGTTAATTTCTCTTTCTGTTTTACGATAGGTCCTTTTTTCTGGTTAATAATCTTTTGAGCCGTTTTGACAATGTTCTCTATAGGTTGTTGCTGCGTATATAAATCTGTATAGCTATCAATTATCGATGTTTCAATGCCTGCCTGATATAATTTTTGTTTATATACTTCTGGACCTTTATCAGTTGTTTGAATCATCGTATTTTTTAAGCTCTCTGCATAATCTTCATGATCAATTAAGCGTTCGTCATAACAATATGCTATAACTTGCGCTACGACGCTTTCAGCAATTTCTTGCTTTATTAAATATTGACTTACTTCTTTTTCAGTTCGTTTACGATAGGAAATATATTGAATTGCTAAATTAACACCTTGCCTGTATTGCTCATATTGTTGAATTTGTTGCATCGTAGCAGCATCAACATCATCATCCTTTTTCAAATTAAAATAGACCAACGTATTAATATCAATACCCATTTCGAAAGTATCGTCTAAAAATAAATTAAAGCGTTCTTTGTTTTTCTTTTGTACTTCTATTTTCGTAATTTTCGGCATTATTCTCACTCCACTTTCTTAGCATAACGCATATATCTTGCTTTTGGAATTATAGTGATATCAAAAAAGCGGCACAGTAATCAAATCTTTATCAATTTGACTGCTATACCGCTCAAATACAAAATCGTTTATGTTAATTTAATCAAAAGCTACTCGATTATTTGATACATTGTCATATCTATATTTTTAATGTTGTTTGTCATAGATATTCCTTTATACTCCTAATTGTTGGATAGCCTCTTGATATTGTGAATCTGTAATAAAATCTTGTTGCTTCATTTTTTCTAAGGTTACCTTCACCCTATTGGTGAAATTATCGGACATATCATTTATGTCATATACACTTGGTGCATTAATTTTACTAGCTAATATCGCACTTTGCAAAACTGATATTTGAGGCAAGTTAACGTTATTTTCATCTGTTGTAGTGCCGAAATAATGGTTAGCTGCACCTTCAATAGTATATTGATTACTACCAAAGTAAATGTTATTAACATAGAAGCTTAAAATTTCATCTTTACTATATTGTTTTTCAACACGATGTGCTACAAATAATTCTTTTATTTTCCTCGTGAGTGTTTGTTCATTATCATAGTAATAATTTTTTACTACTTGCTGTGTAATCGTACTACCGCCTTGCACATTACGATCACTAATTGTCGTGAACAATGCTCTAGAAGTACCTTTTACATCAAATCCACTATGTTTGAAAAAGCGTTCATCTTCAAGAGCCACAAATGCTCCTTTTGTATAATCAGGCATATTGTCTACTGGCACATAAGTAGATTTATCTTCAATTGCAGTTAAATCTTCGACATCTGCGCGCAAAGACAACATATACATTGCCCCTACAAACAGCCCTAATAAAATAATTAGTGTAAGCAATATCGTTGTAACTAAACTTTTGCTTTTTTTCTTTTTCTTGTTTTTTTTAATCGGTTCAAAATATGTGTTATGGTAAGGCATATTAGAAACTGGTTTATCTTTTGACTTGTTCTTAACGCGTTCGCTTCTTTTCATGCACTGACTCCTTTACTAAACTCACCTTATTATATGTGAGTTTACCAATACTTTGTAGTATTATCTACATATTCTTTGAAAAATCAGACCAAGGGTGTATAACCGAGTCATCAATCAGACGCATTGTTAACAAAAGGGAGTGGGACAGAAATCTGATTTTGAAAAATGATTTCGTCGTCCC
>NZ_JAFEQJ010000043.1:0-1117 GCF_016890655.1 Staphylococcus sp. GDY8P72P | reverse complement strand
GTTAAACTGGTGCCTTTTTTTTGTTTGATCAGTTCAGTTAGTTTGGAGAACCGAATCTTTAATCATGCTGTAGAAATATGGTGAGTTCGTTGATTTGGTTTTACAATATAAATAGATATGAGGTGAGGTTTATGGTGAAAGCAGTGGATTTAGCCTCCTAAAATCACAATATATTTTAGGAGGAAATAAAATGAAAAAGGATAGTAAATCTAAAGAAATGATTCAATCTGAAAAAAGGGGTTCTACTAGGCTTTTAATGATGGTACTCTCCCTATCTGTACTTGTAGGTTCAATTACGGCTGATTTAGTCAATCCCGTACTTCCACTAATAAGCAAAGATTTAGAAGCTTCGAAATCTCAAGTGAGTTGGATAGTTAGTGGTATTGCACTTGTTCTTGCGATTGGAGTTCCGATTTATGGTCGAATCTCAGACTTTTTTGAGTTACGAAAGCTATATATCTTTGCCATTATGATTCTGGCAAGTGGTAGTCTTTTATGTGCAATTGCCCCGAACCTCCCATTGTTGGTTTTGGGAAGAATGGTTCAGGGTGCTGGGATGTCCGCAATTCCAGTTCTATCAGTCATTGCAATTTCGAAGGTTTTCCCACAAGGAAAACGTGGGGGAGCTTTGGGAATTATCGCAGGAAGTATTGGTGTTGGAACTGCTGCTGGTCCAATATTTGGTGGAGTAGTTGGTCAATATTTAGGGTGGAATGCCTTGTTTTGGTTCACATTTTTGTTAGCCATTATGATTGTTATTGGTGCCTACTACGCGTTACCGACAATTAAACCGGCAGAATCCGTAGGAAGCAATAAGAACTTTGATTTCATTGGTGGTTTATTCCTCGGCCTCACAGTAGGATTACTCCTTTTTGGCATCACTCAAGGAGAAACTTCTGGTTTTTCTTCGTTCTCATCGTTAACTAGCCTAATTGGTTCTGTTGTAGCTTTGGTGGGATTTATTTGGAGAATTGTTACCGCAGAAAATCCATTTGTACCACCTGTCCTGTTCAATAACAAGGATTATGTCAATACGGTCATAATTGCATTTTTTTCGATGTTTGCTTATTTCGCTGTTCTTGTGTTCGTCCCATTACTAGTCGTTGAGGTGAATGGA
>NZ_JAFEQJ010000042.1:0-1142 GCF_016890655.1 Staphylococcus sp. GDY8P72P | reverse complement strand
GTTAAACTGGTGCCTTTTTTTGTTTGATCAGTTCAGTTAGTTTGGAGAACCGAATCTTTAATCATGCTGTAGAAATATGGTGAGTTAGTTGATTGGGTTTTACAATATAAATGATTATGAGGTGAGGTTTATGGTGAAAGCAGTGGATTTAGCCTCCTAAAATCACAATATATTTTAGGAGGAAAAAATCACAATATATTTTAGGAGGAAATAAAATGAAAAAGGATAGTAAATCTAAAGAAATGATTCAATCTGAAAAAAGGGGTTCTACTAGGCTCTTAATGATGGTACTCTCCCTATCTGTACTTGTAGGTGCAATTACGGCTGATTTTGTCAATCCCGTACTTCCACTAATAAGCAAAGATTTAGAAGCTTCGAAATCTCAAGTGATTTGGATAGTTAGTGGTATTGCACTTGTTCTTGCGATTGGAGTTCCGATTTATGGTCGAATCTCAGACTTTTTTGAGTTACGAAAGCTATATATCTTTGCCATTATGATTCTGGCAAGTGGTAGTCTTTTATGTGCAATTGCCACGAACCTTCCATTGTTGGTTTTGGGAAGAATGGTTCAGGGTGCTGGGATGTCCGCAATTCCAGTTCTATCAGTCATTGCAATTTCGAAGGTTTTCCCACAAGGAAAACGTGGGGGAGCTTTGGGAATTATCGCAGGAAGTATTGGTGTTGGAACTGCTGCTGGTCCAATATTTGGTGGAGTGGTTGGTCAATATTTAGGGTGGAATGCCTTGTTTTGGTTCACATTTTTGTTAGCCATTATGCTTGTTATTGGTGCCTACTACGCGTTACCGACAATTAAACCGGCAGAATCCGTAGGAAGCAATAAGAACTTTGATTTCATTGGTGGTTTATTGCTCGGCCTCACAGTAGGATTACTCCTTTTTGGTATCACTCAAGGGGAAACTTCTGGTTTTTCTTCGTTCTCATCGTTAACTAGCCTAATTGGTTCTGTTGTAGCTTTGGTAGGGTTTATTTGGAGAATTGTTACCGCAGAAAATCCATTTGTACCACCTGTCCTGTTCAATAACAAGGATTATGTCAATACGGTCATAATTGCATTTTTTTCGATGTTTGCTTATTTCGCTGTTCTTGCGTTCGTCCCATTGCTAGTCGTTGAGGTGAATGGA
>NZ_JAFEQJ010000041.1:0-38804 GCF_016890655.1 Staphylococcus sp. GDY8P72P | reverse complement strand
GAGTAGGACGTTGCCAGGCAAAAGTATACAATTGTTAAAACAATTGCATAAGTAGTACTAATGCATTGCATGCAAAGTACTACTTTAGAGCCGAGACCGAGAGGTCTCTTTTTTTATGTTGAAAAATATACAAACTAGACCGTAAGGTCTTTATTATAAAAGTAGAAACGAGGCGAAGTGAAAGCGATTGAAGCTGACGAATGAAACTTGTGACGCAACGCGCTTAAGAGAGGTAAGCAAGTCAGGACAAAAGGTGTACAATTGCTGGAGCAATTGCATAAGTAGTACTAATGCATTGCATGCAAAGTACTACTTTAGATGCGAACGCTTGTCACAAGCCGAAAGCCCTTAGCGCCGAAGGTAGTGGTTAACATCCGGCTTAGTAGTACTAATGCATTGTACGCAAAGTACTACTAATGTAAACTACTTTTAAATCTGATAAGATAGAACGTGTTAAATTATAAGATATATGGATGTGATTACTATGCATAAGCCAGTAATAGCTAAATTAAAAAGCATTTTAGAACAACGACCTATTTCACTCCATGTCCCGGGACATAAAAATAATACTATTGGTAATTTACAACAATTAGATGTTTCGATGGATATGACTGAAATTACCGGATTAGATGATTTGCATCATCCTGAAGGTATTATTCAGGAAACAATGGAAAACTTATCTAAACATAAAGATTATGATGCTTTTTTATTAGTAAATGGTACGACATCCGGTATTATGTCTGTTATACAGGGTTTTGCATCGTTATCGGGATCCTATATAATTGCGCGTAATGCACATAAGTCTGTATTTCACGGTCTCGAATTGGCCAACGGTGATGCCACACTATTACCAATGCAGTTGAGTAAACAAACGCGACAATATATAGGTCCGGATTTAGCACGCGTTGATTGGTATGCGCGTCAACATAAGTTAGCGATATTAACTTATCCTAATTATTATGGAGAATGTTTTGATATTGCATCAGCGATTCAGCAGTTTAAAGACCACAACATTCCTATACTTATTGATGAAGCGCATGGCGCACATTTTGGTTTACCTAGTTTCCCACAATCTACAATGACAATGGGTGCCGACTATGTAGTGCAGTCGTATCATAAAACCTTACCTGCATTAACAATGAGTTCAGTCCTATATATACATAAAAATGCACCAATGCAAGCGGCAGTACGTAAATATTTAAGCTATTTTCAAACTTCAAGCCCTTCATATTTGATGATGTCGAGTTTGGAATTGGCACATGAGTTTTATGAGACGTATGATAATAAGGAATTTAGACATAAACGTGAACAGATTATTGCAGCATTACATACACAGGGGTTCGACGTTATAGAAAGTGATGATCCATTAAAACTAGTTATACAAGCTCCAGGTTATAATGGGTATGAAATACAGCAACTGTTTGAAAATGAAGCGATATATGTAGAATTGGCTGACGAATTACAAGCACTATTGATTTTACCATTGTGGCATTTAAATGATAGTTATCCGTTTGATAATTTAGTAGCAAGAATTCGCAAAATGCAATTACAGCAAAAAGCAACATATCAGCAAAGTATCAATTCTGTTGACAGTGAACAGGGCTATTATAAAGCGATGAGTATAAATAAAACTAAGCTACTTAATATTGAAGAAGCAACAGGATATTATTTAGCACAACACATTGTACCTTATCCACCAGGAATTCCAATTATGTTTCAGGGCGAAAAAGTGACCGAAAATATGATAGAATTAATGCGATATTGGTCTACTCAAAAAACAAGGGTAGAAGGTATGAAAGATAATAAAATAGAAGTTAAGGATGAATAACATGTCAGCATTTATCACACTGGAGGGTCCTGAAGGATCGGGAAAAACTACAGTTCTACAACAGGTTGCAGAAAAGCTAGCAACAGAATATAATATTATTTCAACAAGAGAGCCAGGTGGCGTTAATACAGGTGAGCAAATTAGAAAAATATTGCTAGAAGGTGAAGCGATGGATGAACGTACAGAAGCGTTACTATTTGCTGCATCGAGACGTGAACATCTTGTAGGAAAAGTAATTCCTGCATTAGAAGAAAACAAAGTTGTCCTATGTGATCGTTATATAGATAGCTCGTTAGCTTATCAAGGTTACGCAAGGGGTATAGGAATAGAAGAAGTGAGAAGCATAAATGAATTTGCGATTAATGGTTTATATCCGGATTTAACTATTTATTTAGATGTTAGTGTAGAAGTAGGACGTAATCGTATTATAAAAAATCTTCGTCAGCAAAACCGTTTGGATCAAGAAGATCTAGCATTTCACGAAAAAGTAGTAGCAGGTTACCATCAGCTTATTAAAGAAGATGATAATGGACGTTTTGTAGTGATTGATGCAGATAAAAATATTGACGATGTAGTAAATGAAACTTATAAATCTATCATCAAATATTTAAAAAAATTATGATATAATAATCAAAAGAGGTGTTTGAAAATGAAAATGATTATAGCGATTATACAGGATCAAGATAGTCAGGAACTTTCGGAACAACTTGTAAAACATAATTTTAGAGCTACTAAACTCGCAACAACAGGTGGCTTTTTAAAAGCAGGTAATACAACGTTCTTGTCTGGTGTTGAAGACGATCGTGTAGACGACATGTTACAAGTAATTAACGATACATGTGGAAATAGAGAACAACTCGTATCACCTATTACACCTATGGGTGGTAGTGCAGACTCTTATATTCCGTATCCAGTTGAAGTAGAAGTTGGGGGCGCAACGGTATTTGTAATGCCAGTTGAAGCATTCCATCAATTCTAAAATTACGGTTGCTATATGGCATTCCTCAGGTGACAAGCTGTTGCTTAAACCTAAAGATTGCCTTATATGCAGCCTTTTTATATAAAGGAGTATTTTAGCGATGGACGAATTAGCGATGCTGACAAATGCATATCAATCAAATAAGTTATCACATGCCTATTTATTTGAAGGTGATGATGCCCAAACAATGCAGCAAGTCGCAATTGACTTTGCAAAACTTATCTTATGTGATGACCAACAACAATGTCAGTTAAAAGTAGAAAATTTCAATCACCCTGACTTTATGTATATATCTTCCGAAGAGACAACAATAAAAAAAGAGCAAATTGAACAATTAGTGCGACATATGAATCAATTGCCAATTGAAAGTACGCATAAAGTATATATCATTGAATCGTTTGAAAAATTAACAGTTCAAGGTGAAAATAGTATTTTGAAATTTTTAGAAGAGCCACCAGAGAACACAATCGCTATTTTACTATCCACTAAACCAGAGCAAATTTTAGATACGATTCATTCGCGCTGTCAGCATGTTTATTTTAAACCGATTGATAAGCTGAAATTTATTCAACGACTTGAAGAACGTGAAATATCACGGCCAGTTGCAGAGTTGATTAGTACATATACAACGCAAATTGATACCGCAGTGGCTTTAAATGAAGAGGCAGATTTGGCAGCGTTTCGTAAAAGTGTGTTGCGTTGGTGTAATTTATTGTTAACGAATAAATATATGGCACTTATCGGCATTGTAGAGCTCTTAAAACAAGCAAAAAATAGAAAATTACAGTTACTAGCCTTATCGGCAATTAACGGTTTCTTTGAAGATGTTATGCATGCTAAAGTAGGTACAGAGCAAAACTACATTTATCATGATATCAAGACAGATATTGAAAAGTATGCTAAGCAAATGGCATATAATCAAATTATTTTAATGTATGACCAAATTACGGAAGCACATAAAAAATTGAACCAAAATGTAAATCCTACATTAGTGTTTGAACAAATAGTTATAAAAGGGGTGAATTGATATGCAAAATGTGGTTGGTATCGACTTTCAAAAATCAGGAAAACTAGAATATTATTCACCTATGAATGTTGATTTAGAAGTAGGTCAATGGGTTGTTGTAGAATCAAAAAGAGGAATAGAAATGGGTCGTGTAAAATACGGACCTTTAGATGTTGCTGACGAAGATGTGACATTACCGTTAAAACAAATTGTACGAGTTGCAACAGCAGAAGATATTGAACATTACGAACAAAACGAACAAGATGCAGCAGAAGCGTTGGAATTATGTAAAAACACAGTGCAACAATTAGACTTAGCGATGCGTTTAGTTAATTGTGAATTTACGTTAGATAAATCTAAAGTTATTTTTAACTTTACTTCTGACGATAGGGTAGATTTTAGAAAACTAGTAAAAATTCTAGCACAAAAGTTGAAAACTCGAATAGAGCTAAGACAAATTGGTGTAAGAGACGAAGCGAAATTACTTGGTGGCATAGGTCCGTGTGGACGTTCGTTATGTTGTTCCACGTTTTTAGGTGATTTTGAGCCAGTATCTATTAAGATGGCGAAAGATCAAAACCTGTCGTTAAATCCAACAAAAATTTCAGGCGCATGTGGACGTTTAATGTGTTGTTTAAAATATGAAAATGATTATTATGAAGAAGCACGTGCACAATTGCCAGATGTAGGAGATGCTATTGAGACTCCTGAAGGAAACGGTAAGGTTGTGGGATTAAATATATTAGATATTTCTATGCAGATAAAAGTAGATGGCTTAGAACAACCTTTAGAGTATAAAGTTGAAGAGTTAGAAGCGTTTAATTAGGAGGCTTTCACTAAGTTGAATAGAAGTGAAATATTTGAAAGACTTGCGGATTTAGAAGCGCATGTAAATCAAATTAATAAAAATATGGTAGAATTGAAAAACTTAACTGTAGAATTAGTTGAAGAAAATGTCGCATTACAAATAGAAAATGAGAATTTTAAAACGTTAATAGATAAAGAAGAAGTCACAAAAGAAGTTGTCAATGATGCAACTGTAAATAAAAAGCAACCATTGAGAAGTAAAGATAATCTAGCGATGTTATACAAAGAAGGTTTTCATATTTGTAAAGGCGAATTATTTGGAAAACACCGTAAAGGCGACGATTGCTTATTTTGTCTTGATGTCTTGAGTGAATAAACAATTGTTTTAAAAATAGTTATAGATAGCAAGAGAGGATGAAGTGTCAGCGATAGGCTTGAATAATAGCAAGCATTGCCATTTCATTCTTTTTTTGGAGCGTGGA
Source organism: Staphylococcus sp. GDY8P72P (assembly GCF_016890655.1). NCBI lineage: Bacteria > Bacillati > Bacillota > Bacilli > Caryophanales > Staphylococcaceae > Staphylococcus > Staphylococcus sp. GDY8P72P. Next base: position 33,702 of record NZ_JAFEQJ010000041.1, on the reverse strand, counting down.
GGCAAGCTATGGAATTATTGGCAAATGAACGATTAGACCATTTAATTAAAGAGAAATTAAGTATTATTCAAAATGATGAAGTGTTTTCATTTTCGACCGATGCGTTATTACTGGCACACTTTACAGAAGTACGAAAAAATGACCGGATACTAGATTTATGTTCTGGGAATGGCATCATTCCGTTATTATTATCGGATAAAGGCAATCAGCAAATTGAAGCTATAGAAATTCAAGCGCAACTTGTGGATATGGCAAATAGAAGTATTCAGTACAACCAACTCACAGACCGTATTAAAATGCATGAAATGGATTTGAAAAATGCTCACGTAAACTTTAAGCCTTCACAGTATAATTTAGTAACGTGCAATCCACCGTATTTTAAAGCGAATCAGTTACACCAGCATCAAAAGGATGCACATAAAATTGCGAGACATGAAATATTATGTACATTAGAAGATTGTTGTTTGGCAGCAAGGCATTTATTGAAACAAGGTGGTCGTTTTATGATGGTCCATCGTGCAGAACGGGTGATGGATGTACTAAGTGAAATGCGCAAATATCAAATTGAACCGAAAAAGTTACATTTGATTTATAGTAAAACAGAACGGTCAGCACAAACGATTGTTGTTGAAGGACGTAAAAATGGGAATCAAGGACTAGCGATTCAACCACCGTTTTATATTTATAATGAAGATGGCAAGTATTCTGATGAAATGAGAACAGTTTATTATGGATAATCATTATATTTATATCGTGAAATGTAGTGATGGCACTTTATATACAGGTTACGCTAAAGATATAGAGCAACGCATAGCTAAACATAATGCTGGTAAGGGTGCAAAGTACACTAAAGTTCGACGTCCAGTGACATTAGTCTATTCGGAAGTGTTTGAAACTAAATCGGCAGCACTAAAAAGAGAATATGAAATCAAAACATTTTCAAGACAAAAAAAATTACAGATGATTAGTGAGGTAAACTAAATGGCTACGTTATATTTAGTAGGTACACCGATAGGGAATTTGGCAGATATTACATATAGAGCAGTTGACACTTTGAAGAATGTCGATGTAATTGCGTGTGAAGATACACGTGTTACTAAAAAATTATGTAATCATTATATGATTGATACGCCTTTAAAATCATATCACGAACATAACAAAGCACAACAAACCGATTACCTCATCGAACAATTATTAAATGATACCAATATTGCGTTAGTATCTGATGCAGGATTACCGTTAATCAGTGATCCTGGTTATGAGTTAGTAGTTGCTGCACGGGAACATAATATCAAGATTGAAACGATACCAGGGCCTAATGCTGGTTTGACTGCATTAATGGCTAGTGGTCTACCATCATTTGTGTATACTTTTATTGGCTTTTTACCACGTAAGGAAAAAGACAAATTACAGGTGCTTGAAACACGCATGTATGAAGACAGTACGGTGATTTTATATGAATCTCCACATCGTGTGACAGATACATTAAAAGCTATTCGTAAAGTAGATGAATGTAGGCGTGTAACAGTAGGTAGAGAACTAACGAAAAAATTTGAACAGATTGAAACGGCTACTGTAAATGAGATATTGGTACAAATCGAAGCGGCTACTATCCCATTGAAAGGTGAATTTGTCCTATTAATTGAAGGTGCCACTGCAACTCAAGATACTTCATGGTTTGAATCAATGTCCATTGAGGAACACGTGCAATACTACACTGCACAAAACATGAAGCCTAAAGCAGCAATTAAACGAGTGGCTGAAGATAGACAAATGAAAACTAATGAAGTTTATGATATATATCATAACGTTAATGCTGATAATCAATAAACACAAGGAATACAGAAGTTATACTTCTGCATAAGAAGCTCTAATCTTAATAAATTAAGAAGAGCATAAGGAATACAGAAGTTATACTTCTGCATAAGAAGCACTAATCTTAATAAATTAAGAAGAGCATAAGGAATACAGAAGTTATGCTTCTGCATAAGAAGCACTAATCTTAATAAATTAAGAAGAGCATAAGGAATACAGAAGTTATACTTCTGCATAAGAAGCACTAATCTTAATAAATTAAGGAGAGCTTCTAAAAAAATTTACCATAAAGGGCTTGATTTATGGTAATGTAGATAGGATAGAGCATATAATTATATTTAATACAATGACTTATTTATTTAGGATACATAGAAGTGATTTTGTGTATATTGTACGTCGGATAGACAAGGGACTGCACATACAGACACATCTCGACTTCATTGAAAACAAAAATAAATTTAGATATATTTATAGTGTAAGAAACGAGGAGGAGCATTAATGGTGAAAGAAACATTTTATATCACTACCCCAATATATTATCCGAGTGGAAACTTGCATATCGGCCACGCATACACAACAACTGCTGGTGATGTGATTGCACGCTATAAAAGAATGCAAGGCTATGATGTTCGATATTTAACTGGGACAGATGAACACGGACAAAAAATCCAAGAAAAAGCACATAAAGCAGGCAAAACAGAATTAGCGTATTTAGACGAAATGATTGATGGGATTAAAGCCTTATGGGAAAAATTAGAAATCTCGAATGATGATTTTATTCGTACAACAGAAGAACGTCACAAAAAGGTTGTACAACAAATCTTTGAACGCTTATTAGCGCAAGATGATATCTATTTAGGCGAATATGAAGGTTGGTATTCTGTACCTGATGAAACGTATTATACTGAAACTCAATTAGTAGATCCAATCTATGAAAACGGTAAGATTGTAGGCGGTAAAAGCCCTGATTCTGGTCACGATGTAGAATTGGTGAAAGAAGAAAGTTACTTCTTTAATTTATCTAAATATACGGACCGTTTGTTAGAATTTTACGATGAAAATCCTGACTTTATTCAACCACCATCACGTAAAAATGAAATGATTAATAACTTTATTAAACCAGGATTAGAAGACTTAGCTGTATCACGTACGTCATTTGATTGGGGTATTAATGTTGAATCTAATCCTAAACATGTTGTTTATGTGTGGATAGACGCGCTCGTAAACTATATTTCATCTTTAGGTTACTTATCAGACGATGAGTCATTATTCAACAAATACTGGCCAGCTGATATTCACATTATGGCGAAAGAAATTGTACGTTTCCATTCTATTATTTGGCCAATTCTATTAATGGCATTAGACATTCCATTACCGAAAAAAGTATTTGCACATGGTTGGATTTTAATGAAAGATGGCAAAATGAGTAAATCTAAAGGTAATGTTGTAGACCCTAATGTATTAATTGATCGTTATGGCTTAGATGCGACACGTTACTACTTAATGCGAGAATTACCATTTGGTTCAGATGGTGTCTTTACGCCTGAAGGTTTCGTAGAACGTACAAACTATGATTTAGCGAATGACTTAGGTAACCTTGTAAACCGAACAATTTCTATGGTAAATAAATATTTTGATGGTGAATTACCGGCATATGAAGGACCTAAACATGAACTAGATGAACAAATGGAAGCTATGGCTATGGATACAGTAAGTACGTTCCATGAAAACATGGAAAACTTACAGTTCTCAGTAGCACTATCAACTGTTTGGAAATTCATCAGCCGTACAAATAAATATATCGATGAGACAACACCATGGGTATTAGCAAAAGACGACAGTCAAAGAGACATGTTAGGTAATGTAATGGCGCACTTAGTAGAAAATATCCGTATTATCGCTGTGTTGTTAAGACCGTTCTTGACACATGCACCATATCAAATTTTCGAGCAATTAAACATTAATGATCCGAAATTACATGAGCTTGAAAGTATTGAATCCTATGGACATTTAACAGCTCCAATTACAGTAGTGTCAAAACCAACACCAATTTTCCCTCGTTTAGAGACTGAAGCGGAAATTGCTTATATTAAAGAATCCATGCAACCACCTGCTGCAAAAGAGCCTGAAGCTGAACCTAGTAAAGCGCTTATCGATATTAAAGACTTTGATAATGTGGAAATTAAAGCAGCGACAATTACAGATTCTGAAAAAGTTAAAAAATCAGATAAACTATTAAAAATCCAAGTAGATTTAGATTCTGAACAGCGCCAAATTGTTTCAGGCATTGCGCAATTTTATAACCCTGAAGATATTATTGGTAAAAAAGTAGCAGTAGTAACTAACTTAAAACCAGCTAAATTAATGGGTCAAAAATCTGAAGGTATGATATTATCTGCTGAAAAAGATGGAGTCTTAACATTGGTAAGTCTACCAAGTGCTATTCCAAATGGTGCGACGATTAAATAATAATCTGAAGGAGCGATATAGATGCTTATCGATACACATGTACATTTAAATGCAGACGAATATGATGAAGATTTAGAAGCAGTCATCACACGTGCTCGAGAAAATGGCGTGGATCGTATGTTTGTGGTAGGTTTTGATACACCAACTGTAGAACGTACGATGGAGTTGATTGAGCAGTACGATTTCATCTATGGCATTATTGGTTGGCATCCTGTTGATGCTATTGATTGTACAGAAGAGCGATTAGAATGGATAGAAAAGCTTGCTGAACATCCAAAAATTATTGGTATAGGTGAAACGGGTCTGGACTATCATTGGGATAAATCGCCAAAAGATATACAACAAGAAGTGTTTAGAAAGCAAATTGCTTTAGCGAAACGTGTTAACTTACCGATTATTATCCATAATAGAGAAGCGACTCAAGATTGTGTAGATATTTTAAAAGAAGAACATGCTGAAGAAGTAGGTGGCATTATGCATAGCTTTAGTGCTTCACCGGAAATTGCTTTGGATGTTATTCATAAACTCAATTTTTACGTTTCATTAGGTGGACCTGTGACTTTTAAAAATGCTAAGCAACCAAAAGAAGTTGCGCAACAGGTACCATTTGATAAACTGTTGGTAGAAACGGATGCACCATTTTTATCTCCGCACCCATATAGAGGTAAACGAAATGAACCGGCACGTGTAACATTAGTTGCAGAGCAAATTGCTGAATTACGCGGTGTAAGTTATGAAGAAGTATGTCAACAAACAACTAAAAACGCAGAAACATTATTTAAATTGTAACTAAACTGTTGAGAAAGATATTGCTACACACTATGGGATTAACTTTAGAAGTTGAATATAACCATAATGTCGTAGTGATATCTTTCTTATTTTTTGAAATAGACTTAGCTGTAGAAAGGTGTAACAATAAATGAAAATAACTGAATTTATTGTAGTTGAAGGTAGAGATGATACTGAAAAAGTCAAAAGAGCTGTAACATGTGATACGATTGAGACCAATGGTAGTGCCATTGACCAAGCAACATTACAAGTTATTGCGCATGCATATGAAACGCGTGGTGTAATCGTGTTAACAGACCCAGATTTCCCAGGTGATAAAATACGAAATACTATTCGTCAGCATGTTCCCGGTGTGAAACACGCATATATTGAACGTGAAAAAGCTAAGAATAAACATGGGAAGATAGGTGTAGAACATGCCGGTCTTACAACGATTCGTGAAGCGTTAAGTAATGTAAGTACCCCATTTGAAGAAGGTCATGAATCTATTAGTAAAGAAGTGCTCATTGATTTAGGTTTAATCATTGGCAAGGATGCACGCCAAAAACGAGATGTTCTAGGTGCCAAACTGCATATTGGACATTCTAATGGTAAACAATTATTAAATAAATTAAATGCGTTTGGTTATACGGAACAAGATGTCCGTGATGCACTCGCGGATGAAAAAGGAAGTGATTCATAATGGAAATGAAGGACATTGCAACGCCATCGCGCACAAAAGCATTGTTAAATCAATATGGATTTGATTTTAAAAAAAGTTTAGGTCAAAACTTTTTAATAGATGTAAATATCATTCACAAAATAATAGATGCAAGTGATATTGATGAACATACTGGTATTATTGAAGTTGGTCCTGGCATGGGTTCATTAACAGAGCAATTAGCAAAACACGCTCAAAAAGTACTATCTTTTGAAATTGATCAACGTCTTATCCCAGTGCTTGATGAGACATTAGGACCTTATGATAACGTGACAATTATTAATGAAGATATTTTAAAAGCAGATATTGCTACATATGTCCATCAACATTTAGCAGATTGCGATAAAATTATGGTAGTAGCCAATTTACCATACTACATTACAACGCCAATTTTATTGAATTTAATGCAACAAACATTACCAATTGATGGTTATGTCGTGATGATGCAAAAAGAAGTTGGTGAACGCTTAAATGCCCAAGTAGGGACTAAAGCATATGGTTCACTCTCTATCGTAGCTCAATATTACACAGAAACAAGCAAAGTACTAACTGTGCCTAAATCAGTATTTCTACCACCACCCAATGTTGATTCAATTGTCGTGAAATTGATGAAACGTGAAGCACCTCAAGTTCAAGTTGATAATGAAAATGACTTTTTCAAATTAACAAAAGCTGCGTTTAGCCAACGCCGAAAAACTATAAATAATAACTATCAAAGTTTCTTTAAAGAGGGGAAAAAGCATAAAGCACTGATTGTAGAATGGTTAGAAAGTGCAGATATTGATCCGAAAAGAAGAGGAGAAACACTTTCTATCAAAGAATTTGCGCTCCTATATAACAATTTAAAAAAATTCTCAGAATTACAATTTTAAAGTGTTGACATTTGAGCCCCACCTTGCTAAAATTAAAATTTATTTGACAATTTATCGCTAAATGTGTTATTATACATTATGTAGCGAGGTGGAGCAATATGCCAAAATCTATTGGAGACATCAAAAATACACTTGATTGTCAATTAGGAAACCGTATTGTACTAAAAGCGAATGGTGGTCGTAAGAAAACAATAGAACGTAGTGGAGTGTTAAAAGAAACATATCCTTCAGTTTTCGTTGTAGAATTAGACCAAGATAAACATAACTTCGAGCGTGTGTCTTATACATACACTGATGTTTTAACAGATAACGTACAAGTTTCTTTCGAGGAAGATAGTCATCACGAAGCAATTGCACACTAAATATGCGTGTTTTTTCTAACACGTTATTTAAGTACACACGTATTAAACTTAATAATTGTTTACATAATGAGGTGCACTAGCACCTCATTATTTTTGTGCCCAATTTTGCACTGTTCATAATATAACTTAGAAGTTATTTTAGCGAATACAAGATTATAAGTTTATTCACTTTTTCATATCGTGTAGAATAGTATGATAAGAAATGATTTTGAAGGATCGATGTTTAAGCAATATATTAAAAGCGTATATTATAGTATGATTTGCTATTTAATATTAAGTTTTTAAACAAACTTTATTGAATAACTCTAAATATGACATAACATTATGTTAAAATCATTTTATTACCATATCGAAGTGAAAGAGGGTGGAGATATGATTTATGAAACAGCACCAGCTAAGATTAATCTCACTCTGGACACGCTCTTTAAACGAGATGATGGTTATCATGAAATTGAAATGATTATGACGACAATTGATTTGAATGATCGTCTCTCATTTGAACGACGTAGTGATTGTAAAATTGTCGTACAAGTTGAACAAAATTATGTACCGTCAGATAGTAAAAATTTGGCGTATAAAGCTGCTCAATTAATGACTGAAACTTACGGTGTACAACAAGGTGTAACGATTACTATCGATAAGGGAATACCAGTATCTGCAGGATTGGCTGGAGGATCAACTGATGCTGCTGCTACGATGAGGGGATTGAATCGATTATTCGGATTAAATCGCCCACTAAGTGAGTTGTGTAACTTAGGTATTACTATTGGCACGGATATACCATTTTGTATTTATGGAAAAACAGCCATATGTAAAGGGAAAGGTGAAATCATAGAATTTTTAAATAAGCCACCATCTTCATGGGTTATTGTCGCTAAACCTAGTGTGGGAATTTCATCGCCTGATGTATTTAAACGGTTAAATCTTGAAGAGTATCATGAAGTACATACAACAGCTTGCCAAGAAGCACTACTAAGTGGGGACTATGAAAAATTGTGTGAAAGTCTTTCGAATAGATTGGAACCTATCTCAAGTAAGATGTATCCAGAAATTTTGAAAATCAAAGAAAATATGCTCAACAGTGGTGCCGATGGATCAGTAATGAGTGGTAGTGGGCCCACAGTCTATGCGTTAGCTCAAAAAGAGCGCCAAGCAAAACATGTTTACAATTCAGTGAATGGCTGCTGTAATGAAGTGCATTTAGTAAGATTATTAGGTTAGAAGGTGAATTTTATGAGATATAAGAGAAGTGAACGAATTGTTTATATGACTCAGTATTTAATGAATCATCCTAATAAATTGATTCCGTTAACATACTTTGTTCAAAAATTTAAGCAAGCTAAATCTTCAATTAGTGAAGACGTACAAATTATTAAAACAACATTCCAAAAAGAAAAACTTGGTACAGTGACAACAACAGCAGGTGCAAGTGGCGGTGTGACTTATAAGCCGGAAATGAGTAAAGAAGAAGCAAGTGAAGTCATTGATGAAGTCATTGATATGCTACAAGAAAAAGATCGTTTATTACCAGGGGGCTACTTGTTTTTATCAGACGTTATGGGCAATCCAACGTTATTGAATAAAGTTGGGAAATTGATTGCAACTTTATATATGGACAAAGAGCTAGATGCAGTCGTGACTATTGCTACCAAAGGTATATCTTTAGCCAATGCAGTTGCGAATGTATTGAATTTACCAGTAGTAGTTATAAGAAAAGATAATAAAGTGACAGAAGGATCAACAGTATCTATTAATTATGTTTCAGGATCATCTCGTAAAATAGAAACGATGGTACTTTCCAAGCGTACATTACCAGAAAATTCCAATGTACTTGTCGTTGACGATTTTATGCGTGCTGGCGGTTCAATTAATGGCGTGATGAATTTGATGAATGAGTTTAAAGCTCATGTTAAAGGGGTATCAGTACTTGTAGAATCGAAAGAAGTTAAACAACGATTGATAGAAGATTATACTTCCTTAGTTATGCTATCTGATGTGGACGAATATAATCAGAACTTTAACGTAGAAAGAGGCAATAGCCTAACTAAATTTTCTTAAAGGAGCGATAGACGACACCATGAATGTAATAAATACAAAACAAGCGCCTGAAGCACTCGGGCCATATTCACATGCAACTGAAATTAATGGTTTTATCTTCACATCTGGACAAATCCCATTAAATACAAAGGGGGAAATTGTAAGTGAAGATGTGCAAGTGCAAACTAAGCAAGTATTCGAAAATTTAAAAGTTGTACTTGATGCAGCTGGTTCAGATTTAGAATCAGTCATTAAAGCAACAATTTTCATTAAAGATATGAATGAATTTCAACAAATTAATGAAGTGTATGGTGAATACTTTAGTAGCCACCAACCAGCGAGAAGTTGCGTTGAAGTGGCACGACTTCCAAAAGATGTAAAAGTTGAAATTGAATTAATTGCTAAAGTTAAATAAGGAATTATAACTTATATTGATATTGTTAAGCTTCTATAGAACTACAGATATACTTAGGGGGGCTCACTACATGAAAGTGACAGATGTAAGACTTAGAAAGATTGAAACAGATGGAAGAATGAAAGCGCTCGTGTCTATAACACTAGACGAATCATTTGTTGTACATGATTTGCGAGTGATTGAAGGCAACTCAGGTCTTTTCGTCGCAATGCCAAGTAAACGTACACCAGATGGTGAATTCCGTGACATCGCGCACCCAATTAATTCAGAGATGAGACAAGAAATTCAAGATGCAGTGATGAAAGTGTATGAAGAAACTGACGAAGTCATTCCTGATAAGAATGCACAGCAATCAGATGATGATAAAGATGAAGCTTAATATAAATAGATAATGATTAACAAATGAGGCTGGGACGCAATTGATTCGTCCTGGTCTTTTTTCGTATTGTTAGTAGCAGATGGATTGAAATAAAGTATATGCGATGTTGATGGCAGTTTTTGTGCACGCTTTCCGCGGGCACAGCCTCAGCCTGTAGTCTTCGACTAGTGCTATTCCCGCAGGAGTCGGCCCAAAAATGACTGCCAATTTTAAATGAAAGTCTTAAACGCACGATCATTTAAAGATTCTTTACATTCTAGACACTGTTCGTTATTGATTTGTCTCAGCATCACACAAAGTTACTGGTTTTGATGGCAGTTTTTGTGCACGCTTTCCGCAGGGACGGCCTTAGCCTGTAGTCTGCGGAAAGTGCTATTCTCGCAGGAGTCGGCCGAAATGACTGTACTGAAAATATTATGCCACTCAAGCTTTCAATTTTAGTTATGTTTAACGAGCTGAATGGTACACGTTTTGAATTAAAGATAAATATCAGTCTCATTCTTTTTGGCTGAACATCGATAAACTATATAAAATAAATGTGACAATTTTTCAAATAATTATTGTAAAAAATTAAAGGTGACAATTTAAAGGGTAACAATAATAGTAAGTAACAAAAAAACTAAAAAAACAATGTAATAATGTTCATAACCTTTCAACGTTTAGTACGATGATTTAAGGAAAGTAAGCGATTTAGAAAAAAATTAATATCACTTGGTAATTATTAGAAATAAATGTATAAATATGTAAAAAAGATGACATTTTTTATGCTTTTTTGCAATGCAATTCGGTATATTTATTATTATCTTTGTACATTATTGATGGTTTGAGTCTTGAAACTGTTACTAGCGTTAAATTATAATAGTTATGAAGTGTATATTTTAATGGAGGGTTAGCACTCATGCAAAGACATGCAATAGTACTTGCAGCAGGCAAGGGTACACGTATGAAATCAAAGAAATACAAAGTACTTCACGAAGTTGCGGGTAAAACAATGATTGAACATGTCATCGATAATGTGAAACAATCAGGTGTTGAACAACTGGTTACAATCGTTGGACATGGCGCAGAAAGTGTCAAAGAAACTTTAGGTGACAAATCGCTTTACAGTTTTCAAGAGACGCAGTTAGGTACTGCACATGCTGTGAAAATGGCAAGCGAACATTTACAAGAGAAAACAGGGACTACTTTAGTTGTTTGTGGTGATACACCACTTATTACTGCTAGCACTTTACAATCTCTAATTGAGCATCATGAACGTAATCAAGCACAAGCTACTGTATTATCTGCTACTGCACCAAATCCACATGGCTATGGTCGCATCGTGAGAAATGCCAATAATGATTTAACGGCAATTGTAGAACAAAAAGATGCTTCTGTAGAACAACAATCAATAACTGAAATAAGTTCAGGTATTTTTGCTTTCGATAACCAAGTATTATTCGATACAATTGAACAAGTAAATAACAATAATTCACAAGGTGAATATTATTTGCCAGACGTTTTGAGTTTGATTTTAGAAGCACAAGGCAAGGTTCAAGTTCACCACACAAGTGATTTTGATGAAATTATGGGTGTCAATAATCGCGTGATGTTGAGCAATGCGGAATTCGCAATGAAATCACGTATCAATGAATACCACATGCGCAACGGCGTTACATTATTGGATCCGGCTTCTACTTATATTGGTCCAGATGTAGTCATTGGTATGGATACAACAATTGAACCAGGTGTAAAGCTAGCTGGCACAACAGTTATTGGTGAAGATGCTATTATTGGACAGTATTCAGAGATTACAGATAGTGAATTGGGTAACGGTGTTCATATCAAGCATTCTGTTGTAAATGACGCGCAAATTGCTGATGATGTTATCGTAGGTCCATTTGCACAATTACGCCCGGGTGCTAATCTTGGACGCAAAGTAAAAGTAGGCAATTTCGTAGAAGTGAAAAAATCAATCGTTAAAGAAGGTGCGAAACTGCCTCATTTGAGTTATATTGGAGACGCTGAAATTGGCGAACGTACAAATGTTGGTTGTGGTTCGATAACAGTTAATTACGATGGAAAAAATAAATTTAAAACTATTGTTGGTAACGATGCATTTATTGGTTGTAATACCAACTTGATTGCTCCTGTCACATTAGGTGACTTTGCATTGACTGCGGCAGGGTCAACAATTACAGATGATGTACCTAATGATAGTTTAGCAATAGCTCGAGTAAGACAGACGACAAAAGACGGTTATTTAAAAAAATAAATATTATCTTGTAGACATAAAATGTAATAGCAGTGAAATTAAAAGTGAAAAGTAGATAAATGTGAGCGATATATCCACTTAAGCACAATATATTAGAATGTCTAGTAAGTTAAATATATGGAAGTAATTAATTGGAGGACTATAAATGTTAAACAATGAATATAAAAATTCTGCTTTAAAAATCTTTTCTTTGAAAGGGAACGAGCCATTAGCGCAAGAAGTAGCGGATCATGTTGGTATTGAATTAGGTAAATGTTCAGTTAAACGTTTCAGTGATGGAGAAATTCAAATCAATATCGAAGAAAGTATTCGTGGTTGCGACGTTTTCATCATTCAACCAACATCAAATCCAGTAAACTTACACTTGATGGAATTATTGATTATGATTGATGCGTGTAAACGAGCATCAGCAGCAAACATCAATATTGTGGTACCTTACTATGGATATGCTCGACAAGACAGAAAAGCACGCAGCCGTGAACCTATTACAGCTAAGTTAGTCGCTAACCTAATTGAAACAGCTGGCGCAGATAGAATGATTGCGTTAGACTTACATGCACCACAAATCCAAGGCTTCTTTGATATGCCGATCGATCACTTAATGGGTGTTCCAATTTTAGCAGATTATTTCCAAAACGAAGCGGATATCGATCCTGAAGAATGTGTTGTTGTTTCACCTGACCATGGCGGTGTAACAAGAGCACGTAAGTTAGCAGATATCTTAAAAACTCCAATTGCAATTATAGACAAACGTCGTCCAAAACCAAATGTAGCTGAAGTGATGAATATCGTTGGTGAAATTGATGGTCGTACGGCAATTATTATTGATGACATTATTGATACAGCAGGCACAATTACTTTAGCTGCACAAGCCTTGAAAGATAAAGGTGCTAAAGAAGTTTATGCATGTTGTACACATCCAGTATTATCTGGCCCAGCGAAAGAGCGTATAGAAAATTCAGCGATTAAAGAATTAGTAGTAACTAATTCTATCCAATTAGATGATGAGCGCAAACCTGAAAAAACAAAAGAATTGTCAGTAGCAGGCTTATTGGCGCAAGCTATTATTCGTGTGTACGAACGTGAATCTGTTTCAGTATTGTTTGACTAATTAAGATAGACAAGGTATAATATTTCTGTTCGTGACAATACGAATAAATAAACACTTGCAAGCAACAATACTGTTGATGGGTAAGTGAGGAGCTCAATTATTGAGCAAAAGTGAAAGGTGGAAATGAATATGGCTTCATTAAAGTCAATCATTCGTCAAGGTAAACAAACTCGTTCTAACTTAAAAGCAATCAGAAACGCTGGTAAAGTACCTGCAGTTGTATACGGCTATGGTACAAAAAACGTTTCAGTTAAAGTAGACGAAGTTGAATTCATTAAAGTTATCCGTGAAGTTGGACGTAACGGTGTTATCGAATTAGGAGTAGGTTCAAAATCAATCAAAGTAATGGTTTCTGACTACCAATTCGATCCACTTAAAAACCAAATCACTCACATTGACTTCTTAGCAATCAACATGAGTGAAGAACGTACTGTTGAAGTACCAGTTCACTTAGTAGGAGAAGCTGAAGGTGCTAAAGAAGGCGGCGTTGTTGAACAACCATTATTCGACTTAGAAATAACTGCTACACCTGATAGTATCCCTGAAGCAATTGAAGTTGACATTTCAGCTTTAGCAATCGGTGATAGCTATGCTGTTGCTGATATCAATGTTACTGGTGACTTCACAATCGAAAATGACCAAGAAGAGTCAATCGTAACAGTTGTTGCTCCAACTGAAGAGCCAAGTGAAGAAGAAATCGAAGCAATGGAAGGCGAATCTACTACTGAAGAGCCTGAAGTTGTAGGTGAAGACAAAGAAGAAGAAGAAGAAGATAAAGAAGCATAAGCTGTTATCGTCACTATTCAATAATTGTAAATTTCAAAGCACCATGCTTATTTGCTTAAGCTGGTGCTTTTTTATGTTATTATAATATATAATATTTTTAATGTGTGAATGAGAAATTACAGAGTATGTACACATAAATAAAGAATGACAGTAAATGGAGGAAATACAATGAAATGTATTGTTGGCCTTGGCAACATAGGGAAACGCTTTGAATCTACACGGCACAATATTGGATTTGAAGTAATTGATTATATGTTAGCACAACATAACTTCACATTAGACAAACAAAAGTTTAAAGGTGCATATACGATCGAACGTATTGGTCAAGAGAAAGTGATGTTTATAGAACCTTTAACGATGATGAATTTATCGGGGGAAGCAGTGGCACCATTGATGGATTACTATAATATAGCAGTAGAAGACTTAATTGTTTTATATGATGATTTAGACTTACCACAAGGTGAGATTCGCTTGCGACAAAAAGGAAGTGCGGGTGGTCATAACGGTATGAAATCTATTATTCACATGTTAGGCACAGATCAGTTTAAACGTATTCGAATTGGAGTTGATCGACCAAGTAACGGAATGGCTATAGTTGATTATGTGTTGCAAAAATTTTCCAAAACGGAAAGGGTAATTATGGATAAAGTAATAGACCATTCAGCACGAGCAGTAGAAGCGTTTATTGAGACATCTCGCTTTGATAATGTGATGAATGAATATAATGGTGAAATAAAGTGAAATCAATAATTACAGACTATATTAACAATGACAAACGTTACCAAGAATTAAACGAAGTATTTGGTGAAGATAATATCTTAGTGACAGGATTATCAGCGTCTGCAAAAGCAACAATTATTGCAGAAAAGTTTTTGCAAAGTAGTAAACAGCTCTTAATTGTGACTAATAATTTATATCAAGCTGATAAACTAGAAACAGATTTATTACAATTTGTGCCTGCTAATGATATTTATAAATATCCAATGCAAAATATTATGACAGAAGAATTTTCAACACAAAGCCCTCAATTTATGAGTGAGCGTGTCCGAACTTTAACGGCACTGGCTCAAAATCAGAGAGGCTTATTTATCGTTCCATTAAATGGCTTGAAAAAATGGTTGACACCTGTAGATATGTGGAAAGCACATCAGCTTACGTTACAAGTTGGTGATGATATTGATGTCGATGCATTTTTAACAAAGTTAGTTAATATGGGATATCGCCGTGAAAGTGTTGTATCAAACCTTGGAGAATTTTCTTTGCGTGGGGGCATTATAGATGTGTATCCATTAATTGGGGAACCCGTACGTATCGAATTATTTGATACGGAAGTCGACTCAATTAGAGATTTTGATGTTGAAACACAACGTTCTAACGAAAATATAGAGCAAATACACATTACGACTGCTAGCGACTATATTATTACAGATGAAGTATTACAACATACTAAGGAACAGTTGCAAAAAGCATATGAAGAGACGCGACCTAAAATTGATAAAGCAGTCAGAAATGATTTAAAAGAAACATATGAAAGTTTTAAATTATTTGAAGAAACTCATTTTGATCATCAAGTGTTACGACGTTTAGTCGCATTCATGTATGAACAACCAGCAACACTTGTTGACTATTTCCAAGATGACGCAATCATTGCTGTAGATGAATATAATAGAATAAAAGAAACAGAACAAACTTTAACTACTGAAACGGATGAGTTTAGCCAAAACTTAATCGAAAGTGGTAAAGGCTTTATCGGACAAACTTTTATAAGTTACGATAATTTTGAATCACATTTAAATGCGTTCAATGTCGCTTACTTCACCTTATTTACTGCGACTATGCCTGTAAAACTCAATCATATTATTAAATTTTCTTGTAAACCGGTGCAACAGTACTACGGTCAATATGATATTATGCGCTCAGAATTTCAACGTTTCATTCAAAATGATTATACTATTGTCATTTTAGCTGAAACTGAAGTAAAAAAAGAAAGAATTCAGTCTATGTTAAGTGAAATGCATATACCTACGTTTATAGATGGACATAGTAATGACATTGAAGGTGGCTGCGCAGTAATTACTGAAGGTAGCCTATCAGAAGGTTTTGAATTACCTTATATGCAATTGGTTGTAGTAACTGAACGTGAATTGTTTAAGTCTAAACAAAAGAAAAAGCGCAAGCAACAGAAAACTTTATCAAATGCAGAAAAAATTAAATCATATCAAGATCTAAAAGTGAGCGACTACGTGGTACATGTGCATCACGGAGTAGGACGCTATTTAGGTGTGGAGACACTGGAAGTCGGAGGCGTACACAAAGATTATATCAAGCTACAGTACAAAGGGACTGACCAATTGTTTGTACCTGTTGATCAAATGGATCAAGTGCAAAAATATGTTGCCTCTGAAGATAAATCACCTAAATTAAATAAATTAGGTGGAACTGAGTGGAAAAAGACAAAAGCGAAAGTACAACAAAGTGTAGAAGATATTGCGGATGAGTTAATTACTTTATATAAAGAACGTGAAATGTCGGTTGGTTATCAATATGGACCAGATACTGCAGAGCAAAATGACTTTGAATTAGATTTCCCATACGAGTTAACACCGGACCAAGCGAAGTCTATCTCGGAAATTAAACAAGATATGGAACAACAACGACCTATGGATAGATTGCTATGTGGTGATGTGGGTTACGGTAAAACAGAAGTAGCTGTTCGAGCTGCGTTTAAAGCAATATACGAAGGCAAACAAGTAGCCTTTCTAGTGCCGACAACCATCTTAGCACAACAGCATTACGAAACATTGATTGAACGGATGCAAGATTTCCCTATAGATATCGAACTCATCAGCCGTTTTAGAACGACGAAAGAAATCAAGGAAACTAAAGAAGGCTTGAAATCAGGTAAAGTAGATATTGTAGTTGGAACGCATAAGTTATTAGGTAAAAATATCAGTTATAAAGATTTAGGTTTACTAATCGTGGATGAAGAACAACGTTTTGGTGTACGCCATAAAGAGCGTATAAAATCTTTAAAAACAAATGTTGATGTTCTGACACTTACTGCAACTCCTATCCCACG
Source organism: Staphylococcus sp. GDY8P72P (assembly GCF_016890655.1). NCBI lineage: Bacteria > Bacillati > Bacillota > Bacilli > Caryophanales > Staphylococcaceae > Staphylococcus > Staphylococcus sp. GDY8P72P. The sequence continues at coordinate 16,634 of NZ_JAFEQJ010000041.1, read as the reverse complement.
AACACTACATATGAGTATGTTAGGTGTACGTGATTTATCTGTTATTGAAACACCACCGGAAAATAGATTTCCTGTGCAAACGTATGTGTTAGAACAAAATACGAACTTTATCAAAGAAGCATTGGAACGTGAAATATCACGTGAGGGCCAAGTGTTCTATTTGTATAACAAAGTTCAGTCTATCTATGAAAAGCGTGAACAGTTGCAAATGTTGTTGCCAGATGCGAATATTGGCGTGGCACATGGTCAAATGACTGAGCGTGATTTGGAAGAAACTATGTTAGGTTTTATTAACCATGAATATGATGTGTTAGTGACAACAACGATTATTGAAACAGGCGTTGATGTACCGAATGCTAATACTTTAATTATAGAAGAGGCTGATCGTTTTGGTTTAAGTCAGCTTTATCAATTACGTGGTAGAGTAGGCCGTTCTAGTCGTATAGGCTATGCATATTTCTTACATCCAACGAATAAAGTTTTAACGGAAACCGCAGAAGAAAGATTACAAGCTATCAAAGAATTTACAGAGCTTGGTTCTGGATTTAAAATTGCGATGCGTGATTTAAATATTCGTGGTGCTGGTAATTTACTAGGTAAGCAACAGCATGGGTTCATTGATTCTGTAGGCTTTGACTTATATTCACAAATGTTAGAAGAGGCAGTTAATGAAAAACGTGGTATCCAACCTGAAACCGAAGAAGCGCCAGAAGTAGAAATAGAACTGAATATAGATGCTTATTTACCGGCAGAGTATATTCAAAATGAACAAGCAAAAATTGAAATTTATAAAAAACTACGGAAGATTGAAAGCGAAGCGCAGTTAATAGATGTTAAAGATGAATTGTTGGATCGTTTCAATGAATATCCGATTGAAGTCGAACGCTTATTAGATATGATGGAAATTAAAGTACATGCGTTACACGTAGGTGTGACTTCAATTAAAGATAAAGGAAAACACATAGAAATTTATCTGTCGGAAAAAGCGACACAAGATATCAATGGCGAAACATTATTTAAACAAACGCAACCATTAGGTCGTGCAATGAAAGTCGGCGTACAAGATGGTAAAATGAAAGTAACATTAACTAAAGCGAAGCAATGGTTTGAAAACTTGAAATTTTTAGCGAAATGTTTAGAAGAAAGTATGGTAATAGAGGATGCGAATTAAAACTAATACAGCGTTTAACGGTGTGGTTATTCTGACAATCGCCTTAATTATGGTGAAAATACTAAGTGCTATTTATCGGGTGCCATACCAAAATGTATTAGGAGATGCTGGATTATATGCCTATCAACAAGTGTATCCGCTTGTGGCATTGGGTGTCATTTTGTCGATGAATGCTATTCCTAGTGCAGTGACACAAACGTTGGGGAATGATAGACAGCATGGTGTCTACACTAAGGTATATCTACGATTACAATGGTGTAGCGTGGCTTTGTTTTTAATCGTTTGCCTAGGCGCACAGTGGATAGCACAGCTAATGGGTGACAGCAATTTGGCGCCGATGTTACGTACAGCTAGTATTAGTTTCTTATTTATAGCAATATTAGGTGTATTACGAGGATATTATCAAAGCCAACAACAAATGAATATTCCAGCAATATCACAAGTGCTAGAACAAGTAATACGTGTCGCAATTATTATGGTGGCTATTGTGCTGTACAGTAATTACAATTGGTCAATTTATGCATCGGGTGCGTTAGCTATTGCAGGCTCTGCTTTAGGATTTTTAGTCTCTAGTCTCTTTTTATTGCAACAGAAACCATTTAAATTTCAACAAACAACACAAACCATAGCATGGCGACAGTTATCATTAGCGATTATTGTATTTGCGGTCAGTCATTTGATTGTCATTTTATGGCAGATTATCGATAGTTTTACTATGATTCATGCTTTACAACTACAAGGTTTAAGTTTTAATAATGCCATCACGCTTAAAGGTATATTTGATCGTGGTGCATCATTTATTCAGATGGGCCTAATTGTGACTACAACGTTTTGTTTCGTACTTATACCGTTATTAACTGATGCTAAAAAACAAGGACAGTCAATATTGATGAATCGTTATGCCAATGTGTCTCTTAAAATTACAATGGTAATTAGTACAGCGGCAGGCATTGGATTAATCAACTTATTGCCAGTTATGAATCGTGTATTTTTTGAAAATGATAGCCAAACAGCAACGCTGATCGTTTATATGTTGACGGTTATTTGTGTCTCTTTAATTATGATGGAAATGTCATTATTACAAGTTGTAAATAATGAAAAAATAGTATTTATCGGCTGTGCGGTGGGCATGATTACGAAGGGGATATTAAATATTATCCTCATACCTCAAATAGGTTTACTAGGAGGGAGTTGTGCCACTGTGCTATCTCTCGTCGTGACAGTACTCATTTTACAAAGACAGGTATTGAAACATTACCACATTCGCAACTTAAAAATATTTAGCGTCAAATTAACGATTGCGATGGTAGTGATGTCATGCGTTGTCCAACTTTGTTTATGGTTGATACCTTCTACAGGACGACTTAGTGGATTAATCGAGTTACTAATTGCTGCTGTGGTCGGTGTAGTAACCTTGATTAGTGCTATAATATGGATGAAAATACTTAAATATCGAGAATTAAAACATTTGCCGTTTGGAGACAAAATTTATCACATTAAGAGAGGGCGACACTGATGAGTCATAAAATCACAATCGTAGGCTTAGGAAATTATGGTATTGATGAGCTACCGTTAGGTGTTTATCGTTTTTTACAACAACAACAGCAAGTATATACTCGTACTTTAGATCATCCAGTCATTACAGAATTACAAGCAGAACTTCAGTTTGAAAGTTTTGATAATATATATGAAACTTACGAGTCATTTGAAGCCGTGTATGATCATATTGTCAATCATTTAATAGAAGCGGCTAAACATACTGATATCGTCTACACAGTTCCTGGACATCCTCGGGTGGCAGAAACGACAACGACTAAATTGTTTGAACTGACAAAAGATAGCACAGACATTGAAGTAGAGGTTCTAGGGGGTAAAAGTTTTATTGACGATGTATTTAATGCGGTAAATGTGGACCCTAATGATGGCTTCACTTTATTAGATGCTACAGCGATTCATACAGCACAGCTAAATATAAGAACACATACTTTAATTACACAAGTCTATAGCGCCCTAATTGCTGGTGAACTCAAAGTGACATTAATGGAACGCTATCCTGATGAACAAATGGTCTATATTGTTGATGGTGCACAAGGTAGCCAAGCACGTGTTATCGAAACACCTTTATTCGAATTAGACCACTATAGCGATATTTATAGTAATGTGACGAGCGTTTTTATTCCTATAGTTGAAAACGAGCAAGCATTTTATAATGATTTTGCTTTCGCGACACAAGTTATCGATCGTTTAGTTGATGATGAAGTAGGTTGTCCGTGGGATAACAAACAAACACATACATCACTAAAACGTTATTTAATCGAAGAATCTTTTGAGTTGTTCGAAGCGATAGATAATGAAGATGATTGGCATATTGTAGAAGAATTGGGCGATATTTTACTACAAGTATTCTTGCATTCAAGTATTGGTAAAAAAGCAGGCTACTTCGATATAGATGAAGTACTATCTAGTGTGACTGCTAAAATGATACGTCGACATCCTCATGTGTTCGGAGATGAGCAAGCAGAAAATATTGAAGAGTTAAAAGAAATTTGGTCTACAGCTAAAGCTAAAGAAGGTAAAGAAACTCGTGTGAAGTTTGAAAAAGTATTTGCAGACCATTTCTTAAAATTATATGATGAAACCAAAGCATTGACGCTCGATGAACCGCAATTAAAACAATATTTAGAACAAGGAGGAACCGACAATGAGATTAGATAAATATCTCAAAGTGTCACGTTTAGTAAAACGTCGTACATTAGCTAAAGAAATTAGCGATCAAGGCCGTATTACCGTGAATGGTAGCGTAGCTAAGGCAGGTACTGATGTTAAAGTTGATGATGAACTCGTGATTCGTTTTGGTCAAAAAATCATTACGATTAAAGTCACAGGTCTAAGTGAACATGCGACAAAAGAAAATGCGAAAGACATGTTCGAATTGCTTAAAGAAGAACGTGTGAATGATAATTAATTAGGAGGTGACAAGCGATGGGAAAAAAAGTAGAAAATATAGGCAATACCTATACTTCTGACAAAAACCAACAGAAAAAAAAGCAACAAATGCGCCGTCGCGTAGTACGCAAACGTATCACCTTATTTGGTGGTATTTTATTAGCTATTATTTTAATTCTCGTTGTTATGCTTGTCACTCAAACAAAAAGTAACGAGGAAGCTTCAATAGAACGACAAGATAAACAAGAAAGATACCAAAAGCAGCAAGATGAAGAGCTCGCACTTAAAGAAGAATTAAATAATTTAAATGATAAAAGTTATATTGAAAAAGTAGCACGTGATGATTATTATTTAAGTAACGATGGTGAAGTTATTTTTAAATTACCTGGTGATAAATCTAAACAAGAAGATAAAGCATCTAAACAAGATAAATAAAAAAATATTTATTTAATTTAAATACCATTGTTAAATTATAGAAACAATCATATAATAAGGTTAAAATCGAATCTAATCGGGAGGATTTATTTACAATATGTCAATCGAAGTAGGAAACAAGCTTAAAGGTAAAGTCACTGGTATTAAAAAGTTTGGCGCATTTGTCGAGCTTCCTGAAGGTAAAAGTGGCTTAGTTCACATAAGTGAAGTTGCAGATAATTATGTTGAGAATGTTGAAGATCATTTATCTGTTGGGGATGAAGTTGAAGTAAAGGTACTTACAATTGCTGACGACGGCAAAATTAGTCTCTCTATTAAAAAAGCAAAAGATCGTCCACGTAGACCACAACAAAGTAAACCAAGTCAAAAACAGGTACAATCTAAACCAGAAGATTTTGAAAAGAAATTAAATAATTTCTTAAAAGATAGTGAAGATAAATTAACATCCATAAAACGTCAAACAGAATCTAGACGCGGTGGCAGAGGTTCAAGACGTTAATATAAAGGTTGATTGTTGTTCTGACTAAAGTGTACGTTGCTGTATCTGGCAATAACAACCACAGACTGTTTTCTGTTAGATAGAAAACAGTCTGTTTTTATTGTAGGTTCAAATTTACACTTGAATTGCACAAGTAATATATCATAGTTTTGGAGGTGTTGAGTTGGAACTTAATACAGAGAGTTGGTCAACAGCAGATCATATTGTGTTAGCTGTCTCAACAGGTATAGATAGTATGGTATTGTTGCATGCACTAACAACAACATTTGCAGATAGTTACAAACAGTTAACATGCCTCCATGTCAATCATGATATAAGGGAAGCATCTACGGATGAAATGCATTTTATTCAACGCTATTGTGAGCAGCATCATATCAACTTATTTACTACGACACTTGATTTATCAACGTTGATGGCACAAGGAAAAAGCATTGAACATGAAGCACGTACGCTAAGATATAGTTGGTTTGATGCGCAGATGCATCAACTTGGCGCGGATGTCTTATTGACAGCACACCATCAAGACGACCAAATAGAAACAATTTTTTATCGCTTGATGACAGGAAAATCCACAAGAAGCAGCTTAGGTATGGCATCAGTTAGTTATCGCAATGGCTATAAAATAGCACGCCCCTTACTTGAAGTAACTAAAGCGGATATTAAAGCTGTACAAAAGAAATATGAGATACCATTTTTTGAAGACGTTACAAATCATGATAATAAATATGTACGTAATGATATTCGCAATCGTATATTACCTACCATCGAAGAAAATACCCACTTATCAACGCAACACCTATTAAAATTAAAAACTTGGCACGATGAACAACGAGAATTATTACATAAGCAGGCACGTTCATTTGTGGCTGAACATGGTAATTACAGCACCACGAAATTAACACTTGCACGAGAACCATTTAATAACTTACAGTATTCATTGAAAGTCTCTGTACTTGATAACGTATTGAATGACATGGATGCACTTTTTGGTTTTGCCGAAAAAACATATATTGAATGGTTTCGACAACTTGCGAGTAGTGTAGCGCAAGCAACATTATTTTCTACGGATAAATGGATAATTCACATTGCATATGATAAATTTATAATAATGGCAAAAGATAATCAGATCTTGAGGACAATGCAAATTTCACAGGAAGGTCACTATCGTTTTGGTCATTATCAAATTCATATTCATGAGACTTTACCAACCGAAGCCTATCCACTAACCATCCGGACTCGGAAACCAGGTGATCGTTATCAATTAAGTGGTAAACAAGGGCATAAAAAGGTGAATAGACTTTTTATTGATCGTAAAGTAGTGGACGCGGAGAGGGATCAGACTCCAATAGTAATAAACGCACAAAATGAGATTATTGCAGTTGGCACTTTGTATAAAGCAGAATACATTCAAAATTCAATTTTGATAAAATTTATGGGAGATGAAAGAGACAATGCATGAGGATTTAAAAGAAGTATTACTCAGTGAAGACGATATTCAAGAGATTTGCCGTGATTTAGGAGCTAAATTAACAGCAGATTATCAAGGGAAACCATTAGTTTGTATCGGTATTTTAAAAGGATCAGTTATGTTCATGGCTGATTTAATTAAGCGTATTGATACACACTTAGCTATCGATTTCATGGATGTATCTAGTTACCATGGGGGCACTGAATCTACTGGGGAAGTAAAAATTTTAAAAGATTTAAGCTCATCAATAGAAGGTAAAGATGTCGTTATTTTAGAAGATATTTTAGAAACAGGAACAACATTAAAGTCAATTACAGAACTATTGGAATCACGTCGCGTCAACTCATTAGAAATTGTTACGTTATTAGATAAGCCTAACCGTCGTAAAGCCAACATCGAAGCTAAATACGTTGGTAAGAAGATTCCAGATGAATTTGTTGTAGGATATGGCCTAGATTATGGTGAACATTATCGTAATTTACCTTACATTGGAACACTAAAACCAGAAGTTTATTCAAAATAAGGCAATAACGTTTCATCATAAATCATGTTGTTATATACTATAAATTCCACCCGATTTATTTAAGTAATTAAAAGTTGGTGTTTTATTTTTTACATAGTATAAAATAAATGAACTATTTAACAATGAATTTAGAATAAATAACAAGGAAAACAACGGGATTGAAAGCGCAACGCAAAAGGTGAAATACTAGCCTACCATTTAAGTGTTGTGTTACAATTTTTGTTAGTTTTATTATTGAAGTAGGAGGAAACAACGCATGCAGAAAGCCTTTCGCAATGTGCTAGTTATCGCAATTATTGGCGTTATAATTTTTGGCTTATTTTCATGGTTAAATGGAAATGGCAATATGCCAAAACAGCTTACTTATAACCAATTTGTTGAAAAATTAGATAAAGGTGACTTAAAATCACTTGAAATTCAACCTGAACAAAGTGTTTATATGGTAAGTGGTAAAACTAAAAATGATGAAGATTATTCTTCAACTATTTTATATAACAACGACAAAGAATTACAAAAAATAACTGATACAGCACAAAAACAAGATAACTTGAAATTTACAGTTAAAGAAGAAGAAAAACAAAGTGTATTTGTCAGCATATTAACAACACTGATTCCAGTATTAATTATTGCATTACTGTTTATATTCTTCTTAAGCCAAGCCCAAGGTGGCGGTGGCGGCGGTCGTATGATGAACTTTGGTAAATCTAAAGCTAAAATGTACGATAGCCAGAAAAAACGTGTTCGCTTCTCTGACGTAGCTGGTGCAGATGAAGAAAAACAAGAATTAGTGGAAATTGTGGACTTCTTAAAAGACAATAAGCAATTCAAACAAATGGGTTCACGTATACCTAAAGGTGTTCTTTTAGTTGGTCCTCCAGGTACTGGTAAAACATTACTTGCACGTGCAGTTGCAGGTGAAGCAGGTACGCCATTCTTCTCTATCAGTGGTTCTGACTTCGTAGAAATGTTTGTCGGTGTCGGTGCGAGCCGTGTACGTGACTTATTCGAAAATGCTAAGAAAAATGCACCATGTATTATTTTCATTGATGAAATTGATGCTGTAGGTCGTCAACGTGGTGCTGGTGTTGGTGGCGGTCATGACGAACGTGAACAAACACTAAACCAATTACTTGTTGAAATGGATGGCTTTGGTGAAAACGAAGGTATCATTATGATAGCTGCGACAAACAGACCAGACATTCTAGACCCTGCATTATTACGACCAGGTCGTTTTGACCGACAAATTCAAGTGGGTCGTCCAGATGTTAAAGGTCGTGAAGCAATCTTACATGTACATGCGAAAAATAAACCACTTGATGAAACAGTTGACTTAAAAGCAATATCACAAAGAACACCAGGCTTCTCAGGTGCCGATTTGGAAAACTTACTAAATGAAGCATCATTAGTTGCTGTGCGTGAAGGTAAGAAGAAAATCGATATGCGTGACATTGAAGAAGCAACAGACCGTGTAATTGCCGGTCCTGCTAAAAAATCACGTGTTATTTCAGAAAAAGAACGCAATATTGTCGCACATCACGAAGCGGGTCATACGATTATAGGTATGGTACTAGACGAAGCTGAAGTTGTGCATAAGGTGACAATTGTACCACGTGGCCAAGCAGGTGGTTATGCAATGATGTTACCTAAACAAGATCGTTTCTTAATGACTGAACCTGAATTACTCGATAAAATTTGTGGTCTACTCGGTGGACGTGTTTCAGAAGATATTAACTTTGGTGAAGTATCAACAGGTGCTTCAAACGACTTTGAACGTGCAACACATATTGCTCGTCAGATGGTTACAGAGTATGGTATGAGTGAAAAATTAGGTCCACTTCAATTTTCAAGTGGTAGCGGTGGTCAAGTATTCTTAGGCAAAGATATGCAAGGTGATCCAGAATACTCCGGTCAAATCGCTTATGAAATTGATAAAGAGGTACAACGTATTGTTAAAGAGCAATATGCACGAGCTAAAGACATTTTATTAGAACATAAAAAACAATTAGTTTTAATTGCTGAAACATTATTAACAGAAGAAACATTAGTTGCTGAACAAATCAAATCATTATTTAACGATGGCGTACTACCAGAAGTTAATTACGACGATGCTAAAGTTGTCGACAAAACTGATTCTGAATTTGAAGAAGGCAAGTATGGTAAATCTTACGATGAAATTCGCAAAGAACAAGATTTAGATACAGATGACAGCGAAGATACACAAGAAAATCACTCAACGGATGATGACACTGACGATAATACTTCACAAGAAGATACTGGCCATGAACAAGCGCCAAATATCGATAAGCCAAGCAATCCAAGTGATCCAAATGATCCTAGCACCAGAAATTAATCACTGTAAAATACAAACTCTTTCCGCTATATTGAAATAGTGGAAAGAGTTTTTTACTAGAAGCTACATTGTGCCAAACAAATATTTAGCAATTTCTACTCATACCCATTAGAATATATGGAATGAAAAGTTATTTCGCGAAATCATGTTGATGATTTAGCAATTATGGATATGATATAACTATAAACACAAAAGGAGAATAGAGTGATGACGAAGGATTATATTATTAAAGCACTTGCTTTCGACGGTCAAATTAGAGCGTATAGTGCATTGACAACAGAAACAGTGCAAGAAGCACAAACAAGACATTATACTTGGCCGACAGCTTCAGCTGCCCTAGGCCGTACAATGACTGCAACATTAATGATGGGGGCAATGTTAAAAGGTGAGCAAAAGCTAACAGTAACTTTAGACGGACAAGGACCAGTAGGTAAAGTAATTGCAGATGCGGATGCCCAAGGTAATGTCAGAGGTTATGTTACTCAACCACAAACACACTTTCCACTAAATAATGTCGGGAAATTAGATGTTAGTAGAGCAGTTGGTACCAATGGTTCATTAACAGTAGTTAAAGATATCGGTATGAAAGATTACTTCTCGGGTTCAAGTCCGATTGTCTCTGGAGAAGTAGGTGACGATTTCACTTATTATTTTGCTAAAAGTGAACAAGTACCATCATCAGTAGGTTTAGGTGTGTTGGTAAATCCAGATAATACAATTAAAGCATCAGGTGGATTTATTATCCAAGTAATGCCAGGAGCACAAGAAGAAACAATTACACAATTGGAAGAAGCAATTAGCAACATGACACCAGTTTCACAATTAATTGATCAAGGCATTTCTGCTGAAGGTTTATTATACGAAATTTTAGGCGAAGAAAATGTCCAAATTTTAGAAGAATTACCGGCACAGTTTGAATGTAATTGTGGTCATGATAAGTTCTTAAACGCTATTAAAGGATTAGGGGAAGCGGAAATCAAAGATATGATTGAAAAAGATCACGGCGCTGAAGCTGAATGTCATTTTTGTCGTAACAAATATCAATTTAGTGAAGCAGAGTTACAAGCATTAATATAAAAAATCGAAAGTTATCGTGTAAATTTATTTTCTATAGTTATAAAAATAAATATTTTCACAGAAATAAACGCTTATAGTTGTATTTACAGAAAAATCTGATAAAATAAAATATATCCGAGAGAAAAAGTAAGTTTTATTTCCAACTTAAACTTTTATTAAAAGGAGCATTTTTTATGACAAACAACAGATTCGAAAATATTGTAGACGTAATAGGTAATACACCCGTAGTTAAATTAAATAGAGTAACAGATGAAAATGCTGCAGATGTATACGTAAAATTAGAATATCAAAACCCAGGTGGCTCTGTTAAAGACCGTATTGCTTTAGCAATGATTGAAAAAGCTGAAAAAGACGGAAAAATTAAACCAGGAGACACTATTGTAGAACCAACAAGTGGTAATACTGGTATTGGTTTAGCGTTTGTTTGTGCTGCTAAAGGTTATAATGCAGTTTTCACTATGCCAGAAACAATGAGTCAGGAACGCCGTAACTTATTAAAAGCATACGGTGCAGAAGTAGTATTGACTCCAGGTGCTGAAGCGATGAAAGGTGCTATTAAAAAAGCTAAAGAACTAAAAGAAGAAAAAGGTTACTTCGAGCCACAACAATTCGAAAACCCTGCTAACCCAGAAGTACATGAATTAACAACAGGTCCAGAGTTAGTTAATCAATTCGAAGGTAAATCAATCGATGCATTCTTAGCTGGTGTTGGTACAGGCGGTACGCTAAGTGGTGTTGGTAAAGTGCTAAAAGAAACTTACCCTGATGTTCAAATTGTCGCAATTGAACCAGAAGATTCACCAGTACTTAGCGGTGGCGAACCAGGACCACATAAATTACAAGGTTTAGGTGCAGGTTTCGTACCAGACACTCTAAATACTGAAGTATATGACGACATTATTAAAGTAGCTAACGAAACAGCTATGGATATGTCACGTCGTGTAGCTAAAGAAGAAGGTATCTTAGGCGGTATTTCATCTGGAGCTGCTATAGTAGCTGCATTAGAAAAAGCTAAAGAATTAGGTAAAGGCAAAACAGTTGTAACAGTATTACCAAGTAATGGTGAGCGTTACCTATCAACACCGTTATATTCATTTGATAATTAATAATATAATATATAACAATTTACATTTACCGAGCGCATTTATTGTGCTCGGTTTCTTTGTGATTATACATAACAACAATAAGCTGAATAAGGTTCAATTATTTAAGCTCTTACTACTGAAAAAAATAGAAAATCGCGTTATTATTAATAATGTATATAATCTGCCAATATAGAATTTATAAGTGAAAAGGAGAGCATCATGGGACAAACTAAGATTATGGGGATACTTAACGTCACACCAGATTCATTTTCTGATGGTGGCAAATACAATACAGTTGAAAATGCAGTTCAACGCGCAACAGAAATGATAGACGAAGGCGTAGATATTATTGATATCGGAGGTATATCTACACGTCCAGGATATTATGAAGAAATTAGCATTGAAGAAGAATTGGAACGTGTAGTGCCAGTAGTTAAAGCTTTAGCACCATATGATGTTCAATTGTCTATCGATACTTATCGTAGTGAAGTTGCTGAGGCTGCTATGAAATTAGGCGCAACAATGATTAATGATCAATGGGCAGGCCTATACGATGAAAAAATGATTGATGTTGTAGCTAAATATGAATGTGAAATTGTACTTATGCATAATGGTGATGGTCATAGAACAGAGCCAGTCATGGATGAAATGCTAGTGTCTCTCTTAAAACAAGCAAATAAAGCAGAGATGGCAGGAATACCAAAACATAAAATTTGGTTAGATCCAGGTATTGGTTTTGCTAAAACACGAGAAGAAGAAAATGAAGTGATGGCACGACTAGATGAATTGGTAGCGACAGAGTATCCGATACTATTAGCAACAAGCAGAAAAAGATTTATCAAAGAAATGATAGGACATGATACAGAACCATTAGAACGTGATGAAGCGACTGCAGCAACGACTGCATATGGTATAATGAAAGGCGTTCAAGGAGTGAGGGTACATAACGTGCAACTAAACTCTAGGGTTAGTCACAGTTTAAATTTTTTAAAGGAGAATGAGTATGCACGACACAATCTTTCTTAATGGACTGAAATTTTATGGGTACCATGGAGCACTAGCTGCAGAAAATGAAATCGGACAAATATTTATTGTCGATATTACATTAAAGGTTGATTTGACAGAAGCGGGACATTCTGATGATGTGGCTGACACAGTACATTATGGTGAAGTATTTGAAGATGTGAAAGCAATTATGGAAGGTACAGCAGTAAATTTGTTAGAGCATCTAGCAGAACGTATTGCAAAACGTATAAATTCACACTATAATCGTGTAATGGAAACGAAAGTCAGAATCACTAAAGAAAACCCACCAATTCCAGGTCACTATGATGGAGTGGGAATCGAAATAGTGAGGGAGAATGACTAATGACATATGCATATTTAGGTTTAGGTAGTAATGTAGGCGACCGATTATCACAATTAGAGCAAGCGATAGAGATTTTAGACCATACAGAAAACATTAACGTGACACAAGTATCCCCGGTTTATGAAACAGAACCAGTAGGTTACGTAGAACAACCACAATTTTTAAATTTATGCATAGAAGTAGAAACATCATTAACACCGAAAATGTTATTACAAAAATGCTTACAAACAGAACATCAATTACATCGTGTAAGAGATATACGCTGGGGTCCGAGAACGTTGGATGTAGATATTTTACTTTATGGTGATGACATTATAGAGGAAGCGGATCTTGTTATACCTCATCCTAGGATGTTTGAACGTGCGTTTGTTTTAATTCCATTAAATGATATAGCGGGTGCGTATAAAGAACCACGTTCACACAAAACTATTGAAGAATTAGTCATCCCAGATGACTCAGTAAAGAAGTATAAAGCGTAAGCTTGCACAAAATGTCTAGATAATACTAGCATTGATGTTGTAATGAATGATAAGTAGAAAACATTAGTACCCGTCGATGAATTGATGAAAATTACATTACGCAGCAACTATTAAAAGTAGAAATTACTTTATTACATTTGCATCGTTTAGTAAAATTAAAAGGTGAAAAGTTGGCGTCATAGTATAATGTAAAAATGCCTGTTGGTATCTAAAGGATCTAGATGATAACAAAAGCACAAAAAAAGCACAAAAAAGCTAAACCAATTAGAAACAGAGCTAGCAATGATTAATGTACTAGAAGCGTGTCAAACAGAACAAAAGTAGAACAAGAAGCATAAAGGAGAGAAAGTAAATGTCAGAAGAATTGAATGACCAAATGCAGGTGCGTCGCCAAAAACTACAAGAGTTATACGATTTAGGAATTGATCCATTCGGAAAACGTTTTGACCGTACTGCGGAAGCAGACCAACTCCATCATGATTGGGATGCCTTTACTAAAGATGAGTTACATGACAAAGAAGAAGAAAGTCAAGTGGTTATTGCAGGACGCATAATGACTAAAAGAGGTAAAGGTAAAGCTGGCTTTGCCCATGTACAAGATTTATCAGGTCAAATTCAAATATACGTACGTAAAGACCAAGTAGGAGAAGATCAATTTGCAATATGGAATTCATCTGATCTAGGTGATATCGTTGGTGTCGACGGTGTAATGTTTAAAACAAATACAGGTGAACTTTCAGTTAAAGCAAAATCATTCACATTACTAACAAAATCATTACGTCCATTGCCAGATAAATTCCACGGCTTACAAGATATCGAACAACGTTATCGTCAACGTTATTTAGATTTAATTACCAACCAAGAAAGTACACAAACATTCATCAACCGCAGTAAAATTTTACAAGAAATGCGTAACTACTTAAATAAACAAGGATTCTTAGAAGTAGAAACACCAATGTTACATCAAATCGCTGGAGGTGCAGCAGCTAGACCATTCGTAACACACCACAATGCTCTAGATGTTACATTATATATGCGTATAGCAATTGAACTACATTTGAAACGTTTAATTGTTGGTGGTTTAGAAAAAGTATATGAAATTGGGCGTGTGTTTAGAAACGAAGGCGTATCAACGCGTCACAACCCTGAATTTACGATGATAGAATTATATGAGGCATACGCAGATTATAAAGATATCATGGACTTGACTGAATCTATGGTAAGAGAAATTGCAAACAATGTATTTGGAAGTGCGAAAGTACAATATGGTGAAGACACAATAGATTTAGAGTCCCCATGGAAACGTGTGCACATGGTAGATGCAGTGAAAGAGACTACTGGTGTCAATTTCTATGAAGTAGAAACAGATGAAGAAGCTAAAAACCTAGCAAAAGAACATGGCATTGAAATTACAGATAATATGAAATATGGACATATTTTAAATGAATTTTTCGAACAAAAAGTCGAAGAAACATTGATGCAACCAACATTCGTATATGGTCATCCTATTGAAATTTCTCCATTGGCGAAAAAGAATCCAGAAGATCCACGTTATACAGATCGTTTTGAATTATTTATCGTTGGTAGAGAACACGCAAATGCCTTTACAGAACTAAATGATCCAATCGATCAACGTGAACGCTTTGAAGCACAATTAGTCGAAAAAGAAGAAGGTAATGATGAAGCGCATGAAATGGATGAAGACTTTATCGAAGCATTAGAATATGGTATGCCGCCAACAGGTGGTTTAGGTATTGGTATTGATAGATTGGTTATGTTGTTAACTAATTCAGCGTCTATCAGAGACGTATTACTGTTCCCAACAATGAAACAAAAATAAAATAGTCGCTTAACAAAGCCATCATCTATGTGTGTTATAAATAGATGATGGCTTTTTGTTTGCATTCATTTTACAAATATAGTATTAATATTTTAAATAGAAAATGAAGTAATAAGAAACTTTAAAAGAATATTGTATGAATAAAATATAAAATTAATCTTAAAAAACAGTAGAAATGAATAGATTTCTGTGATAGACTTAATCAAGTCGAGTTGAGGAAACACTACTCAACACAGTAATTGTGAGTCTTAACTATTAAGAACAACAATTAATAAAAAAAGTGAAAAAGTGATTGACACTTTGTAGAAAATGAAGTAATATATTAAAAGTCGTCAAAAACAACTTGCTTCGAAAAATGATTTTGTAAATGAAATGTTAAAAACATTTTAATGAAGTGTAAAATTGACTATTGCAAGTGATTGCAAAACAATGTATTATTTGAAAGGTAAGTTAATTGTCTGGTGGCAATGGCAAAGAGGTCACACCTGTTCCCATGCCGAACACAGAAGTTAAGCTCTTTAGCGCCGATGGTAGTTGGATTTACATCCCGCTAGAGTAGGACGTTGCCAGGCGAATACATACACGGAGAATTAGCTCAGTTGGGAGAGCATCTGCCTTACAAGCAGAGGGTCGGCGGTTCGAACCCGTCATTCTCCACCATTTTTAGCCGGCCTAGCTCAACTGGTAGAGCAACTGACTTGTAATCAGTAGGTTGGGGGTTCAAGTCCTCTGGCCGGCACCATCTCATGAGCCATTAGCTCAGTTGGTAGAGCATCTGACTTTTAATCAGAGGGTCAGAGGTTCGAATCCTCTATGGCTCATCAAGATTTTAATTTAATATATTTGCAGAAGTAGTTCAGCGGTAGAATACAACCTTGCCAAGGTTGGGGTCGCGGGTTCGAATCCCGTCTTCTGCTCCATTTATTTGATAGTGCCGGGGTGGCGGAACTGGCAGACGCACAGGACTTAAAATCCTGCGATAAGTGATTATCGTACCGGTTCGATTCCGGTCCTCGGCACCATCTTTTAATTTAGCGCCCGTAGCTCAACTGGATAGAGCGTTTGACTACGGATCAAGAGGTTATGGGTTCGACTCCTATCGGGCGCGCCATTATTATTTTACAACTATATACGGGAAGTAGCTCAGCTTGGTAGAGCACTTGGTTTGGGACCAAGGGGTCGCAGGTTCGAATCCTGTCTTCCCGACTCTTTTAAAAATGGGGGCTTAGCTCAGATGGGAGA
This sequence comes from Staphylococcus sp. GDY8P72P, assembly GCF_016890655.1. Classification (NCBI taxonomy): domain Bacteria; kingdom Bacillati; phylum Bacillota; class Bacilli; order Caryophanales; family Staphylococcaceae; genus Staphylococcus; species Staphylococcus sp. GDY8P72P. The sequence continues at coordinate 150 of NZ_JAFEQJ010000041.1, read as the reverse complement.
GCGCCTGCTTTGCACGCAGGAGGTCAGCGGTTCGATCCCGCTAGTCTCCACCATTATTTAATAAAGATATGAACATTGAAAACTGAATCGCAATATGTCAACGTTAATTCCAAACGCAACGACAAGATCGTTGGTTTAAACGTGTTAGAG
>NZ_JAFEQJ010000040.1:0-1019 GCF_016890655.1 Staphylococcus sp. GDY8P72P | reverse complement strand
ACTTAAACCTGACTGTCATTGCACATCGAAATATCTGAATAACCTCATTGAGCAAGATCACCGTCATATTAAAGTAAGAAAGACAAGGTATCAAAGTATCAATACAGCAAAGAATACTTTAAAAGGTATTGAATGTATTTACGCTCTATATAAAAAGAACCGCAGATCTCTTCAGATCTACGGATTTTCGCCATGCCACGAAATTAGCATCATGCTAGCAAGTTAAGCGAACACTGACATGATAAATTAGTGGTTAGCTATATTTTTTTACTTTGCAACAGAACCCTCTAATCACTACCTTATGATGCTTAACAGTTGTTAACATACTACAATTATTATAAGTGTCTTTTATACAAAACATAGCTAGACGTTTCCACAAATAAAAACAGCTTTCTTTTCTTAATATCTATCAAAGTGCATACCTAATTCTGACATCAAATCATACTTCAAGTTATCATTTTCTCCAAAATCACAAATCAATACCTATATAACTATCAAGCACTTCATACAATTCTTTAAATGATTTAAACATAACTTTCATTAGTATACTTCAAACAGGAACAAATGTTCCCTTTATTACTATTAATTCTACTTTATAATATAATTAAAGTAAACATAACCATTGAAGAAGGTTTGAAAGGACAATAACTTTGAATTTTGAAAATTATAAATATTTTACGGGAAAAGATTTAATGAAAGAATGTAACTTAAGTGAAAAAATGTTTAAGAATAGTATGGATAAGCTCGAACGAGTTTATAAGTTAGATATAACTAGATACAAATCCAATCCATCAGCAACTAGAAGCAGTTATAGCTTTAACTTATTTGAATTAGAATTATTTAAAGTTTTACTAAATACTATTGAAGACTTTCCTGTTCCAACATCTGCTAAAAAATTTGATGACATAGATTTAAGAGAGGAGGCATTAAAGAAAAATAATAGTCAATTTATTAGCTATATTACTAATATCACTGATTCAATTGATAATATTAAAAATGATGCATTAAAAGCGCAAATT
>NZ_JAFEQJ010000004.1:0-5149 GCF_016890655.1 Staphylococcus sp. GDY8P72P | reverse complement strand
TTTGAACAAAACTAATGCTAATTATGAGTGTAGATCCACAAATACGACTTTGGGATATACTTCAAACAAAGTTTAAAGCTAAAGCACTTCAAGAAAAAGTTTATATCGAATATGACAAGGTAAAAGCAGATACTTGGGATAGACGTAATATGCGTGTTGAATTTAATCCCAATAAACTCACAAGTGAAGAAATGCTTTGGTTAAAACAAAATATTATCGACTACATGGAAGATGACGGTTTTACAAGATTAGATTTAGCTTTTGATTTTGAAGATGATTTGAGCGATTACTATGCAATGACTGATAAAGCAGTTAAGAAAACTGTTTTTTATGGTCGTAATGGCAAGCCAGAAACAAAATATTTTGGCGTTCGTGATAGTGATAGATTTATTAGAATTTATAATAAAAAACAAGAACGTAAAGATAACGCAGATGTTGAAGTTATGTCTGGACATCTATGGCGTGTAGAAATAGAATTAAAAAGAAGTATGGTTGATTACTGGAATGATTGTTTTAATGATTTACACATTTTGAAACCTGAGTGGACTACTTTAGAAAAAATTAATGAGCAAGCTATGGTTTATACTTTGTTGCATGAAGAAAGTATGTGGGGAAAGCTAAGTAAGAATACTAAGACTAAATTTAAAAAAATGATTAGAGAAATATCTCCAATTGATTTAACGGAATTAATGAAATCGACTTTAAAAGCGAACGAAAAACAATTGCAAAAACAGATTGATTTTTGGCAACGTGAATTTAGGTTTTGGAAGTAAAATAAGTTTTATTTTATAAAAATTGCTAATTCAGTATAATTAATATTTACGAGGTGATATAACGTATGAAAAAATCAGAGGATTATTCCTCCTAAATACAAAGATTTAAAATTTAGGAGGAATTTATATATGACTTTTAATATTATCAAATTAGAAAATTGGGATAGAAAAGAATATTTTGAACACTATTTTAACCAGCAAACTACGTATAGCATTACTAAAGAAATTGATATTACTTTGTTTAAAGATATGATAAAAAAGAAAGGATATGAAATTTATCCTTCTTTGATTTATGCAATTATGGAAGTTGTAAATAAAAATAAAGTGTTTAGAACAGGAATTAATAGTGAGAATAAATTAGGCTATTGGGATAAGTTAAATCCTTTGTATACAGTTTTTAATAAGCAAACTGAAAAATTTACTAACATTTGGACTGAATCTGATAACAACTTCACTTCTTTTTATAATAATTATAAAAATGACTTGTTTGAATATAAAGATAAAGAAGAAATGTTTCCTAAAAAACCGATACCTGAAAACACCATACCGATTTCAATGATTCCTTGGATTGATTTTAGTTCATTTAATTTAAACATTGGTAACAATAGCAGCTTTTTATTGCCTATTATTACGATAGGTAAATTTTATAGTGAGAATAATAAAATTTATATACCAGTTGCCTTACAGCTTCATCATGCTGTATGTGATGGTTACCATGCTTCATTATTTATAAATGAATTTCAAGATATAATTAATAAGGTAGATGATTGGATTTAGTTTTTAGATTTTGGGAGTGAAAAAACAATGAGGACTGAAAAAGAAATTTTAAATTTAGTTTCTGAATTTGCTTATCAACGAAGCAATGTAAAAATTATTGCTCTCGAGGGTTCAAGAACTAATGAAAATATAAAAAAAGATAAGTTTCAAGATTATGATTTTGCTTTTTTCGTATCAGATATTGAGTGTTTCACACATGAAGAAAGTTGGTTAAGTTTATTTGGAGAATTATTGTTTATACAGAAACCAGAAGATATGGAATTATTCCCACCTGATTTAGATTATGGTTACAGTTATATAATGTATTTTAAAGATGGCATAAAAATGGATATTACATTAATTAATTTAAAAGATTTAAATCGTTATTTTAGTGATTCTGATGGTCTTGTAAAAATTTTAGTTGATAAAGATAATTTAGTAACTCAAGAAATTGTTCCAGATGACTCATATTATTGGTTAAAAAAACCAACAGAACGAGAATTTTATGATTGCTGTAATGAGTTTTGGAGTGTCTCAACGTATGTAGCAAAGGGTGTTTTTAGAAGAGAAATATTATTTGCTTTAGATCATTTCAATAATATTTTACGTCCTGAATTATTAAGAATGATTTCTTGGTATATTGGCTTTAATAGGGGTTTTGATTTTAGTTTAGGAAAGAATTATAAGTTTATAAACAAATATTTAACTGATAAAGAATTCAATATGTTTTTAGCTACTTTTGAGATGAATGGATATAGAAAGACATACCAATCTTTTAAGCTTTGTTGTGAATTATTTAAATATTATTCAAATAAAGTAAGTTGTTTAGGAAATTATAACTATCCAAATTACGAAAAAAATATTGAGAATTTTATTCGTAATAATTATGAGAATTAATTTTATTAGCAACCACATTTTTTGGTTGCTTGTGGTTTTGATTTTGAATTTGGTTTTGAACTTATGGACTGATTTATTCAGTCCATTTTTTGTGCTTGCACAAAAACTAGCCTCGCAGAGCACACGCATTAATGACTTATGAAACGTAGTAAATAAGTCTAGTGTGTTATACTTAATAGAAATAAAGTCCTTAAAAACATAATGAGTGGAGGGAATTTAATATGTCTTATTCCATAATTCGAGTTGCTAAAGTCAAAGGAAAAACAAATACAACAGGTATTCAAAAACATGTACAAAGAGAAAATAAAAACTATGAAAATTTGGATATAGATTTAGAAAAATCACATTTGAACTATGATTTAGTAAATGATAAGCCGATTGAATTTAATTCGATGATTGATGAAAAAATTGAAGAGAATTATACAGGTAATAGAAAAATACGAAGTGATGCAGTTAAACATGTTGATGGCATTATTACGTCAGATAATGAATTTTTTGATTTTAAGTCACAAGAACAAATACAGGCCTTTTTTGAAGATTCAAAGCAATTTCTAGAAGATGAGTACGGAAAAGATAATTTACTCTATGCAACCGTCCATATGGACGAGAAAACGCCACATATGCATTATGGTGTTGTGCCAATTACAGATGATGGTCGTTTAAGTGCTAAAGATGTTGTGGGTAATAAAAAAGCTTTAACGGAATTTCAAGATAGATTTAATCAATACTTGAATGATAAAGGGCATAATTTAGAGCGTGGAGAATCAAAACATAAAACAGAGCGTAAGCATAAGCAGGTTGAAAGATATAAGAGTGAAACACAGTATCATGGAAAAGAGAAAAATAAAGCCGAAAGATTAGCTAAGATCACTGAAAGACAAGTACGTGATAAAGAACAATTACTCAAGCGTTATGACAAACAATTGCAACCGATGAAAAAACAATATGACGAGATGAAAAATGAAGTTGATGATTGGGAGAAAGTTAAAATACCGAAATTGAAACAGAAAGCGAAAGAATTAAATAATCAAAATGCTCAAGAGTCTCGAAAAATAGATGATTTAAAACAGAAACAAGATGACCTTATAAGCACATTTGAGAAGATAGATAGTGATATCGAGAAATATAAAGAGAAAAGAGAGCATGAGAAGGCACTGAGAGACCAAATAAGAGCCGATAAAGAAAAAGAAGAAGAACAATACCAAAATTTAGTGAAAGTCCTAAATGAGCCTATAAATGACGAATATGAGTATGAATATAAAAAGCCGAGTATATTTTCAAAAGAGAAAGAGCCAACAGGTAAGGTAATTATTTTTGAAGATGATTATAAAATACTTAAACAACGATCAGCGTTAGCTGCTCGTTTAGAACCAACATTCACAGAATTAAACTCAGGAAAAGAACGTAAGCAAGATAAAGAGCATATTAAACGTTTACAGGATGAAAATTCAAAACTTAAGAAACAAAATAAAAAAGTAGCAAATGAACGTGATGAAGTGATAAGAGAGCATAAATCAGATATAAGTCTTGTGAAAAGTGGATGTAAAATAATCAAAAAAGCAGTTGGGGAAGATGTTTATCATAAAGGGATTAATATGATTGATAATAAAGTTAAAAGTAATTTTAAAGATAAATACAGAGAAATGGTTACTGTTGATGACAATGATAAACGTATGTTCCAACGAAAAGATAACGAAGTGAAACGTATGCAATTTGAGAATAGTAAGATGCGTAGTAAAGGCAAAGATAAAGGTTTTGATTTGGATAGATAAAAATAAGGCGCTTAACAGTAAAAATAATCTGTTAAGCGCCTTGCCTTATTAACCTTAATCAAAGAAATCATAAACTAATAATTTCTGAAGGAGAAGCCGTCACTTCTCATTGCTATATTAATATTATAACAGGTATTTAAAATTTTAATATTTTTTGTGATAAAGTTTGCTAAAAAGGAGCGATTTTATGACTGCTATTTGGATATCAATTATAGGTATGTGGTTTTGTATTGGAATGGCGTTTTTTGCTATCAAGAGGAGTAAAAATAAAAAATAGACCACGCATTTATGCCGAGAAAATTTATTGTGCGTTGAGAAGAACCCTTAACTAAACTTGTAGACGAATGTCGGCATAGCGTGAGCTATTAAGCCGACCATTCGACAAGTTTTGGGATTGTTAAGGGTTCCGAGGCTCAACGTCAATAAAGCAATTGGAATAAAGCAACAAAATTTAAGTTCCCGTACCGACAGATTTTAAGTTCCTTGATGTAACTTGCTTTATAGATAATTTTAATTTTGATTATGTAATAAGTTTTGGTACTAAAAAAGACCTGATCTAATTAGACCAAGTCTTTTGATAGTGTTATATTAATAACAAAATAAAAAGAAGTCGCTCACTCCCTCGCCAAAGTTTGTGATAGCGACTTACCTTAAAGAAAAACAGTTGATGTTTTTGTTCTTAATTTGTATATCTAGATATTAAACGATATTAGTTTATTCTTCAAGATATATATTTGGGTGAGCGACTTCTTAAATTGAATTAAGGAGTCGATTTTTTTATGAGTAAAAAAGCAGAAGAAATTCAGTCAAAACAAAGTTCAGAACACGAAAATTCATTTTTTTCTAAAACCGGCTACTCTAATAGCCGGTTAAGTGGTCAAACTTTGGGAAAATCTCAACCCAAATTAAGTTTTGATGCGATGACAATCGTTGGGAATTTGAACAAAACTA
>NZ_JAFEQJ010000039.1:0-6465 GCF_016890655.1 Staphylococcus sp. GDY8P72P | reverse complement strand
GATGGTCGGAGACGGTATCAACGATGCGCCGAGTCTTATAAGAGCCGATATTGGTATAGCAATTGGTGCAGGCACAGATGTTGCAGTGGATTCAGGTGATATCATACTTGTTAAAAGTAATCCATCAGATATCATTCATTTCTTGACCCTTTCAAATAATACTATGAGAAAAATGGTGCAAAACTTATGGTGGGGTGCAGGTTATAATATTGTTGCTGTACCTTTAGCAGCTGGTATTTTAGCATTTATTGGCTTGATTTTATCACCTGCAATAGGTGCTATTTTAATGTCTTTAAGTACAATTATCGTTGCAATTAATGCCTTTACTTTAAAATTAAAATAAAAGAGGTGTAAAATGGATAAAAAAAAAATATTTACAGTTCTTGCTGCTTTGTTTTCCATGTTACTTATATTATCTAATGATATATTAGCAGAAAGTAAGCAGAACATGAATATGACAGAAGACAAACAAAAACAGAATGATGAAATGGATATGGGAGGACATGATGAAAGAAAAAAACTTAATTCTTCACAAGGAGAAAATGAAATAACTTTTCCTAAAGTTTTAAAGTCAGAAAAAGATAAAGATGGTTATGAGAATTATATATTAAAGGCTCAGGAAGGGAAGACAGAATTTTATAAAGGAAGCTTTTCTGATACTTTAGGTTATAATGGAAGTATACTTGGGCCAACTTTAAAACTTAAAAAAGGTGAAAAAGTAAAAATTAAATTAGTTAATAATTTAGATGAAAATACGACATTTCATTGGCATGGTCTTGAGATAGATGGAAAAGTAGATGGTGGCCCTTCTCAGGTTATAAAACCAGGGGAAGAAAAAATAATTAAGTTTGAAGTCGAACAAGAAGCTGCCACTTTATGGTATCACCCTCATCCTTCTCCAAATACTGCTAAGCAAGTTTACAATGGATTATCTGGCCTATTATATATAGAAGATAATGAAAATTTAAATTACCCTAATGAATATGGGGAAAATGATTTACCGATAGTTATTCAAGATAAAACATTTATATCAAAAAAATTAAATTATTCAAAAACAAAAGATATAGATGGTACTCAAGGTGATATAGTAGTTGTTAATGGGAAAGTAAATCCTAAACTAACAACCAAAGAAGGAAAAGTTCGTTTAAGACTTTTAAATGGTTCTAACGCTCGAGATTTAAACCTTAAATTAAGTAACAACCAAAGTTTTGAATACATTGCCTCTGATGGTGGTTATTTAGAGGAAAAACAACAGTTAAATGAAATCAATCTAGCGCCTTCTGAAAGAAAAGAAATAATAGTCGATTTATCTAAAATTAAAGGTGAAGAAGTTGATCTTGTTGATAACGAAGATACCGTGGTTTTACCAATAAATTACAAAGAATCGAAAGATAATAAAGAGACAACTTCTAAAGTAGACAAGAAAATCAAACTAGAAGGTATGGATGATAAGGTTACTATTAATGATAAAAAGTACGACCCTGACAGAATAGATTTTACACAAAAGAAAAATCAAAAAGAGATTTGGGAAATTGAGAATGTTAAAGACAAAATGGGAGGTATGAAGCATCCCTTTCATATCCATGGAACCCAATTTAAAGTTGTATCAGTGGATGGGAAAGCACCTCCAAAAGATATGAGAGGAAAAAAAGACGTTATATCGTTAAAACCTGGTCAAAAAGCCAAAATAGAAGTTGTTTTTAAAAACAGTGGAACATATATGTTCCATTGTCACATTCTTGAACATGAAGATAATGGCATGATGGGACAAGTAAAAGTAACAAAATAATTAATAAGGAATTTTAAAATATGTATAAAAAATTAGGATTTATTATATTAGCATCAGGATTAGTATTATCAGCTTGCTCAACGGGTAGTAAAGAAGAAAATAATGGTTCTAAAGATAAAAAAGAAGAAGAACACATGGAACATAAAAGTGAAAGCAAGACTCCAGATGATATGAAGCGTACAGACGATAGTAAATTTAAAAAAGGGGATGAAGTTACTATTACAGCAGGACATATGCCCGGCATGAAAAATGCTAAAGGGACAGTTAAAGGTGCTTACAAAACCTATGCTTATGTAGTGAGTTATACACCTGAAAATGGTGATAAGAAAGTAAATAACCACAAATGGGTCGTTAATGAAGAAGTTGCAGATGCCCCTAAAAATGGATTTAAAAAAGGTGATACAGTTAAATTAGAAGCTGACCATATGCCTGGTATGAAAGGTGCAGAAGCTCAAATTGATGATGTAGAAAAAACAACCGTTTATATGGTGGATTATAAATCAACCGAAAACGATAAAATGGTTAAAAATCACAAATGGATGACAACTGACGAACTTAAATCTCGTTAATATCTTTCATTTTAGTTCTTTAAAGTATTTAATTAGTGATTGATAAATGCAATGAGAATCCCCTTTGTTAAATAGACAAGTAAACAAATAAAATTTATGGTCACTCTCATATCCACAATAATGAGAGTGGCCATTTGTTTAGAAAAATCAAATGATTTTTATGAAAATGAGGGGATCTTTTATAATTTATCAATGGAATTTCGAAAAATATAAAATGGAATAGTGAATGTATTGAGCTTTCTCGTTTATCAAGAAAAGTTATTCTAAATTAGCAGGTAAAGTCACAGTTGCTATAAATTCAACAACTATATATGTATGATTAGGGTGTACCCAAATTAGACATAGCTAATTTAAATTAAAACCTGTAAATATTTAATAAACGGTCGTTTTTAATAAAGTTCACCCAAGTCATATGGTAGTTCCCTTTCACTTTCCACTCATTTTTGTGAAAAGCAGTACTTGGGACACAATGGCAAGTATAGGCAATTCAATCAAAGGCCCGATGACCAGAGCCAAAGCAATGAGAGGTTGATTTGGAAAAGCGGTGACAGCTATAGCCAAGGCAACTGGAGAATTTCGTGCAATAATCGTCAAACTTAAACTGACCGTATCTTCATAGGAAAATTTCAGTAGTCTTCCCACTAAACGGCCTAACACATAGTTGATAATAAAAAATATCAAAATAGGAATAATCAAGATATAAATGACTTCCAAATGGTCAAGCAAGTATGAGACTTGGGAAGCAAACATTGCCATAATCGCAAATGATAGAAAGAAAATCTGAGCATTGCTGAAAAAGGGTATGACGATATTGCTTAAAACTAGTTCTTTTCTTCTCAATAGAAATCGTGTAAGGTGAGCAAGCACGAAAGGAAAGATCAGTACAATCAATATACTCTCAATGAGTGTTGGGAGAGGAATGGTTTCAATGCTGCCAGCGAATAATAGTAGGTATATAGGTAAAAGTACGACTTGCAGGATCAAATTGATCGGTAGAATCGATGTTGAAAGAGACACATTCCCTTTTGCTATGCCTGTAAATGCGAGGTACCAATCCGTGCAAGGTGTCACCATAAGCATAATAAAACCAATCCATAAAGCTGGATGATCTGATAAGAAAATAGCCCCCAACCCCCAGGCTAATACTGGTGTCCATATAAAATTAATGATAGTACTGGAGCCAAGGAATCTGATATTTAAAAATGCCTTTTTCAATTGATGCAGTGGTATCGTCAAAAACAATCCATAGAGCATTAAGAATAAAAACGGGACGACCAGTGTCTCTGCATATCGTTCAATTACACCTATTTGTCCTAATAAGATACCTGAACCAACAGCGAGCAGTATAATCAAGGTTTGAAACTTTTCTAATATTCCGATAAACGCACCTCTTTTCCATTTGAAATTTTTTATAAGATGAACCTTTCTGCAAACCAGTATAAGATAGTCTATCAATGATTGTCTTGAGTGCCAATTGAAGTAATAGAAAAAAGATAAATTTGGTGGTACTCATCATTACGAATATATTGACAATAGTGCTAAACATTTTTAATATATGAGTATATATAAATATAACCATATTTATATTAAGAGCTACCATTATGATTAGTAAGAGGTGAGCCATCATAAAAGATATTAACGAAAACAAAATTGTTGGTAATAAAAAAGGTCTTGATGAAGAAACTTTATTTGTTGTATCCCAAACTTTCAAAGCATTAAGTGATCCAACACGAATCAGAATACTGAATTTGCTGTTTCTTAAAGAATATTCCGTAAATGAGATTGCTGAAAACCTACATTTAAGACAATCCACCGTTTCGCATCAATTACGCTTTTTGAAAAATTTGCGCTTGGTCAAGTATAGAAGGGAAGGTACGACTCTATATTATTCCCATGATGATGCCCATGTAATGAACATGTTGAAAGAAACAATCAACCATGCTCGTCACCATTGACCAAAAAATTATATAAACCCATCTATTATACCCATCTATAAATATTAATAGGAGATGATTGAATGAGTCATGAACATAACCATACACATGGTGCGAACAAAAAAACCTTGATGATCAGTTTCATAATCATCACAGGATATATGATTATCGAAGCGATTGGGGGAATTTTGACCAATAGCCTCGCCTTACTAGCTGATGCGGGCCATATGTTAAGTGATTCAATTTCCCTAGGTGTCGGTTTGTTGGCTTTTATACTTGGAGAAAAAGCGGCCGATTATAGTAAAACATACGGATATAAACGATTTGAAATTCTTGCAGCTGTATTTAACGGAGTTACTCTGGTACTGATTGCCATCTACATTTTCTATGAGGCCTATCAACGTTTTACAGATCCACCTGAAGTCGCCTCTACGGGTATGTTAATCATCGCAACTATTGGACTACTGGTAAATATTCTTGTAGCATGGATTCTCATGCGAGGCGGGGATACGAAGGAAAACTTGAATATACGTGCAGCATTTTTACATGTGATAGGCGATCTGCTTGGATCGGTGGGGGCCATTATTGCGGCTCTGATGATCCTCTTCTTCAACTGGGGCTGGGCAGATCCGTTGGCCAGTGTGATTGTTGCAGTGCTTGTATTGATAAGTGGGTGGCGTGTGACAAAAGATGCCGTTCATGTATTGATGGAGGGTACCCCTAAAAACGTTGAAATTGACGCAGTGATTAAAACCATAGAGAGCATTCCAGGAGTAAATAATATGCATGATCTACATGTATGGAGTATTACAAGTGGCCAAAATGCACTTTCATGCCATGTGGTGGTAGATGGTACCATTTCTATTCAGGAAAGCCAGGAAATTCTGAGAACAATTGAAGACGAGTTGGAAGATGAGAATATTGGACATGCAACGATTCAGATGGAGAGTGAAAACCACCCTCATAAGGATTCTGTAATGTGCAGGGATGATGATATTACGCATAGTCATGAACACTAAAAAATAGAATATACCACTATAATGATCAAAAATGTTAGCAAGATAACGATTTTGACCTATAAATTGAAGATTTTTAATGTATACGATTTTATTAACTGTTCATAGTATTAGATGGAGGGCAAGTGAGGTTTCACTTTCCCTTTATTGCCATTTTTTAGAATTTATTTTTTTGTGTTGATACGCTCACACGCACAATCAAAGATTGTGCTTTTAACAAGCCTACGTGATGATCTTGCAAGGGGCAAAAAACTTTTTATTTGTGGCCATACGGCCAGTCTAAAAACTTTTATTGCTTGAACCCTTGCAATCTCAACGTAACGGCTTGTTGCAGTGGCTTCACAACACAGCAAAAATAAATAATTTCTAAAAGAAAAATTTTAAGGAGTGGTCAATATGAATGAAAATATGATTGAAAGTTATTTAAAAATTTGTGAACACATTAAGGAGTATAAGCAGGTAGAGTTCGGCCATGATAATGAAGATGAAGAAGTTTTTGATTCTAGCTTACAATGTCCTTTGGCATATACTACAAAAGGAGATAATGAAGAATTTGAGATTCAGGTTACACTAGATTTGAAGAATAATCGAATTATTAAAGAATTATCTCATGAATATGATAATTATATAGAGTATGAAGATTTTAAAGATTGGGAAGAAATCGCAACTGAATTTGAATTTTTAAACTTTGACGATTTAATTATGACTGATGTAGATGTAGATGATTTACTAGAAGAGTTTACTAGCCGACAAAAATTAGAAGATGAAGAAAAAGAAAAGTCTACTAACTATAAAGATTTAGGTTCTGTTGCAAAGTAAAAAATATAGCTAACCACTAATTTATCATGTCAGTGTTCGCTTAACTTGCTAGCATGATGCTAATTTCGTGGCATGGCGAAAATCCGTAGATCTGAAGAGACCTGCGGTTCTTTTTATATAGAGCGTAAATACATTCAATACCTTTTAAAGTATTCTTTGCTGTATTGATACTTTGATACCTTGTCTTTCTTACTTTAATATGACGGTGATCTTGCTCAATGAGGTTATTCAGATATTTCGATGTACAATGGCAGTCAGGTTAAAGTTTAAAAGCTTTAATAACTTTAGCCATTGCTACCTTCGTTGAAGGTGCCTGATCTGTAATTACATTGTGAGGT
>NZ_JAFEQJ010000038.1:4344-4816 GCF_016890655.1 Staphylococcus sp. GDY8P72P | reverse complement strand
ATGTCAACGTTAATTCGACACGCAAATACAAGATCGTTGTTTTAAAAGTGTTAGAGATAACACACAACTTAGTATTTTATGAGATAATCACACATCATAATTTTTTATGGATAGTTTGATCCTGGCTCAGGATGAACGCTGGCGGCGTGCCTAATACATGCAAGTCGAGCGAACAGATAAGGAGCTTGCTCCTTTGACGTTAGCGGCGGACGGGTGAGTAACACGTGGGTAACCTACCTATAAGACTGGAATAACTCCGGGAAACCGGGGCTAATGCCGGATAACATTTAGAACCGCATGGTTCTAAAGTGAAAGATGGTTTTGCTATCACTTATAGATGGACCCGCGCCGTATTAGCTAGTTGGTAAGGTAATGGCTTACCAAGGCAACGATACGTAGCCGACCTGAGAGGGTGATCGGCCACACTGGAACTGAGACACGGTCCAGACTCCTACGGGAGGCAGCAGTAGGG
>NZ_JAFEQJ010000038.1:0-3119 GCF_016890655.1 Staphylococcus sp. GDY8P72P | reverse complement strand
TTGTACATTGAAAACTAGATAAGTAAGTAAAATATAGATTTTACCAAGCAAAACCGAGTGAATTAAAGTTTGAAAAAGCTTGAATTCAAAACAAATAATCGCTAGTGTTCGAAAGAACACTCACAGATTAATAACATTTTGGGTTTAAATGAAACAATGTTTGATTTAAACAAACGATTAAGTTATTAAGGGCGCACGGTGGATGCCTTGGCACTAGAAGCCGATGAAGGACGTTACTAACGACGATATGCTTTGGGGAGCTGTAAGTAAGCTGTGATCCAGAGATTTCCGAATGGGGAAACCCAGCACGAGTTATGTCGTGTTATCGACATGTGAATATATATCATGTCTGAAGGCATACCCGGAGAACTGAAACATCTTAGTACCCGGAGGAAGAGAAAGAAAAATCGATTCCCTGAGTAGCGGCGAGCGAAACGGGAAGAGCCCAAACCAATAAGCTTGCTTATTGGGGTTGTAGGACACTCTATACGGAGTTACAAATGTATAAATTAGACGAATTATCTGGAAAGATAAATCAAAGAAGGTAATAATCCTGTAGTCGAAAATTTATACACTCTTGAGTGGATCCTGAGTACGACGGAGCACGTGGAATTCCGTCGGAATCCGGGAGGACCATCTCCCAAGGCTAAATACTCTCTAGTGACCGATAGTGAACCAGTACCGTGAGGGAAAGGTGAAAAGTACCCCGGAAGGGGAGTGAAAGAGAACTTGAAACCGTGTGCTTACAAGTAGTCAGAGCCCGTTAATGGGTGATGGCGTGCCTTTTGTAGAATGAACCGGCGAGTTACGATCTGATGCAAGGTTAAGCAGCAAATGTGGAGCCGCAGCGAAAGCGAGTCTGAATAGGGCGTTGAGTATTTGGTCGTAGACCCGAAACCAGGTGATCTACCCATGACCAGGCTGAAGTTCAGGTAACACTGAATGGAGGGCCGAACCGACTTACGTTGAAAAGTGAGCGGATGAGTTGTGGGTAGCGGAGAAATTCCAATCGAACCTGGAGATAGCTGGTTCTCTCCGAAATAGCTTTAGGGCTAGCCTCAAGTGATGATTATTGGAGGTAGAGCACTGTTTGGACGAGGGGCCCTTCTCGGGTTACCGAATTCAGACAAACTCCGAATGCCAATCAATTTAACTTGGGAGTCAGAACATGGGTGATAAGGTCCGTGTTCGAAAGGGAAACAGCCCAGACCACCAGCTAAGGTCCCAAAATATATGTTAAGTGGAAAAGGATGTGGCGTTGCCCAGACAACTAGGATGTTGGCTTAGAAGCAGCCATCATTTAAAGAGTGCGTAATAGCTCACTAGTCGAGTGACACTGCGCCGAAAATGTACCGGGGCTAAACATATTACCGAAGCTGTGGATTGTCCGTAGGACAATGGTAGGAGAGCGTTCTAAGGGCGTTGAAGCATGATCGCAAGGACATGTGGAGCGCTTAGAAGTGAGAATGCCGGTGTGAGTAGCGAAAGACGGGTGAGAATCCCGTCCACCGATTGACTAAGGTTTCCAGAGGAAGGCTCGTCCGCTCTGGGTTAGTCGGGACCTAAGCTGAGGCCGAAAGGCGTAGGCGATGGACAACAGGTTGATATTCCTGTACCACCTCAATTCGTTTTAAGCGATGGGGGGACGCAGTAGGATAGGCGAAGCGTACGATTGGATTGTACGTCCAAGCAGTAAGACTGAGTATTAGGCAAATCCGGTACTCATTAAGGTCAAGCTGTGATGGGGAGAGGAATTTATTCCTCGAGTCGTTGATTTCACACTGCCAAGAAAATCCTCTAGCTAGAATTATGGTGCCCGTACCGCAAACCGACACAGGTAGTCAAGATGAGAATTCTAAGGTGAGCGAGCGAACTCTCGTTAAGGAACTCGGCAAAATGACCCCGTAACTTCGGGAGAAGGGGTGCTTTCTAGGGTTCACGCCCAGGAAAGCCGCAGTGAATAGGCCCAAGCGACTGTTTATCAAAAACACAGGTCTCTGCTAAACCGTAAGGTGATGTATAGGGGCTGACGCCTGCCCGGTGCTGGAAGGTTAAGAGGAGTGGTTAGCTTCTGCGAAGCTACGAATCGAAGCCCCAGTAAACGGCGGCCGTAACTATAACGGTCCTAAGGTAGCGAAATTCCTTGTCGGGTAAGTTCCGACCCGCACGAAAGGCGTAACGATTTGGGCACTGTCTCAACGAGAGACTCGGTGAAATCATAGTACCTGTGAAGATGCAGGTTACCCGCGACAGGACGGAAAGACCCCGTGGAGCTTTACTGTAGTCTGATATTGAAATTCGGCACAGCTTGTACAGGATAGGTAGGAGCCTTAGATACGTGAGCGCTAGCTTACGTGGAGGCGTTGGTGGGATACTACCCTCGCTGTGTTGGATTTCTAACCCGCACCATTGATCATGGTGGGAGACAGTGTCAGATGGACAGTTTGACTGGGGCGGTCGCCTCCTAAAGAGTAACGGAGGCGCTCAAAGGTTCCCTCAGAATGGTTGGAAATCATTCACAGAGTGTAAAGGCATAAGGGAGCTTGACTGCGAGACTTACAAGTCGAGCAGGGTCGAAAGACGGACTTAGTGATCCGGTGGTTCCGCATGGAAGGGCCATCGCTCAACGGATAAAAGCTACCCCGGGGATAACAGGCTTATCTCCCCCAAGAGTTCACATCGACGGGGAGGTTTGGCACCTCGATGTCGGCTCATCGCATCCTGGGGCTGTAGTCGGTCCCAAGGGTTGGGCTGTTCGCCCATTAAAGCGGTACGCGAGCTGGGTTCAGAACGTCGTGAGACAGTTCGGTCCCTATCCGTCGTGGGCGTAGGAAATTTGAGAGGAGCTGTCCTTAGTACGAGAGGACCGGGATGGACATACCTCTGGTGTACCAGTTGTCGTGCCAACGGCATCGCTGGGTAGCTATGTATGGACGGGATAAGTGCTGAAAGCATCTAAGCATGAAGCCCCCCTCAAGATGAGATTTCCCAACTTCGGTTATAAGATCCCTCAAAGATGATGAGGTTAATAGGTTCGAGGTGGAAGCATAGTGATATGTGGAGCTGACGAATACTAATCGATCGAAGACTTAATCAATTTTAATAGGTTTTACTTGGTT
>NZ_JAFEQJ010000037.1:0-18454 GCF_016890655.1 Staphylococcus sp. GDY8P72P | reverse complement strand
AGCTTGCTGTGATATTTGGTGTTTCTTCATTAGTGACTGCGTTCTTAAAAACAAAGCATGAAGTCGAATATTTTGGCACGATATTTTCATTTATGGGGAACTCTAGTACGGGTAAATCGACTGCAGCGGCATTAGCAGTTTCAATAGCAGGTAATCCATCTAAAGGTGACCAAACATTATTCAGAGGTTGGAACGGCACCCGTAATGCAATTGAAGGATACTTAAGTAACAACTTTGGTGTTCCTATTGCCTTAGATGAATTATCAGCAGCTACCTTTAAAGATACAAATGGTTTACTTTATTCCCTAGCAGAGGGGCAAGGTCGTCTACGTGCTAATCGAGAAGGAAATGTAAAAAATCCTCACCACTTTGGATCTAGTGTGATTAGTACAGCAGAACACACAATATTCAAAGATGCTAGTGCAAATGATGGTTTGAGAGCAAGATGCATCGAAATATCTGAAGCCTTTACGACAAGCGCTGACAATGCGGACGCCATTAAAAAAGGAACATCAAAAAACTATGGACACGTAATGCCGTTAGTAGCTGAATATCTTCTAAATCGTGAATCTGAAGTAATCAAGTGGTTTCATAGAGAACACGATTGGTTCAAAACTCAGCTTAACAGTGAAACAAACAATGTAGGTATTCGAATGTTCAAACGCTATGCAACAATAACGACATCAGCAAGAATATTAGAACGTGTAATTGCAACCCCTATCGATTTGATCGCAGTTAGAGAGTACCTAGTTAGTTATCATGTAGATTCCGTAAGTGAACGCAGTTTGGCGGCCAAAGCGATTGATAGTGTGGTTCAATTCGTGGCACGCAATCGTAGTAAGTTTGCAGAAAGTAAAAAACTCTCCATAATGACTGAAAATTATGGCCTTATTGAGCTGAAAGACGATCACATTCAAGTCAAGATGCTTAAAGATGTTTTTAAACATATGTTAGAAGAAAACCAATACCAAGATGTAAAAAATGTAATAGATAGTTTAAGAGCAGAAGGATATATCCAGATGGATTCCGATCGGATAGCTATCAAACGTAATGTCAAAGATACTCAAGGCAAAACAAAAACGATCTTGTTCTACCATCTTGTATTGCCTAGTGAGTTTGCACCTGTTCTCGGTTTAAGCTCAAATTCTGAACCATACACACCACCGCAATTTGATAATAATACAACAAATAAGGAATTACTCAACAAATTTGTTAAAGATGGTAGAGAATGGGAAGAAAAGGGCGATTTAGAACTCTAAATATAAATATCGCTACAACGCGCTATGCGTTGTAGCTCATTAAATTAATCGGAGGCATAAAAATGAAAACAAACGTCAACTTATTAAATTACACAATTGATTCAGTAGAAGTCGATGATCATCAAAAACCTATTGTCGTTAATTATATCGACAGATACTACCATATGCAACAATATGTATTAACTGAAACGGAACAGAAGCTACTAAAATTTTATCACTTGTACCCTGAATTCATAAATGAAAAAGAGATAACTGAACATATTGTTCCAAGTACACAGAGTGAACGAATAACAATGCAACATGTTATCAATTCAATATAATTTGATATTTGGAGGTTGAACCATATGGACGAATTAATCACATTACTCGCTGATTTAGTGATTGAAGAAATCAATCACTTTGATGACTAATAATAACGCCCAACACCTCACTGGTGTTGGGCTCATCTATAAATTCGTTCATAAATATATATTATCACTGTGGAAGGAGGAAACAGGATGAAACAAGCAATGGGTTACTTACGACAGAGCACTACAAAGCAACAATCCTTAGCAGCACAAAAACAAACCATCAAGGTATTAGCCGAAAAACATAATATTCAACACATTACCTTTTATAGCGATAAACAATCAGGACGTACTGATAAGCGGAATGGTTATCAACAAATTACTGAACTAATTCAACAGGGACAATGTGACGTATTATGTTGTTATAGATTAAACCGACTTCATCGCAATCTTAAAAATGCATTAAAACTCATGAAATTGTGTCAAAAATATCATGTTCATATCTTAAGTGTTCATGATGGCTATTTTGATATGGATAAAGCATTCGATCGGCTCAAACTCAATATTTTCATCAGCTTGGCTGAACTAGAATCTGATAATATAGGTGAACAAGTCAAAAATGGAATCAAAGAAAAAGCGAAACAAGGTAAACTGATTACAACACATGCACCCTTTGGGTATCACTATCATAATGGTACATTCACGATAGACACAGTAAAAGCACCAACAGTAAAAGCTGTGTTCAATTATTACCTTCAAGGTTATGGTTATAAAAAAATTGCGCAATACTTAGAAGCTGATGATAAACTCATTAATCGCAAGCCCTATCAAGTGCGTAATATTATCCTTAACCCTAATTACTGTGGCCGTGTTATCAATCAATACGGACAATATGAAAACATGTTCCCAGCTATTGTCAGTACAACGATATACGAAGAAGCTCAAGTTACCCGAACTCAGAAACAAGTCAAACGTAAGCCGTCAGAAAATCAACTCAAACAAAAAATCAAATGTCCCTATTGTCATTCGACACTCACAAACATAACTGTCCGAAAAACAGATCATTCATTGCGTTACTATGTCTGTCCGCAAAATATGAATAATGCTCGCTTTGTTTGTGAATTTAAAGGAATCAACGCACAAGAATTAGAAACAAGTGTTTTAGCGACTTGTCAGGACTTCTTTCAAAATCAACAGCTCTATTCAAAAATAAACCATACTATTCGTCAACGACTCAAAAGACAAAGGATGCATGATACTAGTAACACATTAACTCAGGAAAAGCTTATTGAAAATTTAGCACAAGGAAAAATTGATGTAGAAACATTCAGAGAACAGTCCCAATCAATTAATCTACAGAATAAACCTATACAAGCAATAAGTGATATTCGTATAAAAGCATCACTACAAAAGGTTATACAGAAAAGTTTCACGTTAAACATGTTGTACCCTTACATCGATGAAATTCATATTACCAAAAGTAAAACGCTTACAGGTATCTATTTCAAAAATGAGCCCTTAAACATCGTCAATCAAACAGCACAATCATCGATTGCTTAATCAGAAAGGATGAAAAAATCATGCAACAACTCAAACAAAAACGTGTCGGTATCTATGTCCGCGTATCAACAGAAATGCAAAGTGCAGAGGGTTATAGTATCGACGGTCAAATCAATCAAATCAAAGAATATTGTAACTTCCATCATTTCGAAGTCAAAGATATATACGCTGATCGTGGTATTTCAGGAAAGTCTATGAACCGCCCTGCACTTCAACGTATGTTACATGATGCGAATAAAGGTCATATTGATTGTGTTATGGTGTATAAAACAAATCGACTCGCACGTAATACATCAGACTTACTCAAAATTGTCGAAGATTTGCATAAACAAAATGTCGAATTTTTCAGTTTGTCTGAGCGTATGGAAGTCAACACTTCTTCTGGTAAACTCATGTTACAAATACTTGCAAGTTTTTCCGAATTTGAAAGAAATACCATTTTAGAGAATATTTACACCGGACAACATCAAAGAGCCTTAGAAGGCTATTACCAAGGTAATCTTCCTTTAGGATATAATAACATACCAGATAATAAAAAAGATTTGATGATTAATCAGCATGAAGCTAATATTGTGAAATATATTTTTGAATCTTACGCCAAAGGTCATGGTTACCGTAAAATTGCGAATGCACTTAATCATAAAGGTTATGTCACTAAGAAAGGTAATCCTTTTAGTATTTCAGCTGTTACTTATATTCTCTCAAACCCATTCTATATTGGTAAAATTCAATTCGCGAAATACAAAGATTGGAATGATAAACGTCGTAAAGGCTTGAATGATAAACCAGTAATCGCCGAAGGCAAACACACCCCTATTATTAGCCAATCATTATGGGATAAAGTCCAAGCACGTAAAAAACAAGTAAGTGAAAAACCACAAGTTCATGGTAAAGGAACCAATATTTTAACTGGATTAATTTCGTGTCCCCAATGTTCTGCTTCAATGTCTGCGAGCACAACAGTTAATACACTTAAAGATGGTACTAAAAAACGCATTCGCTACTATTCGTGTAGTAACTTTCGTAATAAAGGGTCAAAAGTATGTTCTGCGAATAGTGTCAGAGCCGATGTAATTGAAAAATATGTTATGGATCAAATACTCGAAATTGTTAAAAGCGACAAGGTTATCAAGCAAGTCGTTGAGCGTGTCAATCAAGAACATCAAATTGATACGTCTGCACTCAATCATGATATCGCATATAAGCAACAACAATATGATGAGGTCCAAATCAAATTAGATAACTTGATAAAAACGCTTGAAGATAATCCAGACTTAACATCTGTGCTTAAAAATACGATTCATCAGTATGAAAAACAACTCAATGACATCACAACTCAAATCAATCAACTTAAGCAACAACAAAATCAAGAGAAACCATCTTATGATAAGAAACAAATCGCTGCCCTATTACAACGAATATTTCAAAATATAGAATCCATGGATAAATCACAGCTCAAAGCTTTGTACCTAACGGTTATTGACCGTATTGATATTCGTAAAGATGAGAATCATAAAAAGCAATTCTATGTCACTCTCAAGCTCAATAATGAAATTATTAAACAACTTTTCAATAATACCAATCTAGACGAAGTGCTCCTCAGCACTTCGTCTTTGTTTTTGCCTCAAACACTCTACTTTCAAATCTAATATCTATGTACTGTCCTTTCGTCATTCAATAACACCCATCTAACGAACCTTTTCAACATACTAACAAGTCACAACTCAATGTGAAGCTTATATTGTATGACGAAAGAACATCCCAAAATAAAATATGAACGGGATAGCAATGGGATTTGATAACTTCATGTATAAGAAGGATTACGCAAGCGTAATCCCGAAATCCCATTATTATTTATAATTAAATAATATAAAAAGAAAAAGTAAGTCGTACTGACATCTACAAATCCAAATCATATATAAATATATAGCTATATTTCCCGAGAAATAAGCGGGATAACGGGATTTCCTCGTCATATCAATAATTGTGATGATTTTCGATTGGGATATTTTCTGTATTTCAATGGGATTTTCAAATAATACTAAAAACCATAATATGATAACCAACTGAATGATGGTTCAAATCAAAGAATTGCGCAACAATTCACTAAAAGGTCTAAAATGATATAATTCAATTATATTGTAATATTTATTATAAAATCTAAAAATAGCTAAGGAGTGTATTTTATGTACAAAATAGCCATAGCAGGTGCAGGCGCAATGGGTGGAAGAATTGGTATTTCTATAAAAGAAGCTGGTTATGACGTAACACTTATAGATAATTGGGAAGAGCATGTTAATCAAATTAATCAAGATGGCATGAACATTAAAACAGAAACAGATAACTACTCAATTAACATTCCCGCAATATTAACCAAAGATGTTTCAGCTGAATTTGATCTCATCATAATATTAACCAAAGCTATGCAATCTGAAGAGATGTTACAACGTTTACAAGAAGCTGGCTGTATTCATAGTGGGACAGCTATATTAAGTATGATGAATGGCTTAGGTCATGAAGAGCGATTATCACAAATTGTTCCGCTATCACAAATCTATCTTGGCGTAACTATGTGGACAGCTGGACTGCGCGGGCCAGGTCAATTATTACTCGAAGGCGAAGGATCTATATATCTACAAAGAGCAGATGGTGAAGTAGATGAACAAGCTAATACTATACTTCAAATATTCAATGACTCTGGCTTGAATGCACAAATTAGTTCCAATGTATTCGAATCAATATGGTCTAAAGCTACACTCAATAGTGTTTTAAATCCTCTATGTACGATATTAAACAAAACCATTTACGAATTTGGTAATTATGCACAATCAGATGAAATGATTATGCCAATTATTGATGAAATTGTCGCAGTTGCAAAGGCAAAAGACATTCATTTGGATCGTAATGAGCTTTTTAAAAAAGTTGTATCAGCCTATCCAAAAGAAGCTCAAGGACTTCATTACCCATCAATGCATCAAGATTATTCAAATGGCCGCTTAACTGAAATAGACTACCTTAATGGACAAATAGCTGCTTATGGAAAAGAATTTAATATACCTACACCGATTAATACAATGCTAACTCATCTTGTCCACCAATTAGAATCAAAATTATAATAACTACAAAATCAAATTTAATCATTCTTCTCTCGACGAAGTGCGTTTCAGCACTTCGTCTTTATTTTTACCTCAAACCCTCTTTCTCAAAATATAATATAAACATACTTGTCCTTTCGTCATTCAATAACACGCATCTATCAAATATTTCAACAAACTAATCAGTCATAACTCGATATGAAGCTTATATTGTATGACGAAAGAACATCCCAAAATAAAATATGAACGGGATAGCAATGGGATTTGATAAATACATGTAGGATAAGGAATACGCAAGCGTAATCCCGAAATCCCATTATTATTTATAAATAAATAATATAAAAAGAAAAAGTAAGTCGTACTGACATCTACAAATCCAAATCATATATAAATATATAGCTATATTTCCCGAGAAATGAGCGGGATAACGGGATTTCCTTGTCATATCAACAATTGTGATGATTTTCGATTGGGATATTTTCTGTATTTCAGTGGGATTTCTAAGCGAAACAAACATTATTTCAAACTTATATTATCTAAATGATGTATCACATGTATACATCAACCAAATACATTAGGAGGTCATAACAATGACATTAGAACTACAACTCAAGCACTATATAACCAACTTATTCAATCTGCCAAGGGATGAAAAATGGGAATGTGAATCCATCGAAGAAATCGCTGATGATATCTTACCCAATCAATATGTAAGACTTGGTCCACTTAGTGATAAAATACTACAGACTAATACCTACTACTGTGACACACTGCACGAAAGTAATATCTATCCCTTCATCCTCTACTATCAAAAACAACTCATAGCCATCGGCTATATCGATGAAAATCATGATATGGATTTCTTATATCTACACAACACTATCATGCCCCTTTTGGATCAACGATACTTACTAACAGGAGGACAATAATATGCATAAATACATCAAAATTACACAACTCGTCATTACAATTCTTAATGAAATTATCATTTGGATGAAAGAATCAGAACGAAAGGAAAACGCTTATGAATAGATATATTACTCGAGGTATTGCCAATAACTTACCTATCATCTTACAACAACAATTATGGAAACTAGTAGCACAACGTGAAAACGAACAGTCCAAGGAACTAGAAGCAATAGATTACTTTCATATCTTCCAGTTCAGCATGCATAATGATCAATTATATATCAAACACAAACAAGAACGTCCTGAGTACATCAAAACACATAAAGCTAATTATTCAAAAGCTATCAATATAAATAAGGTCTATATTATCCGAGAAGATGATGTAGACCTTTCTTATTACGTCATGTTATTACCAGAAGAATACTAGAGGAGTGAAAATTACATGAAAACAATCAAAAGTACATTAGAAACCGAAGCTATATTCAGTGATGACCAACAACATCGCTATCTACTTAAGAAAACATGGGACAGTGAAAAACAAACGATCACAATCATTACAATGTATCCGCATTATGATGGCATTCTCAATATTGATTTGACAACTCAGCTCATTATGAACAAAGTATCAGAAATGGATGCATTTGGTTCAATCAATTTTGTGAATCTATACTCTAATATAACGACACCAATCAACCTAAAACATCTGGAAAATGCCTATGATAAGCATACAGATATTCAAATTATGAAGGCAGTAAAAGAATCAGATGAAGTGATATTAGCTTGGGGTGCATACGCTAAAAAACCCGTTGTTGAATCACGCGTTAATGAAATATTAGAAATGTTGAAGCCACATAAGAAGAAAGTGAAACAACTTATTAATCCAGCAACCAATGAAATCATGCATCCCCTTAATCCAAAAGCCAGACAGAAATGGACATATAAGTATATAAATTAATTTTTTAAAATAATAATAGTGAAGCGTAGCAAAATAAATTGATATAAAATTAAAATAATAGTAGAAAAGCGTAGCAAAATAGATTAATATATAATTAAAATAATTATAGAATGGGGAATAATAGTGTGAAGAAAGTTTTCGCAAGTTTAGGCGTTGTTTTATTAGTTGCAGTATTGGGAGTTGCTGTTATATTTGCATATGGCAGTTACAAAGATTTAGAAGTTAAAAAAGAAGAAACTAAAGTAACTGAAAAAAAACAAAAAGATAGTAAGAACAAAACTTCAAAAAATGAACAACAAGATAAAGCTTCAAACCAAACTGAACTCCAAGAATCAGCAAACATAAGTAATAACCAAAATAATACTACAAATGAGGAACTTAATACTGATGAAGTTCGAACAACAGAAGATGGTGAAGTAATTAAAAAAACTAAGAACGGCATAGACTATACTGGTGAATTTGATTCTCCTGAAGAAGAGGAAGAGTTCGAAAAAGGTGTAATGGCTCAATCTGGTGGTGGAGCTACAAATGAAGAAAATACAGAAGAAAGCTCACCTAAATATACTGCTGAAGATGCTAAAAACATGTCTGATGACGAATTCCTAGATGCTTATAAAGAAGGGATGAGTGAAGAAGAAGCTGCTTCTGTTGATGAAGCTGCAGATGGATCTGGTGATTATGTTGGTTACTTGAGAGGTCAAGTTGAAGCACGCGCCAATGGTCAAGGTGGCAATTATTAAATTTAAGGATGAAAAAATCATGAAAAAATTATTAAGTACAATAACAGTAATTGCCATCATTGGCATATTAGCAGCTGTTGGATTTTTTGGATACAACAAATATCAGGAAGTAGAGTTAGAAAAAAATAAATTACAAGCACAGCAAAAAGAAAATGACGACAATAATTCACAAAATATTAGTGAAACATCTAATAATGAGAATCAATCGAATGAAAGTCAAAATAATAGTCAAGATCAATCTACAACAGAAGAAAATATAAATGATGAACAACAAGTGACTAGAGATAATGTTTTTGATTATTTACTTGCCGGATTAGATGAAATGTATGACGGTGAGTTTGATAAAGATTTAATAACTTTCCAAGATCCAGTTAAAAATGAAGATGATGATTGGAAAATTCTTGCAAATAATAAGAGTGGGCATGGATCTTATGTTTTTGTCGTAACACCGACTGGACTAGTTGAAGAAGTTAACAATGCTGGTGAAGTAGAATCAACAGTTCAAGTAAATTTAGATTAATATAGATATGCGATTATAAAAGACTAAAAATGACAGATATGTATCTAATCTGAAATCACAAGTGAATTCTAAATGCTTAACCAATATTTTGAAAAGTATTTAGAAGCAATAAAACTCATAATTCATTAAATCATATTTTGAAATTAATAAATGCGGTTAGAGAAATAATTTTTCTCTAACCGCATTCTTATATGTTTTTATTGCTGACTTGCCATTAATTCAGCTTGTTCTACCACTTGTTCAACAGCCATTTTTTGAAGGTCAGGTGGATAACCATATTTCTTCAATAATCTTCTAACTTGGACTCTCATTTTAGCTTTAGCACTGTCTCGTTTAGACCAATCAACACTCATGTTATCCTTAACTGTTTTAGTTAACTCATGTGCAATGGCTCTTAACTCTTTATCGCCCAAAGCTTCTTTAGCTGTTTCATGTGAAGCTAATGCATCATAAAAAGCAATTTCTTCTGTACTCAAGCCTAAATTTTTACCTCGTTGCTGCTCTTGATTAATTTCTTTTGCCATTTGTATTAATTCTTCAATAACTTTAGAAGCTTCTATAGACCGATTGTTGTATTTTTGAATAGATTTACCTAGCATTTCAGAAAATTGTTTGGATACGGTTGCGTTCGTTTTCATTAATGACTTAACTTGCCCTTTAAGTAATTTATTCAATAATTCAACTGCTACATTTTTCTGTTGTAATCCTTCTACATCTTTTAAGAAATCGTCAGATAAAATAGAGATATCTGGGTTTTCTAAACCGAGTGTTTGATATATATCTACAACTTCTTCAGTTACAACGGATTTTGATATCAACTGATTAATTTCAGCTTCAACTTCAGCTGGGGATTTTTTACGTTCATCATCTCCTGGTGGTGGCGCTAATAATTTAATGATGCCTGCTTTAACGGCTTTTAAGAATGCAATTTCACTATTTAATTCTTGAGCTGCTTCTTCTGTTGCACATAAAGCGAAAGCTTTGCCAAGTTCAGTGACTGTATTCACAAATCTTTGTCTTTCTTCTTCGCCTAAGCCAATCACATAATCCATCGTATTTGAGATGACATTATATCGATCAGATTTTTTATCTGATTCGAAGTCAGAATAATCATGATTATATAACATATCTTGAATGACATCGTATTTCATTAACATAATTTCTAAAGCTTTATCTGTATCCACACCCGTTTGATCTTTATCAGAATCTGTATACTCTTTTAAAGCTTCTTTAAGACTTTCAGCGATACCTACATAGTCCACAATTAAGCCACCAGGTTTGTCTTTAAACACTCTATTCACACGTGCAATTGCTTGCATTAGATTATGCCCATGCATTGGTTTATCAATATACATGGTATGCATAGAAGGTACATCAAAACCTGTTAACCACATATCTCTCACAATAACGAGTTGTAATTCATCTTCAACATCTTTCATACGACTCTCTAGCAGGTTCCTTCTTTTTTTAGGACCAATATGTCTCTGGAAGTTTTTAGGATCGCTTGATGAACCTGTCATTACAACTTTGATAACACCTTGGTTATCATCATCTGAATGCCATTCGGGTTTTAGTCTTACAATTTCATCATATAAATCAACCGCTATACGGCGACTCATTGTGACAATCATGCCTTTACCTTTCATCGCCTTTTGTCTTGTTTCAAAGTGATTGATAATATCAGTTGCTAGAGAATGAACACGTTGTTCTGAGCCTGATAATGCTTCTATTCGAGACCATTTAGACTTTAATCGTGTTTTGACATCGTCTTCTTGTCCGGAAGTAATATCATCATAAGCTGCATCAATATCTAAATCTGTAGGTAAATTTAATGGGATTATTCGGCTTTCATAATATATTTTAACCGTACTACCGTCTTCAACAGCTTGCGTCATATCATACACATCAATGTAATTTCCAAAAACCATCTGTGTATTTTTGTCTGTCGAAGATACAGGCGTTCCAGTGAATCCAACAAATGAAGCGTTAGGTAAAGCATCTCTTAAATATTTGGCATAACCATATTTAATACCTTCACCTTTTTCGTCGTAAGATGCGCTAAAACCATATTGTGTACGGTGTGCTTCATCGGCCATTACAATGACATTTCTGCGTTCTGTTAGGGCATCCATAGTAACTTTGCCTTCTTCTGGTTCGAATTTCTGCATTGTTGTAAATACAATCCCTCCAGATTCAACTGATAATAGTTCTTTCAACTCTTTACGAGAATCTGCTTGTTTAGGCGTCTGTCTTAATAATCCCTTACCAGAACGACCTTTAGATTTTACAAAAGTACTATGTAGTTGATTATCTAGGTCATTACGGTCAGTTACCACAACTAAAGTAGGGTTATTTAGCTTTTGAATTAATTTTCCCGAAAAGAAAACCATCGTCAAACTTTTACCTGAGCCCTGAGTATGCCAAATAACGCCACCTTTACCATCTCCTTGGTCAGAAGTGGCTTCTATTGCGCGATCAACGGCTTTATTAACCGCATAATATTGATGATAAGCAGCTAAAATTTTAACAATATTACCTTTACCATCATCTTGAAATAAAATGAAATGTCGAATTAAATCTAATAATACTTCTTTATTTAACATGCCATGGATTAATACATCTAAACTTGCCATTGTAGACGAAGCTTCAGTCTTACCATCTTTTGTTCGCCATGTCATGAAACGATCATAATCTGCAGTCATAGAGCCCGCTTTTGTATTAATACCATCACTTGTTACCAATACAGCATTGTGATTAAATAATTGAGGAATTCTCATTTTATAAGTTTCCAATTGATGATAACCATCTTCTACACCTACAGATTCATTAGTAGAACTTTTAAGTTCAATGACAACAACAGGTAAACCATTGATAAACAATACAACGTCTGGTCGTTTATTGTAATCACCATTTACTACCGTCAATTGATTCACAGCCAGGAAGTCATTATTTCCTGGGTTATTAAAGTCGAATACATAAACCAAATCATTGATTGTTTCTCCATCTTCATTATAATGTTCTACTTCAATCCCATTTGTGATCATTTCATGGAATATTCGATTATTTTCAATTGAATTTGGTGATTTTTCTATGGATATTTCATGAATTGCTTGTTGAATTGCATTGTTGTGTAAATCTGGGTTAATACGTCTTAAAGCGTTTTCTAAACGGTTATCCAGCACAACGTCTTTATCGCTTTCTCGTTCAGGCGTAATACCTGTTTCACTAATTTCTCTGCCATTCTTAATTGTATAGCCCAGTTCTTCAAACCATTCAAGCGCAACTTGTTCTAAATCATCTTCACTAAATTGAAAGCTCATCTTTATTCACCTCCATATCATCAGGTATCTCTATTTCTCCCGACATTAATTTTGGTAGTAACGTATCACGTAGTTGTATTAAATAGTTATTTTCTTTTTGGAAATTCAAAATTATTTCAAAATTGGAATGTACTAATTTATCATATTTCAATAATAATTCATTTATTGGTTTAACTAATTTAATTTTTTCAAACTGTGTCTTATTTAAATTCAATGTAGCACTACCACCACTGCCTAAATCACGAATATAATTTCTCATACCTTTTAAATAAAAATATAGATAGTATAGTTCAGTTTTATTAGGTGTGAAGCTATTAATCTGCTGATTAGTTAATGTATCATTAGAAATTATACTAACTAGTCCAGGAGTAGCAATGCAACTAATTGCTAGCGAATTTTTTTCTAATATTTTTTTTTCTAATTTTTCAATACCAGTCTCACTAATATATCTTTCAGTGTTTAATGCAAATACATCTTTATGCATGTCTGGAATTGTTAAAAAAGGAATACCTGTTTCAGAATAATTTTCTTTTACTTTTGTACTTGGTGTTTTACCAGTAATAACATTATTATTTGCAAAATCATTAATGTTATTAACAATCCAACCTTTAGGTATCTCACCTAATTCACTCTCAACCATTTCTCCACCACTTGATTTGTAGGGATTTCCATTTTCATCAGGAAATTCAAAATCAACAAACCAACGTTTGAACAGTGTTTGTGAAAGTTCTTCAAGGTTTGCTATGATTTTTTGGTTATTTTCAATTTTTTTATCGATACTGTTTAATACTATACCTATATATTTTTGGATTTTTAAATTTGGTAGTGATATTTCAAATTCTAAAATTCGTTTAGGGGAAGTATGTTTGACAGTACTCCCAGTAGCAGACCCTAATATATGATGTCTGTATTCTCTTGTGCATAGTAAATAAAACAAAAAATTTTTATCTAACTTCTCTTCATCAATATTAATTACACGTCCTAATCTTTGATTATGTAAATAATATTTACTTAAATCGTTTGGTACAATTGCTGGGAAACCTAAAGTATCGCCTTTTTTACTCAAATCAGTCAAATTAATAAAAATATCTCCAGGTTCAAATATATAATTTTTATCAAATTCAATATTTTCTTCTAAATATTTAATTTTGTCTAACTTGATGCCACCGCCAGCTTTTACATTTCCAGGCGTCATTATGTGAAATTTAGTTTTTGTATCGGAAAAATTATTACTTTTAAACGGATATCCATGTTTTACTTCAAATAAATCCTTGAAGTGAAATATATTATAGTCCATAGCCTAACCCCTCCAATGATTTTCGGATTTGGTCCTCAAGTTCTTTTGATTTAGCAAATTGTTTACTTAAATCTGCTGTAATTCGATCCATTTTTTGTTCAAATGGTTCTGAATCTTCTTCAACATCTGCTAAACCGACATAACGGCCAGGTGTTAAGATATATTCGTTATCTTTGATTTCTTCAGTTTTGGCTACTTTACAAAAACCTGCTTTATCTTCATATTGGTTATCATTTGTACCGCGCCATGAATGATATACACTTGCTATATCTTTAATTTCTTCATTGGAGAATTCTTTTAGTGTTCTAGATACCATACTTCCAACTTTTCTTGCATCGATAAAGAGGACTTCTTCTTTACGTTCATTTTTGCCATTCTTTTCTTTATCTTTTGAAATAAACCATAAACAAACTGGTATTTGTGTTGAGTAAAATAATTGACCTGGTAAGGTTACAATACACTCTACTAAATCTTGTTCGACTAAGTTTTTGCGAATTTCTAATTCATCTTTACCGCTTGTAGACATTGAGCCATTTGCTAGAACAAAACCCGCAGTGCCACTTGGTGCAAGTTTAGAAATCATATGTTGAATCCATGCATAGTTGGCATTTCCTTTTGGAGGAACACCAAATCTCCAACGATGGTCATCTAATAATTTTTCTTGTCCCCAATCGCTTGCATTAAAAGGCGGATTAGCAAGGATGAAATCTGCTTTTAGCCCTTTATGTAAATCATTAAGAAACGTGTCAGCATGATGGTCTCCTAAATCACTATCAATACCTCTAATTGCCAAATTCATTTTCGCTAATTTCCAAGTTGTTGGATTTGATTCTTGACCATAAACAGCAATATTGTCTAAACGTCCTTGATGACGCTCTACAAAACGTTCACTTTGTACAAACATTCCACCAGAACCGCAGCAGGGATCATAGATTCTACCTTCATAAGGTTCAATCATTTCAACAAGTAATTTAACGATTGATGATGGTGTATAGAATTCACCGGCATTTTTTCCTTCAGCACTTGCAAATTTTGCGATAAAGTATTCATAAACACGGCCTAAGACGTCTTGCTTTTTACTTTCAGAATCCCCAACTTTGAATGTGAATAGGTCAATAATATCGCCTAATTTCTCTTTATCTAATGCAGGTCTTGCGTAATCTTTAGGTAATACACCTTTTAGTGATTCATTTTCTTTTTCAATTGCTATCATTGCTTTATCAATAATTTGACCAATTTCTGGTTTTTTAGAATTATCGTTAATATATTGCCAACGTGCTTCTTTAGGAACCCAGAAAATATTCTCTGCTAAATACTCATCTTTATCTTCTTCATCTGCATATTCATCATTTTTCAATTCTTCGTATTTCTCTTCAAAAGAATCAGATACATATTTTAAGAATATTATACCTAATGCTACATTCTTATATTCTGCCGCATCCATACTCCCACGTAATTTATCTGCAGCTTGCCATAACTTTTCTTCGAATCCTATAGTTGCCATGATCTCTCAACTCTCCTTATTATATTTACTCTATAAAACTTAAGAATTTAGTACTCTAAAGATACTAGATAATAATAAACAAAAATATCCCCCTGCAGAAACAAAAAATATTATCCTGAGTATTTTATATTTTCTCGAAGCTGTTTTAGCTAAAAAGTAGTTTTGCTGTATTATCTTATCTTGGAGCGTTTCTTCTGTTTCTAATTTTATTTGATTTAGAAACTCTTCCTCTTTCATCCTATTTACATTATCCCAAAAAATAATTCCTTTTTCACTTTTATTATTTGTTCTCGGATATACCACATATGCTGCTAGCACAATTGAAATTACCAATGATATAAAACCTACAAAATTGAAAAACGATTGAGTATTATTAAAATTTATATTAATATTAGAGAAATTAAACTTTAAAATAAATCCATTTATAGTTATAATAGCTAGTGCTTTAGCATCTGCAAATTTAATATAATCACTTAAATAACTTTGATGTAATTTTATAAATTCATCTTTTTTCATTTTGTTCAATCCTCTACTCCTAATTTTCTCACTTCTCTATCATTATCATTTATATAAATACCAAACCTATCCTTGCGAATTAATTTATCATTTCCGTCATATAAATAGCATTCCATAAAGTGTAATCCTGTATAAGCCGTTGCTTGAATACAATATTGGCATCCTTCGTACTTAACCATTTCAAATTCTAATTCATTTAGTATTCTTGCCTCTTTCCCATAGTTTACTACTCTCCATTTAATATTATTGTAATTCAAATTCTCATTATAAATTTCTAATTTATATCTTAGACTCTTTCCTTTTTCTACTGCATTATTTCTCTCAATATATTCGTATTCATTCTGATTTTCATCAATAATCCAACATCGTATTTTAAAGTCTTCAGGAGAATAATATTGATTATTAACGGATGAATAAGGAGATAACATTGAAAAACTATCAAGATAACTTTCCCATTCAAATATTTCCATAGAATATCTACCATAATTACTTGTATCTAAAATATACCTTTTTTCAATAACACTACCATCTCTCTTTTCAGTTTTTGTACTTCGAAATTCTTTTGGAATATCTAAGTATTTATTTATATTTTCTCCTATCATTATTTTATTTGAAGGTGCTTTGCCTTGTAATTTTGAAGCTAAATCAGTATGAATACTAGTAGAAGTTATCTCATTAATTCCATCAAGACCATATTTTGACCACAATACACTTTGATCATCACCAAAATCAATTCCAATTCTAATTTTTAAAGGTTCTAAATTTTTATTTTCAAAAAAATCTTTTAGTGTTGTATCATTAAAGTATTGCATTAATGACGCTGCATTAATTGCGTTAATTATTGCATCGCTTTTTTTCATTTCTTGATGTCCAAAATATACAAGTACCGCGTCTCCTTGTATTCTATGTATATGACCATCAAATGCTCGAAATATTTCTATAGCACTGGATATTATCGCATTTTTATATAGCTTAACTTTATCCAAACTATATTTCAAAGCTAACTTTGTAGACCCAGATATATCTATAAAAAGGGAGCAAATATACTGATATTCAATAGTATTTTCTATTTTTAAAAAATCAGGATGTGTTCCTATACTTTCAGAAAATATTTCCCCCTTTTTTCCAAACAACTCTCTTATCTCTTGAACCATAGGAAGATAACTATTTTTTTCATTATTATTTCTTATTTCGTAAGATTTACTAGTGTAATTTTGAAATTTTGTAATATTATTTTGAAATAAATTATCAAAAATCTTTTTGTGATTGTCCATTCTATAACCCCTTACTTATTAAATTGTTATAAACCTCAAATGTTCTGATACGTTCAAAATACCTTTATGAAGCGGCTGAAAAAACCGCATCATTTATGATATGCTTCTGCTTATCAGGTAGTGATGCGGTTTTTAATTATATAATTTCAATTAATAAGGTAATGAACAGTTTTTTGATAAATGTTATTCTTCTAAAATTCTTTTTAATTTACACACTAAAAAATATCCTCCTTAACAATAATAAGTTATTTAAATTATTGATTAAGGAGGATATTTTTATATCTATTTATTTCTCAATTTAGAACTAGATTTTTATCGTGCTTTCAGCTCATTTCCTGTCATCCATTTATGATTTTTAATGATTTTACCATTATCTTTGGATTTGTAATCAACTACGTAAACAGTAGTCTTTTTCACGTTATCTATATTGGCTGTAGCACCTTTCATACCAGACATATGACTTGCTTCTAATTTAACAGTATCGCCCTTACTAAATCCATCTTTAGGTGCATCTTTAATCTCTTCGTTTACGACCCATTTATGATTCTTTACTTTTTCATTTCCATTTGTGGGTTTATAACTTACAACATAGGCATATGTTTTATACGCACCTTTTACAGTAGCTTCTGCACCTTTCATACCTGGCATATGCCCTGCTGTAATCGTTACTTTATCTCCCACTTTAAATTCACCCTCATTAGTCGATTTCATATCTTCTGGAACTTTACTTTCATCATTATGCTTCATATGGCTCTCACTTTTTTGGTCATTAGTGTCTTTATCTTTTTCATCATTATTGGAGCAAGCTGATAATATTAGTAATGATCCTAATATCATAAAAAATAATTTTTTAATCATAATAAAACTCCTATCTTTTATTTTAATTTTAATGTAAAGGCATTAATTGCAACAATAACCGTACTTAGTGACATTAAAATAGCACCTATTGCAGGTGATAAAATCAAGCCGATAAATGCTAAAATACCAGCTGCTAAAGGTACAGCAACAATATTATAACCTGCACCCCACCATAAGTTTTGCACCATTTTTCTCATAGTATTATTTGAGAGGGTCAAGAAATGGATAATATCTGATGGATTACTTTTAACGAGTATAATATCAGCTGACTCAACTGCTACATCCGTTCCTGCGCCAATTGCAATACCAATATCTGCTCTTATAAGACTTGGTGCGTCATTGATACCGTCTCCGACCATC
>NZ_JAFEQJ010000036.1:0-915 GCF_016890655.1 Staphylococcus sp. GDY8P72P | reverse complement strand
GGGGTAAAATCCATAGAAATTCCAGATCTAAATATAAAAAATTAATTAAAGAGATATCTCCAATTGATTTAACTGATTTGATGAAATTGATTTTAAAAGAAAACGAAAAACAATTGCAAAAGCAGATTGATTTTTGGCAACGTGAATTTAGATTTTGGAAATAATATTTAAAGATGAGAGGAGTCAATAATGGAGGAACCAAATAAGCAAATTGATAATGTTTTAATAGAATTGAAACGATTGTTTTCAAAAGATTTATTAGGAGTCTATTTATATGGTTCTTATGTTAAAGGGGGTTTAAAAAAAGATAGTGATGTTGATTTTCTAGTGATAATAAATAGAGATATGACTAAAGAAGAAAAAAGAATATTAATTTCGAAAATTATGCCTATCTCTAAAGAAATTGGTGAAGATACAAGTTTAAAATATATAGAATTAACTGTGCTTAATTATCATGAAAATGAAAATTGGTCTTATCCACCTATTGAAGAGTTTATCTATGGGGAATGGCTTAGAGGAGATTATTTAAATTATTTTATTCCAGAAAAGAATAATAACATTGATTTAACAATATTATTATATCAAGCCAAGCTTTCTTCAATATCAATTTATGGCGAAAATAATATTAATAACTTAATTCCTGATGTTCCATTTATTGATTTACAAAAAGCTATAAAGGAAAGTTCTAAAGAATTGATAAAAGATTTTTATGGTGATGAAACAAATGTTATTTTAACCCTTTGTCGTATGATCGTAACTTATGAAACAGGTAAGTTTTATTCAAAAGATTTAGCTGGCAGTATGATAATAGAAAATTTAGAAATTGAAGAAAATAATTTAATAAGTTTAGCTATTTCTAGTTATAAAAATGGTAATAGCTTTTATTGTGAACTTTTTCCTGTTAAGAGTGTCATT
>NZ_JAFEQJ010000035.1:0-83840 GCF_016890655.1 Staphylococcus sp. GDY8P72P | reverse complement strand
GGACGTTGCCAGGCAATTATAAAAGGAGAATTAGCTCAGCTGGGAGAGCATCTGCCTTACAAGCAGAGGGTCGGCGGTTCGAACCCGTCATTCTCCACCATTTTAGATAGCATTATGCCGGCCTAGCTCAACTGGTAGAGCAACTGACTTGTAATCAGTAGGTTGGGGGTTCAAGTCCTCTGGCCGGCACCATCTAAGAGCCATTAGCTCAGTTGGTAGAGCATCTGACTTTTAATCAGAGGGTCAGAGGTTCGAATCCTCTATGGCTCACCATTAGATCGCGGGTGTGGCGGAATTGGCAGACGCACTAGACTTAGGATCTAGCGCCTTACGGCGTGGGGGTTCGACTCCCTTCACCCGCATTTGCAGAAGTAGTTCAGCGGTAGAATACAACCTTGCCAAGGTTGGGGTCGCGGGTTCGAATCCCGTCTTCTGCTCCATTTTTTATTGATAGTGCCGGGGTGGCGGAACTGGCAGACGCACAGGACTTAAAATCCTGCGATAAGTGATTATCGTACCGGTTCGATTCCGGTCCTCGGCACCATCTAAATTATATATGCGCCCGTAGCTCAACTGGATAGAGCGTTTGACTACGGATCAAGAGGTTATGGGTTCGACTCCTATCGGGCGCGCTTAACATTTATACGGGAAGTAGCTCAGCTTGGTAGAGCACTTGGTTTGGGACCAAGGGGTCGTAGGTTCGAATCCTGTCTTCCCGATAACTTACTAATACTATATGGGGGCTTAGCTCAGATGGGAGAGCGCCT
This sequence comes from Staphylococcus sp. GDY8P72P, assembly GCF_016890655.1. Taxonomy (NCBI): domain Bacteria; kingdom Bacillati; phylum Bacillota; class Bacilli; order Caryophanales; family Staphylococcaceae; genus Staphylococcus; species Staphylococcus sp. GDY8P72P. The sequence continues at coordinate 83,073 of NZ_JAFEQJ010000035.1, read as the reverse complement.
GCTTTGCACGCAGGAGGTCAGCGGTTCGATCCCGCTAGTCTCCACCATATAAACAAATAAATAAGGCGGTGTAGCTCAGCTGGCTAGAGCGTACGGTTCATACCCGTGAGGTCGGGGGTTCGATCCCCTCCACCGCCACTATTATTATTTTGAATTATATTTAGGACCTTTAGCTCAGTTGGTCAGAGCTAACGGCTCATAACCGTTCGGTCGCAGGTTCGAATCCTGCAAGGTCCATATAATTAAGGAGGAATACCCAAGTCCGGCTGAAGGGATCGGTCTTGAAAACCGACAGGGGCTTAACGGCTCGCGGGGGTTCGAATCCCTCTTCCTCCGCCATTTTTTCAAAATATAATTCAATAATAATGTACTTTAATTTTTAATGTGGAGGAATACCCAAGTCCGGCTGAAGGGATCGGTCTTGAAAACCGACAGGGGCTTAACGGCCCGCGGGGGTTCGAATCCCTCTTCCTCCGCCATTAATATTATTACCGCGGGATGGAGCAGTTCGGTAGCTCGTCGGGCTCATAACCCGAAGGTCGGTGGTTCAAATCCGCCTCCCGCAATTACATAATGGTCTCGTAGTGTAGCGGTTAACACGCCTGCCTGTCACGCAGGAGATCGCGGGTTCGATTCCCGTCGAGACCGCCATTATGGTTCAGTAGCTCAGTTGGTAGAGCAATGGATTGAAGCTCCATGTGTCGGCAGTTCGATTCTGTCCTGAACCATTTTTATGCAAGCCGGCCTAGCTCAACTGGTAGAGCAACTGACTTGTAATCAGTAGGTTGGGGGTTCAAGTCCTCTGGCCGGCATCACATGATGGAGGGGTAGCGAAGTGGCTAAACGCGGCGGACTGTAAATCCGCTCCTTCGGGTTCGGCAGTTCGAATCTGCCCCCCTCCACCATTGTTTTTATTTAATAGTATAGGGGTATAGTTCAACGGTAGAATAGAGGTCTCCAAAACCTTTGATGTGGGTTCGATTCCTACTACCCCTGCCATGGCGGCTGTGGCGAAGTGGTTAACGCATCGGATTGTGGTTCCGACATTCGTGGGTTCGATTCCCATCAGCCGCCCTTAATATTAATGGGCTATAGCCAAGCGGTAAGGCAACGGACTTTGACTCCGTCACGCGCTGGTTCGAATCCAGCTAGCCCAGTTAGATTGGCGGCATAGCCAAGTGGTAAGGCAGAGGTCTGCAAAACCTTTATCACCGGTTCAAATCCGGTTGCCGCCTCCATGTATATGCGGGAGTAGTTCAATTCTTAGAACAGGTTCCTTCCCGGAACAAGGTATAGGTGCAAATCCTATCTTCCGCTCCAATTATTACTTCCAGGTAGGAAGTTTTTTATTTATAACATTGAGCCGGTGTGGCGGAATTGGCAGACGCGCGGGACTCAAAATCCCGTTCCTTTAGAGGAGTGTCGGTTCGATCCCGACCACCGGTATAATAATAACATCATAAAGTATTAACCTAGTATAGAAATCCCGTATCTTCGGGGTTTCTTTTTTTGTTCCACTTATATATTTAGTTACGCTTATTTAATTTTTTAAATTTCTATAACTTAGTGTAAGACAATAGTTAATATCTTACATTTAAATTGCATATAGTTTTACATATAAATTTAATTTTTGTGTTTTATTTTTACTTAATAACTATTCACATTTTACTATAATGATTAATCTTCTTTCTCTAATAAATTACCCTTTGTATAATAATTGTTGAATGTAAAGGTATAAAATTAATATAACCATTAATATTTATCTTCTTACATTTTATATTACTCGTAGAGGAGAATTAACATAGTGAAAACGTATAAAGAATATACAGCTAGTAAATACAACAAATACGCTATTAGGAAATTTAGTGTTGGCCTTGCCTCAATTATGGTAGGAAGTTTTATATTTTTAGGGCATACCATGACTGCACAAGCAAGTGAAACTCAAAATAATCAAAAATCTGGTCAAGACACATTAACGGTTAGTAACAATTCTGAACAAACTAATGTGTCAGTGGCTGTAAAACAAACTGTCCAAAGTAGTACAAAGTCTGTTGAGAATGCACAGCCGGTTAAGTTACCTTCACAAAATGGTGATAGAGAAGCGAAATCTGGCGTGACAGTTGATACAAAATCATCTCAGCAACCCGTGAAAGAGGGTACAGGCAATCGGAACATTGCCCAATCAGCTACTAGTAAGCGTGAAGCATCACCAAATCAAGTTTCTTATGAACAACAACAAGTTACACAAGTAAACGTGGTAAATGAACCTCGAAATAGCACCTCTCAAACTAACGATGTTACAAATCATGCTCCACAAGCAAAAGAAAATAATGTAGCTTCTGTTTATCAACCATTAAATGACAAAAAAGTTAAAAGACAAGAGATTAATAAGTCGACTTATGATGTTAGTGTATTAAAAATTATAGAAAAAAATAAAAAATATCTTAATGAGGAAGAACGTAAATTCTTTTTAAAAATGGCATCACGTAATACTTCTTTTTTACCTAACGATTGGCCATTGATCTATAACCGTAATTATAAAGATATCTCCAAAAATGTTTTTGAACGTAAAATAGGTGAAGTAGGTAAAGTAAAAAATGAAAAAGTACTGAAAGCAATGTATGATTTAATTGAACAGAGAAATAATGACGAATTTCATACAGAATTATCCACTGATACTGAAAGATATATTAAAAAGCACAAATACAAATTAAAACAAAATATTAATGCACAAAATCCAACAATTGGTATTCATTTATCAAAAGATATTATTGCAATCTCACAACCCAATAATGTTGGACGTTATGAATCTTGGGGATTAAGATTAAATGAAAACTTAGCTAATAAAATTGAAGAAGTCAAAGTAAAATATAGATGGAATAATGAAACTATTGAAAAAGTAATTAATAAAGATATTAATGGCTTTTATTGGGTTAGAGGGGAGATCGACTTGCCTGCAAAATACGACCGTGCTGGTGGGGCAATGGATTTTGCACTAAAACTGAGACAAGGCCAATTTATAGATAAGATAAATGATAAGCTTTGGGGCTATATTATTGCCGATTCAAATCATAAAGTAACTATAGTTGGTGCTACATTTAGTTTTAAAAAGTTCGATTTTGCAGAGCAAAATTTTGATAAAAAGTTTAATGAAAAACTGCTGACATTGCAAAAGAACCAATTAATTCAAAAGATTAAGGACAATGCAGATAACTTTAATAATAAAGATAGTCTTAAACAGAAATATTTACAACAAGTGAATCAGGCACTTGGAAATATAACTACAGTCAAAGAATTTGCACAAGTACACAATACATTAGCACAAATAAATACAAGTGTAGAAAGAGCAGTAAAAGAGCTTAAAACATCAACAATTAATAGTCTTGATGTTAATGCTCAAAGTAAATTTGTAGATGTATTTAAATATATTGACTCTCATAAAGACAAATTGACTAGTGAAGAGCATAAATTTTTATTACGTATGGTGTCTCGTTTTAGTAGTTTCTTAGAACGTGATTGGAACTTAATGTACGAAGGTAAATATGAGCAAATTTCAAATAATGTAAATACGAGAGTGTTAGGAAATCAAGTAAGTCAGATTAATAAAATTTTGACTAATATGAAAGAATTAATTCAAATGCGTAACGGTGAAAATTACTTCAAAGATTATAGTAACGATAATCAAAATAAATACCGTACAAATAGCTACTCAGTGGATTCAAATATTACTAAGGATGAATTGAACAGACAACAAATTAAGTTAGCTATTAATAAAGAACAAGTTGTTTCTCTAGTTTCTACTAATAAAAAAAGAATTGAACGGTTTGAAAATTGGGGGTTACGTACGAATGAAGCATTAAATGCTAAACTCGCTTCTGTGAAAGTTCAATATCGTTGGAATGGACAAGATTATGAAGAAGAATTAGTACGAAATAAAGATGGATTCTATTGGTTCGATGAACGACAAAATCATAACAATGTTAAATATCATTCCGGTGGTAGTGTGAAGTTAGTTATGACATTTAACCATGGACAAGTATTAGACCATAATAATGATATGGCATGGGGTTATGTGATTAGCGATTCAAAAAATAAAGTAACTGATGTTGGTGCCAATATTGGATTTGGTAAATTTGATTTTAACTCTAATGATGTAGCTACAAATTTCAATAATAATGCAGTTCAAATTGTTAAAGAGGAATTAAACAAGCATATAACTAAGCATCAAGGTTTTTTATTAGATAATGAAGGTAATACAGAGCATTTTGCTGAAAAACTAAAAGCGATTAACTCAAGTGCAAATCAAGAGGAAATCATTACCCAATTATCACAATTGAACAGAGAAATTAACACAGCAATTGATAATTCGTTACTTAACAACAATCTTATTGTCATTCCAACTAATAAACAACATATTGGAAGTTATGCTAAAGGATTGAAAGATAAATATTTTAGTAGTGTACAAAGTTTAAATACAAATCCAAAAATTTCGCTTAATGCAGATAGTTCTTTAGTTATCCAACCTAAAGGCTATTTCTTCTATAAGCTAAAAGCGACAGATAAATTAGCGACTGGTAATAAATTTAACTTACAAATTAAAACTAAGTCAGTTGCGGAACAAACACGCTTTGAGTATGCATTTATAGGTGCTGATAATAAATATATAAGTAAAAATCTTATGATACCAAAAGTCGAGGATGGCTTATACCAATTAAATAATATATTGGTTCCAAAAGGTACAAATGCTATCATGTTACGTTTAGACAATAGAAATGGTAATAGTGATGTAGCAATTCAAAATATATCTCTAATTGCACACGAAGCATTAACGAATGAAGCAAGTAGAAATAATTTAATCGTTGTGCCTCCAAGTCAGCAACATATCGCAAATTTTGCGAAATCAATCAAAGATAGTTATTTTTCATCTTATCAAGCGAAAAACAGCTCACCGAACAATTCGTTTGATAAAGACGGCTCATTAACAATTGCACCGTCTGGTTATTTCTTCTATAACTTAAATACAATTAACGATTTAGCTCCAGGCAAACAATTCAAGATTCAAGTAATTACAGCACACAATGCTGATAAGTCAAAAGTAGAATATCGATTTACTAAAGGCGAAAATAATGAAAAACTACCGATTATAAGTGTACAAAAAGATGCACAAGGTAATTTTGTATCAGATAATATTACAGTTCCAGAAAATGCCAAAACATTAGCGTTACGTATAGATAATCGTCAAGGTTCAGAAGAATTTAAAATACTGGGAGTAAATGTATTTCCTGTACAAGTATAATTCCAGTAGTTGTTATAACTAACAATGCTTAATAAACAACAATTAGTGAAATTTAACTAATATATACTTTGTTAAAAGTTGACTATTAATAACACATACAGAGCAAGTAAAATGATTTGTTAAAACAAGTTACTTTCTTGCTCTTTTTTAGCATAGATAATTGCATACTTTATTATTAATTACGGTAAAAATTTAAAACAATAAGTATTTAGGTACTCCCTTTTTTTGTCACTTTCAATTATAATCAACATTAAGGTTTTAACTAGTATATAAGATAAAGAAGTCTTTAATGTGATTTGGAGGACAATAAATATGAGTAAAGGAAGTATGACACCTAAAATCTTTTTAATGAATATATTAAATGCTGTAGGTGCTGGTGTAGTTATCGCTTTACTACCTAATGCGTTATTGGGTGAATTGTTAAAGCTTTTTAAAGATGGTTATCCGACATTACAAACGATTTATGAAATTGTCGTGGTTATCCAATCATTTATGCCATTTATTATAGGTGTGTTAGCTGCACACCAATTTAAATTTAGTGGTGCAGGTGCCACAATGATTGGAACTTCTGCAATGATAGGGAGTGGTGTAATCAAAGTAACAGGCACTAGTTTCAATATGAGTGGTGTCGGTGACATCATTAACGTTATCGTGGTAGTAATAATTACGTGTGCATTATATATGCTGTTACAAAATAAATTAGGTTCATTAGAGATGATTATTTTACCGGTGTTGATTCCAGTAATTGGTGGGGGACTTGGGTTATATACTTTGCCTTATGTCACAAATGTTACAAAAACAATAGGTCAAATCGTAAATTCATTTACTGATTTTAATCCTTTATTGATGTCAATCTTAATATGTATTACATATGCATTATTAATGGTTACACCAATTTCAGTAGTAGCTATTGCCACAGCAATTGGCTTAACTGGTTTAGGTAGTGGTGCTGCTAATATGGGCATTGTTGCTGCTTGTGTGACGTTTTTATTTGGATCCATACGCATCAATTCAGCAGGTGTTAATTTAGTATTAATCATTGGCGCAGCCAAAATGATGATTCCAGTCTATCTACGTAATCCTATCATCATGATTCCACTTATTATTAATGGTACTATTGGTGGTTTGTTGACATATTTTGTGGGCATTAAAGGAACACCGATGTCGGCAGGATTTGGTTATACTGGTTTAGTAGGTCCTATTAATGCCTTTAATAGAATGGAAGGAGATGCAATGATGAATATTATACTGTTAGTATTTGCTTACTTTATTATTCCATTCGTTGCAGCATTCTTTGTTCATGGACTATGTAAAAGGTTAATGGCGGGCTATTCTGATGATATTTATCAATTTGAAATACCCAAACAATAATTATTTAGGTTAAAGTAAAAATGAGGAGTATTGATTCACAGCATGTGAATTAATACTGCTTTATTTTTATACATATAATATACAATAATATTGTTGATCATTCGATTTCAGACCTTAATAATAGCAAATTCTTTAAAATGATATTGAATAACATTGCGTAATTGTGTATAATAATAAAATATATTGAAAGGGGCACTGATGAATGGCACAATCTGGGAAATTAATATTAGTAGCAATCATAATGTTTAGCTCATTGCTTATGTATGTTCAACCAACAACTTATGCAGCACAAGATGAGCAATGGGGAAAAATAAAAGAACGTGGTGAATTGCGTGTTGGATTATCAGCCGATTATGCACCATATGAATTTGAACACAACGTAGATGGTAAACGTAAGTATGATGGTATAGATATAGATTTAGCGAAAAAGATTGCTAAAGATAATAATTTAAAATTAAAAATTGTAAATATGCAATTTGATAGTTTATTAGGTGCAATAAAAACAGGGAAAATTGATATTATTATCTCAGGTATGACTCCAACACCTGAACGAGAAAAAGAAGTTGATTTTTCCAATCCATATATGACAGTAACGCAAAAAATGATTATTAAAAAATCAGAAGACGATAAATTACAAAAGTTAGATGATTTTGCTAATAAAAAAATTGGCGTACAAAAACAAACTCAACAAGAAACGATAGCAAAAAATGAAATTGACAATGCTAATATCCAGTCTTTAACGAGAGTACCGGAAGTGATAATGTCCTTGAAAAGTGGTAAGGTCAGTGGCATGGTTATCGAAGGACCAGTGGCAGAAGCATATTTAAAACAAAACCCAGATTTAAAATTTGCTGAAGGAGTTAAATTTGAAGAAGGGGAAAAAAATACAGCAATTGCAGTGCCCAAAAATTCACCGGAACTAATGAAACATTTAAATGCGACGATTAAAGATGTAAAAGATAATAATTTAATTGCTGATTATAAAGACAATGCAGCAGAAGCAATGAAAAAAGATGACGGTAATTTCTTTACAAAATATGGTAACTTTTTCTTAAAAGGAATACAAAACACGATCTTAATTTCTATTGTAGGAGTAGTTTTAGGTGCGATTTTAGGTTCAGTGTTAGCATTATTTAAATTAAGTAAAGTTAAACCGTTGAGATGGTTAGCATCGGCTTATATTGAATTTTTAAGAGGTACACCGCTTTTAGTACAAGTCTTTTTAGTTTATTTTGGTTCAACAGCAGTCTTAGGTTGGAATCTTTCTGCATTAATTTGCGGTATGATAGCACTTGTTATTAATTGTTCAGCTTATATTGCGGAAATTATTAGAGCAGGTATTAATGCAGTTGATAAAGGGCAAATGGAGGCAGCTAGAAGTTTAGGTTTGTCTTATGGTCAAACAATGAAAAGTGTCATATTACCGCAAGCCATTAAAAATATTTTACCAGCTTTAGGTAACGAATTTGTTACAGTGATTAAAGAATCATCTATTGTCTCTGTAATTGGTGTCAGTGAAATTATGTTTAATGCTCAAGTAGTACAAGGTGCTTCTTTTGATCCGTTTACGCCACTATTAGTAGCAGCAGTACTATACTTTATTCTTACATTTACATTGTCACGTATTATGTATTTCTTTGAAGGGAGATTGAAAGTCAGTGATTGATATTAAAAATTTAACTAAGTCTTTTGGACAAAATGAAGTATTAAAGGGTATTGACTTATCGATTGAACGCGGAGAAGTTGTTGCTATTATCGGACCTTCAGGAAGCGGGAAAAGTACTTTTTTACGATGCATGAATTTATTAGAAACACCAACGAGTGGTGAAGTGATATTTAATGGCAATAGTTTAACTGCAAAAGATACCAAACTTGAACAATTGAGACAAAATATGGGTATGGTTTTTCAAAATTTTAATTTATTTCCACATAAAAAGGTAATAGATAACATATTATTAGCTCCGACACTATTAAAAAAAGGAAATAACGGTGATTTGCAACAAACTGCAATGACTTTATTATACAAGGTAGGTTTAGCTGATAAAGCTGACGCCTATCCATCACAACTATCTGGAGGACAAAAGCAAAGAGTTGCCATAGCCAGAGCATTAGCAATGAATCCAGAAGTATTGTTATTTGACGAACCAACATCTGCATTAGATCCAGAAGTTGTTGGTGACGTATTAGAAGTTATGCAAAATTTAGCCAAAGAAGGTATGACAATGGTAGTCGTTACGCATGAGATGAATTTTGCTAAAGACGTCAGCAATAAAGTGGTATTTATGGCAGATGGCTATGTTGTTGAGTCAGGTTCACCGCAAGATATATTTGAAACACCACAGCATGATAGAACGAAAAGCTTTTTAGCCAGAGTGTTATAGCATAATTAAATTAAGTGATCACGTATGATAGATGAAATGCGTTGGTCGCTTAATTTTTTTAGTTAACAACAATAATTCAACATACGTAGCGTTAGTATTTTATGTTAAACTATGACTTGTATGCTTAAAAGTGGGGTGAAAAAATGGATATAAATCAATTGAAACAAGAAGTTATCGATTATGCACATTCCATTGGTATAGATCATATCGGTTTTACGACTGCAGATCCATTTGATGAATTAAAACAAAAGCTTGAAGATTATCATAGTAAGGGATATGCTTCAGGATTTGAAGAACCTGATATTAATTTAAGAACAGAACCCAAACTATCTTTGCCAACAGCACGTTCAATTATTGCAATAGCAGTAGGCTATCCCAATAAGTTGAAAGGTGCACCGAAAAGTGTAAGAGGCGATCGTCGAGGTCTATTTGCTCGTGCATCTTGGGGGCAAGATTATCACACGATTATGCGTAATAGACTAGATAAATTAGAACAATTTTTGCGTTCGAAAGTTGCAGATATTGAAGTTAAATCGATGGTTGATACAGGCGTATTATCAGATAGAGCTGTAGCTGAAAGAGCAGGTTTAGGCTTTACTGGTAGAAATGGTTTCGTCATTAATCCTGATTTAGGCACTTGGACCTATTTAGGAGAAATGCTTGTTAGTGTGCCATTTGCACCAGATGACCCGCTGTTAGATAGCTGTGGAGATTGTACAATATGTGTTGATCGTTGCCCTACAGGTGCGCTTGTAGGAGATGGACAATTAAATAGTCAAAAATGTATAAGTTTCTTAACTCAAACGAAAGGCTATATGGCAGACGAATATCGTTATAAAATAGGTAATCGTTTATATGGCTGTGATACGTGTCAGCAAGTTTGTCCGAAAAACAGAGGCATTAATACACAACATGATGATATTGTCTTAGAACCGGAAATATTAAAACCTAGATTAGTGCCATTATTAAAAATGTCTAATAAGGAGTTTAAAAATACTTATGGACATTTAGCAGGTGCATGGCGTGGCAAAAAACCTATTCAACGTAACGCAATTTTAGCCTTAGCTCATTTTAAGGAAGAAGCAGCCATTCCTGATCTTAAAGATGTGGCTTTAACTGATCCTAGACCAATGATTAGAGCTACAGCATATTGGGCTATTGGTCAAATACTTGGCGAAGAAGCGCGTCCATTTATTGATGCTTATTACGATACTGAAATAGAAGAAGTTCAACAAGAAATGTTAAAAGGATTGGAACAGAGGAGAGAACATTAAGATGACAAACCATATTGTATTATTTCAACCAGAAATCCCAGGAAACACTGGAAGTATTGCACGTACTTGTGCAGGAACATATACCCACTTACATCTAATTAAACCATTAGGCTTTAGTACGGATGATAAGATGTTAAAACGCGCAGGTTTAGATTACTGGGATAGCGTAAATATAACGTATCATGAAAGTATTGAAGCGTTTTTTGAGTCTACAGAGGGTCATTATTATTTACTGACTAAATTTGGTCAACAAACTTATTCAACATTTGATTTTTCCAATACTGAAGAAGACCATTATTTTGTTTTTGGCAGAGAAACGACAGGGTTACCTGACTGGGTCAAAGAAAAATATAAAGATACTGCATTAAGAATGCCGATGAATAATAATATAAGATCATTAAATTTGTCTAACACAGCATCTATTTTAATTTATGAAGCGTTAAGACAACAAAATTATCCTGATTTAACTTAATTTATTTGAATATCAGTGAAAAATCTTGTCAAGATTTGTATAATGTAGGTAATAAGTATTAAATTGCATGTATACTGAAGATTAACTTCAAGGATTATGCGTTTAATCTTCTCAACACAAGGGTAATTATAAAAGAATATTAATGTCTGTACTAATAGAATACGAGGAGTGTAATAACAATGGCAATGAACTTTAAAGTATTAGAAAACGAACACGTTGTGGCAGAATATGTCGCTGATATTTTACGTAAACAATTTAATAATAATCCAACAACTATCGCTGGACTACATCTAGCTAAAGAAAATGCACCAGTATTGGACGAATTAAAAAAGAATGTAGATTCACACGCAGTTGATTTTAGTCAAATTAATATTTTAGATTATGATGACAATAAATCTTATTATGAAGCACTTGGTGTACCTAATGGTCAAATTTATAATGTGTCATTTAGTGAAGATACAGAGTCATTTATTAAAGATAAAATTAAAACAAAAGAAAACAAAGGAAAACTTATTGTACAAGTAGTATCATTAGATGCTTCAGGTAATTTAGATGTTGCTTTAAGACAAGGTTTATTGAGTTCTCGTGAAGTATTGTTGGTAATTACAGGTACCGATAAAAAAGATGCAGTTAAAAAATTATATGAAGAAAATGGTAAAACAAATTTCGAGCCTGCTGACTTAAAAGCACATAGAATGGTTAATGTCATTTTAGATGAAGCGGCTGCAGAAGGCTTACCTGAAGATGTACGCCAATATTTTACTGCTAGATTTGCTTAAATCATTTATAAAGTGAGGGAATTGTTGTGTCTAATGAAAAACATAATAATCATCAAGATGAAGAAATTGAAAATGAGATGGTAGATAGTTTTGATGATGTAGTTGATTTAGGTAAAGAGATGGAACAGATTTCTGAAGAAAATGATGAAGAAAAATTAAATAAATCTCATGATGCTGAAACACGTTCAGATTTAGATGAGTAGCAATAACAAGAACTTTAATGGACAAAATTAGTAATCAAAACATAGACTTTTTGATTACTGTTTTGTCCTTTTTTAGAATATATTTATCTATTTTGAAACGCTATCGGTTACTTGAATATGTTATGATTAGAGCATTCTAAGTATTAAGGAGAATTTAAGACAATGCTAAGTAAAAACTGGAAAAAGATTATGATTAGTGCATTTATCATAAATTTGATTTCAATAAAAGGATTTCCTATGGCGATTGGAGCAGTTTATTTACCAATTTTATTTAAAATAATTAAAATGCAAATGAATTTATCTAAAGGATTGGTGGATCAAGTAAATCCTAAAACATTTATCAAAAGTAACCAAACAGGCATTATTGTAAGTGTTGTTTGTTGTATAGTGATTTCAATACTATTGTTGAAGCCATTAAATGATTTTTATAACAGTTTAGGAGGATTTTTAGCCACTTTAATAACGATTAGTCCTATCACTATGATTATAGGTGCAATACTGCTTATATTGACTGCTATGGCCATTATCCAAGCAGCCAAAGCACACTATGCACAAAAAGTATTAAATAAAGAACAAGCTTAATTGTTTTTATCTGTTAAAATGCTATAGATGGTGTTTCTAATTTGCAATAATTGAAGCATATTGAGTGAAATAGCCACCTTTATATTAAAAAAGGTGAGGTGTTTCACTCTTTTTTTTAAATGAAACAGTAGTTTTTTGAAAACGCTACAATATACAATTGCCCCGATAAATTGTTTAATGCTATACTAAAAACGAACTAAGAATATCGAAGGGGAGTATACATATGTCAGTAAGAATTGAACACGATACATTTGGTGAAATTGAAGTACCAGCAGATAAATATTGGGGTGCGCAGACAGAAAGAAGTAAACGTAATTTTCCAGTCGGTAAAGAGCGTATGCCAATTGAAGTAGTATATGGGTTTGCTCAATTGAAACGTGCTGCAGCATTAGCCAATCATGAATTAGGTAAACTATCAGATGATAAAAAAAATGCGATTGTATATGCATGTGATCGTATTTTAAACAAAGAATTAGACGAACATTTTCCACTTGTTGTATGGCAAACTGGTAGCGGTACACAAAGTAATATGAACGTCAATGAAGTTGTAAGCTTCGTAGCCAATCAATATTTACAAGACAATAATTCGAATGAACAAATTCATCCGAACGATGATGTAAATAAATCACAAAGTTCTAATGATACATTCCCAACGGCTATGCATGTAGCTCTATATAGTGAAATTGAAACTAAATTAGAACCAGCACTACAACATTTAAGAGATACGTTTAAAGAAAAAGAAGAGCAATTTTATGATATTATCAAAATAGGACGTACACACTTACAAGACGCAACACCAATTCGTTTAGGCCAAGAAATTAGTGGTTGGAGATATATGTTAGATAAGTGTGAAACACTGTTAGCTGAATCGAAAGCTCACATCTTAAACTTAGCTATTGGTGGTACGGCAGTCGGTACTGGTATTAATGCTCATCCAGAGTTTGGAGATAAAGTGGCGAAATTTATCGCAGAAAATACTGGTTATGCATTTGTATCTTCTGACAATAAGTTCCATGCGTTAACTGCGCACGATGAAGTTGTACAATTGCATGGTACATTGAAAGCTCTTGCTGGAGATTTAACTAAAATTGCAAATGATGTTCGTTGGTTAGCATCGGGCCCTCGTGCTGGGTTGGCAGAAATTGCTATTCCTGAAAATGAACCAGGATCTTCAATTATGCCAGGAAAAGTAAATCCAACACAATGTGAAATGTTAACAATGGTTGCTACACAAGTAATGGGTAACGATGCAGCTGTTGGCTTTGCAAGTTCACAAGGTAATTTTGAATTAAATGTCTACAAACCAGTAATTTTGCATAACACATTACAATCTATTTATTTACTTGCAGATGGAATGCAAACATTTAATGATAATTGTGCTGTAGGTATTGAGCCAATTCAGGAAAATATTGATAATTATTTAAATCAATCATTAATGTTAGTTACAGCATTAAACCCACATATTGGTTATGAAAAAGCAGCACACATTGCTAAAAAAGCACATAAAGAAGGACTGACTTTAAAAGATTCTGCAATTCAATCCGGATATTTAACTGCAGAACAATTTGATGAATGGATCAAACCTGAAGACATGGTAGAGCCTAAATAAAAGAACAATAAATAACATATAAAGAGGCTGGTACATTGTATAAATGCACCAGCCTCTTTTTGACATGTAATACAGTGACAACTTTCAGGAAATTACTGTTTCACATCATCATCTAATGATACGCTTATTTGGTTTTGTGTCAGCGGATGGGTAAATTCAATTTTATAACTTTGTAATTTTAGTTGGCGCAAAGTAGAATTACCATACAATGGATCACCGATAACAGGATGGCCAATTTCAGCTAAATGTACACGAATTTGATGTGTACGTCCTGTGTCTAATTTTAGTTCAATTTGGCATCTATTTTCATCAACCATTTGCGAACTTAAAATGTGTGTTATCGCACGTTGACCTGTTTGAGAGATTCGGCGTCTATTTGGATGGAATTTATCTTTACCTATAGGCATGTCTATTGTTTGTGGCTTAATAGGTAATAAACTCTTTACTTCAGCTCGATAAATGCGGTCAATTTGATTATCTTCTAACATGCGGTCTAAAATTTTTTTCATTAAAGGATTTTTAGCAACAATAAGTAATCCTACAGTTTCTTGATCGAGACGATGAATCGGTTCAACATAGTCATTATTTAGAGTATATATGACGTGATTCATTAAAGTATTACTTTCTTTTAAATCATTTGGATGTGTTTTAACACCTTTAGGCTTCATTACAATAGCCAAATCATCATCTTCATAGTAAATTTGAGCATATCGATAACTAGGTAAATAATTACTTTCTTCTGCTGGGTTTGGTAGGTAAACGTCATCACCTGCATTTACTTGATTAATTAACTTAGCAGGCTGATCATTGACAGTAATTTCATTGGACATATTTAAAGTGTGTAAATCTTTTTTTGGTAAGTTTAAGTGTTGAAAAATTTCTCTAATAGTATATTGATCAAACTTTTCTGGGATTTTAAATTTCATGGTATCCTCCTCAATCATTCCTAACTATCATACCATATCACTTATACTAAAAAAATCTGAATATAGTGTATTCCTATAAAATAATATAGTCCTTGCTATTTATTAGGTAAACATAGAGTTACTATACACATTTAAAGTCTCAGTAGCTTTGCAGTTAAAAGTTTTACTTATATTTCGTTTATAGTAATGAAGCTGTATAATATAAAGTGAGCAACAAGTGAAAAGGGGGGACAATATATGGAAAAGCCTACCCGTTTGGCTTTATTAAAAGAAATAGCCGAATATTTAAATGAAGAAACCGAAACTTACAATATGATGCAAGGTGCGTTGAGATTTTTAATCGATGGCACTGAATTTACAACAGGTTGGATATTTTTTATAGATGATGAAGGACATCATGAATTAGTATCTGATGTCGATTTGCCGGGAGCACTGTCAAAACATGATTGTAAATATATGAAAGATGGCACTTGTTGGTGTGTCCAAGCATATCATAATGAAAAACTAACGAAAGCTTCAAATATTATAAATTGTTCGCGTATTAATTTGGCAAATCATGCTTATCATGAAGAAACAGATGGTGTGACACACCACGCAACCGTACCACTTCGCTCAGGTTCTGAACAATTTGGTTTGTTAAATGTTGCCACACCGCATACAAAGCGCTACAGTGAAGAAGATTTAGAATTACTAGAATCAGTAGCTTTTCAAATCGGTTCAGCGATTAAACGTATTATGTTGACCGATCAAGAAAAAGAAGCAGCACGTATAAATGAACGAAATAGACTGGCGAGAGATTTGCATGATTCAGTGAATCAAATGTTATTTTCAGTAAAATTAACTGCACACGCAGCAAAAGTAATGTCTAAAGAAAGTGTGTCACAACAAGCATTCACTGTGATTGAAGAGACGAGCCAACAAGCAGTTAATGAAATGCGAACGTTAATTTGGCAATTAAAACCTATAGGACTGGAACAGGGGTTAATCTCTGCGATAACTAAATATAGTGAAATGGTAAATCTATCATTGACTGTCGATGTTGAGGGTTTAATTAAATTACCTAGCTTAATAGAAGAAAATGTATATAGAATAATGCAAGAAGCATTAAATAATACACGTAAACATGCAGGTACTTCAAATGTACACTTAACTTTAAATCAAACAGCTAGCCATATATTTATTGAAATAAGCGATGACGGCAACGGTTTTGATAGTGGTCAAAAAGCAGTGGACAATGCACATGGTCTTAATAATATGAAACAACGAACGAAGATGATAGATGGAAATTTACAAGTTAACTCAACAGAGGGAGTAGGTACGACAATCGCGTTACTGATTCCCGTTAAAGCCTAAGGGAGGAAGATTATTAATGTATCGAATAATGTTAGTAGATGATCATCATATTGTAAGACAAGGTTTAGAATTTTTATTATCAACAGTTGATGACTTAGAAGTTGTAATGGGATTCTCAGATGGTAAAACCTTTTTAACGCATTTAGCAGAGCATCAAGATAATATGCCAGACATAGTATTACTCGATTTAGTTATGCCTGAAATGAATGGTATTGAAATAACTGAAATATTGAAAACCAAGTATCCAGATATCAAAATTCTAGTATTAACGAGTTACATAGATGATGAGCATGTTATTTCAGCCGTTGATAAAGGTGCAGATGGCTATGAAATGAAAGATGTTGAACCTGAACAGTTAATTAATACTATTAAAAGTGTGTTGAATGGCGAAAAAATTATACACCCGCAAGCTCAAAGTGTAATTGAAGCGGTACGTAATAAACCTCATATGACGAACAAATTATCAAAACGAGAAATTGAAGTCTTATCCGAAATGGTTAAAGGTAAGACCAATAAAGATATTGCAGAAACATTATTTGTTTCAGAAAAAACAATAAAAACTCATGTCAGTCATATATTAAATAAGCTACAAGTTTCAGATAGAACACAAGCTGCAATCTACGCCATGGAAAATAAAATAGTGTAAAAATACCATGTTTATTACTATATACATGGTATTTTATTATGAAATTGTATTTTTCCTTTAAATATTATTGTTTTTCTATATAATAAAGAATAATAACAAGGAGGGATGGATATGAAAACAAAAAACTTAAGTATCAAAATTGTTATTGCTTTAATTTTAGGTATTGCTGTAGGTTCAATCTGTAATATGTTTGCACAAGCACAATTTGTAGAAGGCATTGATAAATATGTCTTTAATGTTATTGGACAAATTTTCTTAAATCTTATATTTATGTTAGTTGTGCCAGTAGTATTTGTATCAATTGTGCTAGGGGTAGTGGGTGTTGGAGATCCAAAATTATTAGGGGGTATTGGATTAAAAACACTAGGATTTTTCTTATCAACTACTGCTATTGCAATATGTATTGGTATTGCGCTTGCATTAATATTTAAACCTGGTGATGGTCATTCTGATTTATTAAAAAGTGAAGATGTTTCTAGTTATCAAAAAACATTAGATAAACAAAGTCAAGGCAGTGATAACGCTGCAGAACAAACGTTTGATCAGACACTTATAAATCTATTTCCAAAAAATCCACTTCAGGCAATGTCTGAAGGAAATATGCTACAAATTATCACCTTTGCTATTTTTATAGGTGTAGGTATTATCATGATAGGTTCAAAAGCACAAATAGTGCACAAGTTTTTTGAACAAACTAATGAAGTCTTGATGTATATTATAACGATGATAATGAATCTATTTGCACCAATTGGTACATTTGGTTTGGTAGCTCATGCATTTACAGGGGCAGGGTTCGGTGCTATCAAACAATTGGGGATGTATTTCTTTATTGTTTTACTCGCATTGTTTATTCATTTCTTTGTCGTCTATGGGTCTGCTTTGAAATTATTAGGAAAAACCAACCCATTGGCATTTTATAAAGGCTTTTTACCAGCCATTACATTAGGCTTTAGTGCTTCAAGTTCAACCGCAACTTTACCTGTATCAATGAACTGTTCGAAGAAAATGGGGGTGCGACCAGAAATTGCGTCATTTGTTCAACCTCTAGGTGCAACAATCAACATGGATGGAACTGCAATAATGCAAGGGGTCGCTACAATATTTATTGCGCAAATATCAGGTGTTGATCTATCACTCATGCAATTAATTACAGTCGTAGTCATTGCAGTAGTGGCATCGATTGGTACGGCAGGAGTGCCAGGTGTAGGCTTGATCATGCTTGCCATGGTACTAAATGCAATAGGATTAAATCCTGCAGCCATAGGTATTATTCTTGGTATAGATAGACTACTAGATATGACAAGAACATCTGTAAACATTACTGGTGATGCAACATGTGCACTTATTATTTCAAAAAATGAAGAGAAAAAATTACAACGCAATCAATCTGGGGCTAACGAACCAGTTTAAACATAATAAAAGGCTGGGACAATATTGTCCTAGCCTCTTTGCATATTGGCAGTAGCTGACTGTATTGAAAATGCGCTTCAAACCAAGCTTTTTTCAATGCTAGTCATCCTTGCCGGGGTGGGACGACGAAATCATTTTTTCAAAATCAGATTTCTGTCCCACTCCCTTTAAGTTTATGCAAAAACAATAGTTTTATTACCTGCTGTGACTATTACTTTATGCAATACGTGATATTCTACAGCTTGTGCGAGTACTTGTGATTCTACGTGTCGGCCTGCTTTGCGTAAATCTTGGACATTATAACGATGGTTGATACGTATAACGTCTTGATCGATGATGGGTCCTTCATCTAAATCAGACGTAACATAATGCCCCGTAGCTCCTACAAGTTTGACGCCTCGTTCCCATGCTTGTTTGTATGGGTTTGCTCCAATGAATGAAGGTAAGAACGAGTGGTGAATATTGATGATTTTATGTTCATAATGATTAACGAAATTATCTGATAGTATTTGCATATATTTAGCTAAAACGATAAGTTCAGTGTCATGTTTGGCACAAATATCTAAGATTTTTTGTTCAACTACTGGTTTTTCTTCATTACTTGGTACGTAATAAAAAGGAATATTGAAACTTTCGGCAAAATGGCGATTGTTTTCATGGTTACTAACAACACAAACGATTTCGGCTGGGATTTCTTCACGTTGTACACGTAATAATACTTCGTTAAAAGCATGATCTTCTTTTGAGACAAATAACGCAATTTTCGTTTTGACAGAACTATCAAATAGTTCATATGTAATATTGTGGCTTGCTAATTCCGTTTCTAATGCTGCCTTAACACCATCTACCTTTTCAAACTCAAAACGTAAGTATAAATTACCTTCAGTATCATTTTTATTATCATACTCAGTAAAATGATCTAAATGTAAAATATTAGAATTATATTGAGCTATGGTGCTAGTAATTAAAGAAGTAATACCTACTTTATCCTTACATGTTGCGAGTAACATATATTTATCATGCATTGCTTTCCACTCCTAATTTTTAAAAGTAACTTTGATTATAATGAAAATTCTGACAACTGTAAAATTATATTATCCCAAATATGAAAAATTAATGAACTTTAAAATTAACGATGAATAGTAACTAAAAGTAGGTTATAATATAATGTAGTGATTTTAGTAAAAAAGAGTAAAAAGTTAAAAAATAGAAGCGATTACATATGTAAGATTCCGAATACAAGATTCTGCACAAGTCTGAAATGTACGAGTATGGTTGGAAACCGTTAGATTATTTTGACAATTGTGCCAATAATAAAATATTACGAAAAATGAATTTCACTCTTTTATTTTAGTTAAAATTGTATTAAGATGTAATTTGTGTTTCAAGAAGCGTGTATTATTGCAATTTCTTGTGTCCGGATAAAATATTTCTTTTATGAAAGGTAGATTAAAGTAATGGATAGACAAAGTTTTACAGATTTAATTCAAACAAAGTTCAAAATGGTGCGTATTGAGGCAGGGTATACACAAGATACTATGGCTCAAACAATAGGACTATCAAAGAAAACTTTAGTTCAAATAGAAAAAGAAAGAGTATTACCAAATTGGACAACTTGTGTATCGATTTGTGCATTATTTAGAGATTCAGATGTACTTAACAGTACATTCGGATGTGATCCATTAGAAATGGTACAAACTATTTCAAGAAATCATTGTGCGTATCCAAATCACTCAACTACAAGTGATATATATTGGAATACTGTAGATACTCGTAATGGTTACATATTACAAAGTAATAAAGTAAGCGATATTTACAGAGTGTTAAATCAAGAAACGCAACCAATTTTTGGTACTTCAAAATTAAGAGAAGCAGAAACGTACTTTGGTAGAATTTCAAAAGAAGAATTAATGCATGTATAATAAGTAATTCGAAGTGATAGTAGGATTATTAATATAATATGATATTTAATGATTTAATCACTGTATAGAATAGACCTATATCATTAGGTCTTTTTTATTTGTTCAAAGTATCATATAGATTTAATGATGTAAGTACAATAATTATAAAATACTGGTTTTTCAATATATAATGTTTGTGTGACGAAGTTCAATTTAAAGGAGTGCTACAGCATGCATGCATTGCTAATAATATTATTTATGGTTATTATAGGTGCAATTATAGGTGGAGTTACAAATATCATTGCAGTTAGAATGTTATTTCATCCATTTAAAACGTATTATATCTTTAACAAACGTGTCCCATTCACACCGGGACTGATTCCGAAACGTAGAGGTGAAATTGCTACAAAAATCGGACAAGTTATCGAAGAACACTTATTAACAGAAAGTTTAATAAAAGCAAAGTTAAATACTGCGACATCACAGCAAGCGATACATGATATGATTACAGAACAAATTGGGAAATTAAAACATGACAATGCTACAATACACCAATTTGCTCAGAAATTTGATATTGAAATTGCGACATTAGTTGAAGATAAAACAGATCATTTTATTTCAGATAAACTTCAAGCATACTATGACAATCACTATACAGATTCGATTGAATCAATAGTACCAACTGAAATGACAACACTCGTAGACGCTAAAGTCGAAAATTTACATGAAATGCTTTTTGATAGAGCAAATGCATACTTACGATCGGCAAAAGGTACGCACGACATTGCCTCAATGTTAGATACATTTTTTGCTGAAAAGGGCAAAATTATTGGTTTATTACAAATGTTTATGTCCAAAGAAAGTATCGCAGATCGTATTCAAAGTGAATTAATACGAATGACAAGTCATCCAAAAGCCAAAAGCATTGCTCAAGAAATCATTAAAGATGAATATAGCAATCTAAAACAAAAACCGCTACATGAGGTAGTAAATGAAGAACAATTTGTGACTTTAAAAGGTGCATTTAAAGATTTAGTTATTGGTTATATGCAAATAGATAAAAACGTAAATAAACCATTTAATCAATTAATGCCGAATTTTATTACTTATTTAGAGTCGACATTCACTACTAAATTAACGCATATAATCATTGATAATGTTTCACAAAAGTTATCACCAATTATGAAAAAAATAAACTTACGTGGTCTTGTTGAAGAACAGGTAAATTCATTTGAGTTAGATTATATAGAAAAATTAATTATCGATATTGCTAATAAAGAATTAAAATTAATTATGTCTTTAGGATTTTTATTAGGTGGTATTATAGGCGCATTACAAGGTGTAATTGCTATCTTTGTATAACAAATAAAAGTATGTTATTGTATTATCGATGTGGTTAAAAGACACACATACACAGAAGGAGTGAATAAGTTATGGCAGTAAATTTATACGATCATGCAAACCAACTAGAACAAGCTTTAAGAGAAAGTGATGAGTACCAAGCTATTCAAAACGCTTATGAAAATGTTAAAGCTAATGAAGAATCAAAAAAATTATTTGAAGAATTCCGTGAAACTCAATTAAGTTTCCAACAAAAACAAATGCAAGGTGAAGAAATCGGTGAAGAAGAGCTACAAAAAGCGCAAGAGCAAGCTCAACAAATCGAAAATGATTCTAACATTTCTGAATTAATGGCTGCTGAACAAAAAATGAGCCAAGTATTCCAAGAAATCAATCAAATCATTGTAAAACCTTTAGATGAAATTTATGCTGACTAATCAACTTGATTAATCGGATAGATTATAGCCACAACACAAATATTTGTGTTGTGGCTTTTTGTTTGTCGACTGAAATGAAAAGAGTGTGATAAAATATAAATGTAAAAGTGCGTGTTAATCTCACCATAGGAACATTTCAATGTTACATGAATCATTATCACGTCATCTTTAAAAATACCCTTGTACAAAGGAGATCTATTGGATATGGTTAAATTTATTCATTGTGCTGACTTACATTTAGATAGTCCATTCAAATCTAGAAGTTATTTAAGTCAATCAATATTTGAAGATATGCAAAATAGTGCTTATGAAAGTTTTACAAGAATTGTCGATTTAGCCTTAACTGAAGAAGTAGATTTTTTAATTATTGCAGGTGATTTGTTTGATCAACAAAACAGAACATTGCGTGCTGAAGTATTTCTAAAAGAACAATTTGAGAGATTGAATAAAGAACAAATATTTGTATATATTTGTCATGGTAATCATGATCCACTGTCAAATAAAGTTGGAACTGAATGGCCAGAAAATGTTTCTGTATTTTCAGAGAATGTTGAAACATATCAAACAATAACTAAAAACGGAGAAGAAATTTATTTACATGGTTTTAGTTATCAAAATGATGCCAGTTATGAAAATAAAATAGATGCATACCCATCTAGTCAAGGTCAAAAAGGCATACATATCGGAATCTTGCATGGTACTTATAGTAAATCAAATGCTAAAGACCGTTATACAGAATTTATACTCGAAGATTTAAATAAAAAGCTGTATCATTATTGGGCATTAGGTCATATACATGAGAGACAAACGTTAAGTGAAATGCCACAAATTCAATATCCAGGTAATATTCAAGGTAGACACTTTAAAGAACAAGGAGAAAAAGGTTGTCTATTAGTAGAAGGAGATCACTTAAAATTAACAGCTCAATTTATAGCTACACAACACATTCGTTTCGAACAAGCTCAAATTACTTCAGATAAAACTACTAAACAAGGATTGTTTGAAGAAATTCAAAGCTTTAAAGCAAGTGTTAGAGAACAAGGTAAGGCAATTTATCGACTTGATGTATTAGTTAATTCTGACCAGGCTATATCACAACAAGACAAATTGCAAGTCCAAGAGATGATTAGTGATTATGAAAAAAATGAGCATAATTTTGTGTTTATAGAAGATTTAAATATCGTACCAAATGTAGAAAGTAGACACCCGCTCGTGAATGAATTTTCTCAAGATTTAATAAATGATGATAATCTATTTGAACGAGCGATGAACGATTTATACTTGAATCCCAAAGCATCGAAGTATTTAGATAATTTTTCAGAGTTTGATAGAAGAACATTAATACAACATGCGGAAAACTTGTTAAAAGAAGACATGGGAGGTGAGTAAATTGAAAATAAAATCTTTGGATATTTATGGTTACGGTCAATTCATTGAAAGTAAAATTGAATTCAATGATACTTTTACTGAAATATATGGAGAAAATGAAACGGGTAAATCTACAATACAAGCTTTTATCCATTCTATATTGTTCGGCTTTCCAACTAAAAAAGAAAACGAGCCAAGGCTTGAACCTAGATTGGGAAATCAATACGGTGGAAAGTTAACGTTAATTACGGACGATGGTTCAGAAATCCAAGTTGAACGAGTTAAAGGTAGTGCTACAGGTGATGTTAAAGTATATTTACCTAATGGTGCTATTAAAGACGAAGACTGGTTGAAACAATACTTAAATTATATTACTAAACGTACATATCAAGGCATATTTTCATTTGATGTTTTAGGACTGCAAGATATTCATAAAAATATGAATGAAACTCAGTTACAAGATTATTTGTTACAAGCAGGCGCATTAGGTTCTACCGAATTTACTAGTATGCGTGCGCAATTACATGAACGTAAAGATGAAATTTATAAAAAATCTGGACGGAATCCTACAATTAATCAACAACTGGAACAATTAAATCAGTTAGAAGCTCAAATTCGTGACGAAGAAGCTAAACTAACAACGTACCAAAGATATGTAGATGATAAAGACAAAGCAGAGCGACGTTTAAATAATTTGAAGCAAAATTTGGCACAATTATCGAAAATGCATAACGAAAAACAAAAAGAGCTTGCACTTCATGAACAAACACAAGAATGGAAATCATTGGAAGGTTCACTCAATATTGAACCAGTACATTTTCCAGAACAAGGTATTGATCGTTATGAAACTTCAAAAAGTCAAATCGACACTTTAAAAACAGACATTAGCTTACGTGAAGAGAAATTAGCGCAATTAGAAAATGAAAATAATAGAATTAATGTCGCTGAAAAACAAGATATAGAAGCAATTAATGCGTTGTATCAGCAAGAGAACAAAATAAAACAACAAGAATTTGAACTTAAATCATTAGATAAAGAGATACAAGACAAACAACGTGAAAAAGCTGGTCTGCAAACACATATAGGCTGGCAAGAGATTTATCATGACGTAGACAGTTCGGAAGCTATGAAGAGTCATGTCAATGAACAGATCAAGGTGAAGCAAGAGCAAGCAGCCTATATACAACGATTAGAGCGAGATATAGAAGAAAACAAAATTGATAATGAAACAAACGATGGCGAGCTAGATGCTTTAGAAGCAGATATCGTTCCAGAAGAAACATTTGAAAAGAAAAAGCAACATAGCCGTCAACAATTTGAGTTAAAAGAAAAAAATAATCTTTATCATAAAATGAAAGAAGCATTTGATAACGAGCAAAAAGAAAAAGAACGTAAACAAAATTTATTAAGAATGAGCCTTATCGTTTTATCTATTATTGGTTTGGGATTAACGATTTTTGCTTTTATGTCTGCGAACCTTATTTTCGCTATCGTCTTTGCAATCTTGACAGTGGTCTTTATTGTAGGCGTGTTCTTTGTCAAAACGAAACAAGTTGGTCACAGCGAAACTTTCTCTAAAGAGATAGAAGATTTAGAATCACAAGTTGCTGACTTGGAACAAAATTATGATTTAGATTTTGATTTAGATGAACAATATCGCATTAGAGAACAATGGAATAATGCTCTGAAAACACAAGAAGCTTTAGATAAAAAAGAGCAATATTTGAATAATAGCTATAGTCATGCGCAAAAATTATTTAATAATGCTGAAACTAATATTTCTAATGCAAAGACAGAATTAAATTTATCTGATAAAATATCAGACGAATTAATTATAGATATTATAAGTACTATCAATAAAGCCAAAGAGTTTGATACACATATTAACGAATTAATTCAACAAAGAAATAACTTAAAAGACGATATTGACAACTTTTATAATCATGCACAAGAAGTAACTAAAAATCAGTTTACACAATTTAATGCACTCGCGTTTTTCCATGATGTTAAACAATGGTTAAATGAGGCTAGAAGTAATTTAGAGCAATTCACACGTAATAGTGATCAAATTAAATTAATAAAAAATGAAATCAAACAATTGTCATTAAGATTACAAGAAAATCAAGACGTTGTATCTCAATTGTTTGAGCATGTTAATGTTGAAGATGAAGAATCGTATTATCAACAACATGAACGCTATCAAAAGTATCATCAACAACTAAACAGGTTTAATGATTTATCTAAATATCTAGAAAATCAAAATTATTCCTATGATGATAATTCAAAATTAAGTAGTAAAACGTATGCACAGCTTGCACAAGAAGATTCAGTTCTATCAAAACAAGTCGATGACTATAATGATCAATTTCTTGAACTACAATCTGAAGTTAGTGACTTAAACTCTAAGATTACACATATGGAAACAGATACGACACTGGCAAATCTACGACATCAATATCATATATTGAAAAATCGCTTGAATGATGAAGCGAAAGATTGGGCAAGTTTAAGTTATCTGCAAGCACTTGTTGACGGTCACATACAACAAATTAAAGATAAAAGATTGCCTCAAGTTATTAATGAAGCAACGAGTATCTTTAATCATTTAACAAGTGGGAATTATGTTCAAGTAACTTATGCTAACAATGATTTAATGGTTAAACATAGCAATGGTCAAATGTATTTTCCTGTTGAATTAAGTCAATCAACAAAAGAATTGCTATACATTGCATTACGTTTGAGCTTGATTATGACATTAAAACCGTATTATCCGTTTCCAATTATTATTGATGATGCATTTGTTCATTTTGATAAAAAACGTAAAGAATTGATGTTAAATTATTTAAGAACATTACCACATGATTACCAGATTTTATACTTCACATGTATGAGAGATTCATCTATACCAACAAAACAAATCGTCACTTTAAATAAACCTGAGGAAGGCGGTAAATAATGCGAAATGTTGAGAAACTTAATGCAGGAGATTCAGTAGATCATTTCTTCCTAATTCATAAAGCGACACAAGGTGTTACAGCACAAGGCAAAGACTATATGACTTTATATTTACAAGATAAAAGTGGAGATATAGAAGCTAAGTTATGGACAGTTACTAAAGAAGATATGAAATTATTAGAACCTGAAAAAATTATTCACGTGCTTGGTGATGTTATAAACTACCGTGGACGTAAGCAGATGAAAATTAATAAATTTAGATTAGCAACTCCTGAAGATAATATGAAAACGCAAGATTTTGTAGGTGGAGCACCATTAACACCAGACCAAATCCAAGAAGAAATTTCACACTATATGTTAGAAATTGAAAATGCTAATTTGCAACGTATCACACGTCATTTGATTCGTAAGTATCAAGATGCATTCTTTACGTTTCCAGCAGCTAGTTCGCACCACCATAACTTTGCCAGTGGGTTAAGTTATCACGTTTTGACAATGTTACAAGTTGCCAAATCAATATGTGATATTTATCCGTTGTTAAATCGTAGCTTATTATATAGTTCAATTATTTTACATGATTTAGGAAAAGTTAGAGAGTTAAGTGGACCGGTTGCTACCACATACACGGTCGAAGGAAATTTATTAGGACACATTTCCATCGCAAGTGAAGAAGTATCAGAAGCAGCGAAAGAATTGAATATTGAAGGTGAAGAAATCATGTTGCTTAAACATATGATTTTAGCCCACCATGGAAAAATGGAATTTGGCTCACCTAAGTTACCTCATATTAAAGAAGCTGAAATCTTATTCTTTATTGATAATATTGATGCGAAAATGAATATGTTTGAAAAAGCATATAATAAAACTGAAAAAGGTCAGTTTACAGAACGTATCTTTGGCTTAGATGGCAGACAATTTTATAAACCTACAACGTTAGACTAAATAAAAAAACGACACGTATGATAAAGTTCATACGTGTCGTTTTTATTTCTATTGTCCAGATGACATAGCAGGGCTAGCACCTTGTTGTTGTTGCTGTTGTTGCTGTTGTTGCTTGATTTTCTCGGGATCTAAAATTGAATCTTCAATTGCATTTTTGATATCTCTATCTTTATAGTCTACTTTATATTCTTCAAGTAATGATTTGTATGCATCTGTTAGTAGTTTAGGTTCTTTTTGAACTTTTTGTTGTATAATTTGTGATTTAAGTTTACCTTTTTCATCATCGAAATCAGATTCTTTATCTGCTTTTATGATATGATAACCGTAATCTGTTTTCACAATATCAGATACTTCACCTTCTTTAAGTTTAAATAAGGCTTTTTCAAACTTGTCATCCATTTGTCCTTTAATGACGTAACCTAAGCTACCACCTTTTTTAGCAGAAGCTGTGTCTTTAGATTCTTCTTTAGCAATATCACTAAATTTATCAGGGTTTTTATCTACTTCTTTTTGTATTTTTTCAGCTTTTTCTTTTGCTTTTTTATCTGATAAACCTTCTTTATCGTCTTTATTTTCTTTGACTTTAATTAAAATATGAGAACCTTTTTTAGTATCTTCTTTAATCTCTTTATCAGATATATCAACTTTTTCATTTAATAATTGTTTTTGATAAGTTTGTAATTTTTTTTGCTCTTTGTAATCATCTAAAGTCATACTTTGTTGTTTTAACATGCTTTCAAATTGATCTTTACCACCGTATTGTTTTTGTTCTTTTTCAATTTCTTTGTCAATTTTTTCTGTATCAACTTTATCTTTATATTTATCAGCTAGCAATTTGTTCAATAGAATTTGGAATGAACTATTAGCAATTTGTTCATCACCCATTTTATTCATAACATCTTCTACTTTAACATCTCCAGCTTTTGAAGAAATTAGCGTATCTTCTTTAGAATCTGTAGTATTATTGCCGCATGCGTTTAATAAAAGGGCACTTGCAGTGACTGGTATTAAGACTTTCTTAAATGATTTCATATGTTGGAAACTCCTTTTGTAATAATAACAAGGTAAATATAACATAAACTCAAGATTTGACCAATTATAAACTAATGATATAAGACTATAGTATTAGTTGTTATAGCCTATAGAGTAACTACGCTATACAAAAGACCTATTAGCATATTATCAAATTTTTTCTGTAAATGGTTGTGAAATGATAAAACCTACAATCGATGTTTTTAACAAGATTGTAGGTACTTTTGTCATATATGAATAGCTTTATTCGAGTTAACGTTTATACGCGATTGGATTTTAGTTGTCTGCGTTCAACCCAATTTAAAATATTTATACCTGTTTGGTGTTCTTCGATATGCGTCCCTTCATTAGAAAATACGATGATTTTTAAATAGAGGAAATCCATAATAGAATAACCAATATTGAGTGCTAATAAAAACATCAAATAGTGACCTATGAATGGAAAAAGTATGCAAAGATAAATGCAAATTGACGAAATGATGATAAATGGCATAACCAAATCAATGCAAAAGTATATTTTATTGATAGGTGTATTTACGTAAGTATTATAAAAAGGTACACGCTTTTGGCGTATGAGTTTATATTTTTTAAAAGATTTATAATAAGGGAACAGAAAAATTAAATGTATAGCTTTATGCACTGGATAAAGCAAAATAACGATAACAAGAAATAACAAAAAATATCTATCTGTTAAGGCAGTGTTTGAAAAATAATGCATAATTTCAAAACAAACTAAATAGGAAATAATGGTTGCAACAAAGCTTAAAAAAGCAATTCTTGGCAGACCAAAGCGTGCATTAATATCAATATGACGTGAGCATAAAAACATACACCAATTCTCCTTTAAATGATAAGTGTAATATATCTAAGTATTATCTACCGTATTGAATTAATCGTCAAGATAGTTTTATAAAAAATAGAGACATTACACGCATAACTAACGTCAATGTCTCTATTAAATACTATTAATTTAACTATAGATTATTTATCTTTTTCAAATGTTTTACTTATTTCTTCTCCACGGTTTTGTAGATTTTCTACATGTGATTGGATACGTTCAATATTTGGGTTGATATCTGCTTTAAACGAACCAATCATTTCTTTAACTTCATCACCTATTGAACTACCGAATTCAGTACTTTCTGATTTGATTTGAGCGACATAGTTTGTAATGTCGTTAATATTTTGTTTGATTGAATCTACTTCACGACTTAATTCAGAATCAGCGCCTGTTGGTTTTACTTGATTACCAGTTAATTGGTTTTGTGTTTTATTTTCACGATTCATTAACACGACACCAACACCAGTAGCAACACCTGCACCTAATCCTAATAATACTTGAGCTACTTTCATAAATACTCTCCTCATTTCTAAAATATCTCAATAATTAATATTACACTATTACCCATTTTAAAGAATAATTAAGCATTATTATTCAAATTGTGCAGCGATCTGTTTAGCAATAGTTTCTTTTTGTGCATCGTCAATTATATCTTCATGCGTTTCCCATTTATAACCGAAACCATCAGTATCATTTTCATATCTTGGTAGTAAATGGAAATGTAGATGGAATACAGATTGGTCTGCAAATTCACCATTATTTTGAATTATATTTAAACCATCTGGATTAAATGCTGATTTGATAGCATTTGCTACTTTTGGCAAAGCTGCACCGATATGTTTCATTGTTTCTTCATCGGTTTCGAAAATATTAGCTGATACTTTTTTAGGTACTAATAACGTATGACCTTTAGTTACTTGAGAAATATCTAAAAAGGCATAAACGTAGTCATCTTCATAAACTTTGAAACTTGGGATGTCACCTGCGATGATTTTACTAAAGATTGTTTCAGTCATATAAACTACACTCCTTGTATCATTGTTATGGACTATTATAGCATTCCTTGTTATGATTCGTAATATTTCAACTATATATTTATCACTGAAATTATTTTTTTGATACAATGTATTTTATGGAGGTGCGAAATGACAGTAAAAGTAGAAAATCTAACAGGTGGGTATGGTAAAACACCTGTAATTAACAATATAAATTTTGAATTGAAATCAGGAGAAATAGTAGGGCTGATTGGACTGAATGGCGCAGGGAAAAGTACGACTATTAAGCATATGTTAGGACTACTTAACCCAATGCAAGGTAAGCTTTCTATTTCGAATGTTGATATTAATGAAGATGTTGAAAATTATAGAAAAAAATTGTCTTATATACCAGAATCACCAGTCATATATGACGAACTAACATTACAAGAACATATTTATATGACAGCAATGGCTTATGGTATAGATAGAGAGACTGCTATGGAACGTGCAGAACCATTACTACAAACTTTTCGCCTTAAACAAGAATTAGGTATATTTCCTAGTCACTTCTCTAAAGGGATGAAACAAAAAGTCATGATAATATGCGCTTTTATCGTTAATCCTGAATTATATATTATTGACGAACCTTTTCTTGGTTTAGATCCATTAGGTATACAATCAATGTTAGATTTAATGGTAGAAAAGAAAGAAGAGGGTAGAACAGTATTAATGAGTACCCATATTTTGGCAACTGCAGAGAAATACTGCGACCGTTTTATTATACTAGATAAAGGTGAAATCGTAGCAATAGGTGATTTAGCAAGCTTACAGTCGCAAACTGGAATGACAGATAAAACACTAGACGAAATTTATATCCATGTTACTCAAGGTGGACAACAATCATGAGTCAAAGTGCAAAAGCTTTATTTAATAGAAGAAAGCAAGCAATCACAAAAGAAAAGCAATATTATAATAAATTTATTTTTAACGGTCATTTTTCAGTCTTTTTAGTTATATTATTAGGTGCTTTTATTTTGGGTTATGGTGAATGGTTACAAACGATGCCTAAAAATATTAATTATGCGTTGATTGTCAGTATAATTGTAGCTATTACATCACTGTTTCCAATAAGAACATTGCTGAAAGAAGCAGATAAACTCTTTTTATTACCGTTTGAACAACATATGAGTACTTATATGAAGAAAAGTCTTGTTTATAGTTATATGTTGAGAGTTGGGATGCAAATTGTTATTGTTCTCATATTCTTTCCACTATTTTATGTGCTGAATAATCAGACCTTTAGTTTTTATATTGTATTTGCTATTGTTGCACTCATAAATCCAATGTTAGGTTTGCTGTTAAAATGGCAATGGTACAAGTATAAATTAGAAGGTTGGTCAGTACATACGTTATTGTTTATTCTATACACGGCTATGTATTATGTAACGTTAGAAGTTAAAAATTTATCTGGCCTACCTATCGTAATAATATTAATAGCGTTAATTGTATTGCTGCGTTATTTAAACCAAAAGCAATTGTTTCCGTGGGAACGAATGATTAATGCTGAAGAACAACATCATATGAACTATTATAAATTTGTAAATATGTTTACAGATGTAAAACATATCAAAACAACTGCAGTAAGAAGAAGTTATTTAGATCCTCTTTTACCTACACCTAAGGGGAAACGATTTAATGAAAATAATATGTATTTATATTTATTTATCCGCAGTTTTGTTAGAGGTAAAGATGCATTTAACATTATCTTAAG
Source organism: Staphylococcus sp. GDY8P72P (assembly GCF_016890655.1). Lineage (NCBI taxonomy): Bacteria > Bacillati > Bacillota > Bacilli > Caryophanales > Staphylococcaceae > Staphylococcus > Staphylococcus sp. GDY8P72P. Next base: position 51,206 of record NZ_JAFEQJ010000035.1, on the reverse strand, counting down.
GTTGATTTTGATAGCAATCGTCTTAATGGTATGGCTTGACCAAATGATAATATCATTAATAATCGGAAGTTTATTTATGTATATTATTATTTTGCAAATGGCACAATTTTATACGCAACAAGCCTATGGTTTGTGGCCACAAGTATGGCCAGTGTCTGATGCTAAAGTGATTAAAGGATACGAACAATTTTTATATCGGTTAATGACTATTGTAGGTGTAATATTATTTATCACTTATACAAGTGTGCAACCATTGTTTTTCTATTACGCTTTAATCTTTTTTGTAGTGGGTGCTATCACAATTAGAAATGTGACAAAAAAACTTAAATATCAAGAAGCTTTATTACGAGATTAAACAAAAAGGCTGGGTCATAATTGATATGACCCAGCCTCAATTTATATTGCCAGTAGATGACTGAAAATGCTCGTTAATCAAGCTTTCAATTCTAGTTTTACAAGCAGGAGTGAAACGATGAAATCATTTTTATTAAAATCAGATTTCTGTCTCACTCCTATTTTAGTGTATTAACATTGCTATTTAATTATCATCAATTGGATATAAAAATCTTTCGAAGTAACTTGAATGTTGCCCGCTTAGTCCAAAGAATTGACTTAATGCAAGCTTATCGAAGTGATTTTTAAAAACAGAAGATGCTTTAAAGTCTTCATAAGCACTACGTGATTCAAAACCAAAGTAAATTTTATAAGTTAAACCTTGATCTGGTTTCAAGAAACGATAAGCTCTAAATCCAGCAAACTGTTTGAAATCTGCCGTAACCCCTTGGAGTGTTTTTTCTAATTGATAGGCATGATCTTCGGATGCAGGTATGAATATGACCGAATAAAAGTAATCTTCTTTTAAATCACCTTCAGATTTTATAATTTCATAAATCAGTGGTTCTTTTAAGACAGTATCATTATCTGTTTCTTCTAGAATTACTGAAGAATCTGATGTCGAAAATTGTAGTAAGTTGTGATTAGGATTATTCAATCGGATTTGATTTAAATAACCAAATGTTCCATAGGATGCATAGATTTTCATATCGTTGGTCCCCCTTAGTTAAATAAACATGTAATAAAAAATTATGCTTTGGTAATATTATAATAGATTTACATTAGAATACAATAGTCAAATGATTAGAAAGCAATAAAGTACACTCTATGGCATTTTTATGACATTTATGCACTTTAAAATACGCAGGGTAGTACAGTATGATAATATAGATGAGAATGATTATAATCTAGGAGGAATCGCAGGTGCTTAATAAAAATAACACAATACTACACATGATAAAAGGTGAACCAGTTGACCATACACCTGTGTGGTTTATGCGACAAGCAGGGCGCTCTCAACCTGAATACAGAAAACTAAAAGAAAAGTACTCATTATTTGAAATCACGCACCAACCTGAATTATGTGCATACGTAACACACTTACCTGTTGATAATTATAATACAGATGCTGCCGTGCTATACAAAGACATTATGACCCCTTTACAACCAATTGGCATTGATGTAGAGGTCAAGTCGGGTATAGGACCTGTAATTCACAATCCAATAAAATCTCTACAAGATGTTGAAAAATTAGGGAAGATAGATCCTAAGCGCGATGTACCATATGTATTAGATACTATTAAATTACTAACTGAAGAGAAATTAAATGTGCCATTAATAGGTTTTACTGGAGCACCATTTACTTTGGCAAGTTATATGATCGAAGGAGGTCCTTCGAAAAATTATAACAATACTAAAGCCATGATGTATTCCGACGAAGAAACGTGGTTTGCATTGATGAATCATTTAGTAGAAATGTCTATTACTTATGTCTCAGCACAAGTAGAAGCAGGGGCTGAATTAATCCAAGTATTTGATTCATGGGGCGGAGCATTAAATGAAGAAGATTATGCTTATTATATTAAGCCTGCCATGGATAAACTCATTACAGGAATTAAACAACAATACGATGTCCCTGTAATTTTATTTGGTGTAGGTGCAAGTCATTTAATCAAACAATGGGATAGTTTACCAATTGATGTTTTAGGATTAGATTGGCGTTGCTCTATTCAACAAGCTCAAGATTTGCATATCACCAAGACATTACAAGGGAATTTAGATCCTTCATTATTATTAGCTCCGTGGGATGTCATAGAACGAAAATTAAAACCAATTTTAGATCAAGGTATGGCACATGGTAAACATATATTTAATTTAGGGCACGGCGTTTTCCCAGAAGTACAACCACAAACATTGGAGAAAATAACAACATTTGTACACAATTACACTAAGCGATAAGGGTTTGAATTTGCATTGATTATTAAAATGCGCAGAAATGATTGATAAAAAGGATGATAACACAATGAAAAAAACAGTAGGACTATTAGTTATGGCATATGGTACACCATATAGCGAAAGCGATATAGAAGCTTATTATACAGATATTAGACATGGTAAACGTCCATCAGAAGAAGAACTACAAGATTTAAAAGATAGATATGAATTTATAGGAGGCTTATCACCTTTAGCAAGTACGACACAAAATCAAGCTGAAGCACTGTGTAGTACCTTAAATGATGCATATAGTGATGTAAAATTTAAATTATATATAGGTTTAAAACATATTCATCCATTTATTGAAGATGCAGTTGAAGACATGAACAAAGATGGTATTACAGAAGCAATAACTGTAGTGTTAGCACCACACTTTTCAAATTTCTCCGTGGGGTCATATAATAAAAGAGCTAAATTAGCAGCAGATGATTATGGAATCTCATTGACACACGTTTCACATTATTACCATCAACCAAAATTCATTCAATATTGGACTGAAAAAATTAATGAAACATTAGCAACAATTTCACCGGAAGAACATGATGATACTGTATTGGTTGTATCTGCACATAGTTTGCCAAAAGGTATGATAGAACAAAGTAATGACCCATATCCAGATGAACTGCATGATACAGCAGAATTATTAAAAGAAAAGTCTAATATTATACACGTTGCAGAAGGTTGGCAATCAGAAGGTAACACAGGAACACCATGGTTAGGACCTGATGTGCAAGATTTAACTAGAAAACTTGCACAAGAACATGGATATAAAAACTTCATTTATACACCAGTTGGTTTTGTTTGTGAGCATTTAGAAGTGTTATACGATAATGATTACGAATGTAAGGTAGTTTGTGATGAAGTTGGAGCAAAATATTATCGTCCAGAAATGCCTAATACTGATCCATTATTTATAAATGCGATTGTTGACGAAATAAGAAATCTTTATTAAAGGTAGTGTGATCCAAATTGGCTAAAAATATTGCAATTATTGGTGCTGGCATTACAGGACTGTCGAGTGCATATTTTATAAAAAAGCAACAACCCGATGTCAATGTCACAATTTACGAAGCGACTAATCGACCGGGAGGAAAAATTCAAACATATCGCCGGGATGGTTATACGATTGAACTAGGTCCAGAATCCTATTTAGGTCGTAAAACAATTATGACAGAAGTAGCTGAAGATATTGGTCTAGCAGATGATTTGATAACAAATCAAACCGGTCAATCATATATCTATGCTAAAAATAAACTGTATCCAATTCCCGGTGGCTCAATCATGGGAATTCCAACTGATATCAAGCCATTTTTAAAAACAAAACTAATTTCACCTAAAGGTAAATTACGAGCGGGACTAGATTTATTTAAAAAGACTATGCCAATTGAAAATGATATTTCAGTAGGCGCATTTTTCAGATATAGGTTAGGGAATGAAGTATTAGAGAATTTAATTGAACCGTTAATGGGTGGCATCTATGGTACAAATATAGATGATTTAAGTCTTTTAAGTACCTTTCCTCAATTTAAAGAACGAGAAGCCCAGTTTGGTAGTTTAATTAAAGGCATGCGCTATGAGAAAGAACAACGTCAAAAACAGAACAAATTATATCCTGGTGCGCCTAAAGGCCAATTCAAACAATTTCAACATGGTTTGAGTTCATTTATAGAAGCTTTAGAAACTCATCTACGTCAAGCAGGCGTTAACTTTAAATACAATACACCAGTAAAAGATATTGAAGTATCTCAACAAAGCTATCATTTACACCTAGATAATGAAGTGCAAGAATATGATGGACTTATTGTAGCAACAGCGCACGAAGCATTTATGAAATGTTTTGACCATGACCCTGGATTTGATTATTTTAAAACGATGCAATCAACGACAGTAGCAACGGTTGTCCTCGCTTTTGATGAAGCGGATATTGAAAATACTTATGAAGGTACTGGTTTTGTTATCGCTAGAACAAGTAACACAAATATTACTGCTTGTACTTGGACTAGTAAAAAATGGCCATTTACGACACCTCAAGGAAAAGTATTATTACGTGCTTATGTAGGGAAACCAGGGGATAATGTTGTTAATGAACATTCAGACGAAGAGATAGTGAATATTGTGCGTAAAGATTTAAGTAATATGATGACTATAAAAGGTGATCCTGAGTTTAGCATTGTTAATAGATTACCGCATAGTATGCCACAATATCATGTCGGTCATATCGGACAAATTAAGACCATACAAGAACATATACGTGCTACGTATCCAAAACTAGCTATCACGGGTGCACCTTTTGAAGCTGTCGGTCTTCCAGATTGTGTAATGCAAGCCCAAAAAGCAGTAGATGACATTTTATCAGAACTATAAATCATTTTTAAAACCTTAACTGAACAATTTAAAGGTGAAATGAAGATTTTTAAGAGAATATTTAACGAGCTGATTTTAACTGGAACATTATTAATGTTCCAGTTTTATATTTATAGAAGTAGCTAAACTTGAATAATAAGTATAATATTAATATATTTATATTGTATGTATAATCGGTTTCAATTTTAGATTAGGAGGTAAAATCATGACGGATATAATAATAGTACATTCTAAACATGGTGATTCAAGTAATCATTGGTATGAATGGTTAGAAAACAATTTGATATTAGAAGGATACGACGTTACATTGTTTAATATTGCTATAGAAAGTAATGACAATTTAGCACAGTGGATAGAAGAGATGAAACGACAAATATCAGTTAAGAAAGAAGATACATATTTTGTGACACATGGTTTTGGAACGTTAGCAGCATTAAAATATATTGAATTAGCTGACATGCCAGTAGTGGAAGGGTTATTCTCCATAGCTGGTTTTAAAGATGATGCACAAGCTATATCAGAAGATTTGAATATCCAAGATCTTACTTTAAATTATGACATTATTAAAGGTAAAGTATGTGAGTTCTATGGTTTATGTGCAAAAAACGATCAACAAGTCTCGTATAAAGAAACTCAGCGTCTTATTGAAACGTTAGATGGGACATGTAAAGTTACTGAAAGTGGTGGCCACTTTACAGAAGAAGATGGCTTTTCTACGTTTATTAAGTTACAAAGTAAAATGCAAGCAGTGATGAGTAGTTAACTTTATAAAAATTCAATAACTTAACGCTAGAGTAAAAAGCTACTTATTCTAGCGTTTTACAACTTAAAATTATAAAGCTACATGCACGTATTTTACAAAGTTATAATAAATAACAAAATTATTACATAAATTACACACTAAAAATAGAAAATTATCGTTATAATCCTTTTTTACACCAATTTCTTTTGAAAGGTTATTGACTATATAAGCAAAACTTAATATACTAATTAAGTACTTAAGAAAACCACATATAACTTTTAATTTTGACATATAAATTTTAAATTCATGTTAATTAAATGTTAAAAACAATTAATTAATTGTTGACACAAAGTTAAAGAAATGTTATATTAGATAAGTAAGCCAATAAAAGCCAATTAATATTATTACCGCGGGATGGAGCAGTTCGGTAGCTCGTCGGGCTCATAACCCGAAGGTCGGTGGTTCAAATCCGCCTCCCGCAATTACATAATGGTCTCGTAGTGTAGCGGTTAACACGCCTGCCTGTCACGCAGGAGATCGCGGGTTCGATTCCCGTCGAGACCGCCATTATGGTTCAGTAGCTCAGTTGGTAGAGCAATGGATTGAAGCTCCATGTGTCGGCAGTTCGATTCTGTCCTGAACCATTACTTTTAATGTTGGCGGTTGTGGCGAAGTGGTTAACGCATCGGATTGTGGTTCCGACATTCGTGGGTTCGATTCCCATCAACCGCCCCATAATCGTTAAACGCGGGTGTAGTTTAATGGCCAAACCTCAGCCTTCCAAGCTGATGTTGTGGGTTCGATTCCCATCACCCGCTCCATATTAATTATTGATCCACAGTAGCTCAGTGGTAGAGCTATCGGCTGTTAACCGATCGGTCGTAGGTTCGAGTCCTACCTGTGGAGCCATTGGCCCCGTGGTCAAGCGGTTAAGACACCGCCCTTTCACGGCGGTAACACGGGTTCGAGTCCCGTCGGGGTCATACAAACAGAAGTGAAATATCGCTTCTGTTTTTTTATACTTATATTTGGAGAGTTGTCCGAGCTGGCCGAAGGAGCACGCCTGGAAAGTGTGTAGGCGCCACAAGCGTCTCGAGGGTTCGAATCCCTCACTCTCCGTTATTTCGATATTCCTCGTTATTCTTCATTGGTTAAGATGTTGATATAACGGGGTTTTGTTATATCTCGATATTCTTCGCTATGCACCGTAATAAAATGTTTACGCCAACGTTACGCCAATATAACACTCAAAAATGTACATTTACGCCAACGACGTTGGCATTGCTTCTAATGCAGTCATAGCCTTGTCTTTCTCGATTTCTGCAGTTTCATCTAATAGGTGGGAGTACACGTCCATTGTCGTTTTTATATTTCGATGGCCTAGTCGTTTTGAAATATAATAAATTGATACGCCATTATGGAGTAGGTAAGAGCAGTGGGTGTGTCTGATAGAGTGCAATGTGTATTTACCTAATTGATTTTCTAAACAGTATTTTTGTAAAACTTTAGTCACTGCATTATTCGTAATTAATGATGTACCAGTATTAAATATTTGCCCACTCATATTCGTTGGCATATGTGATAGGGCAGATTCAATATATTTCATATCCATTTTAGGTACGTCAATTGTTCTATCAGATGTTTCTGTCTTTGTACCGGGTAGGTGGATAGTATTTTTTAAAAAGTTTAAATCTGATTTGTTCAATGCTTGTACTTCTCCAAATCTTGCACCAGTTATGATTAATATATAGATGAACAAGTATGATTGCTTGTATGTGCCTTTTACATAGTTTTTTAATCCCTTATAATGTTTTATACTCATAAACTTATCATCTTCTCGTTGTGTTGGCTTAGTGCCTTTTACAACAGCCTTATAAGTAGGGTCTTTTAGCATTAACCCTTCCTGAATTGCATCTTCAACTGACGCTTTAATACAATTGTGTATTTTCCGTACTGATTCTGTTGCATGATTTTCTCCATACCATTTAATAAACTTACGGTATAAAGTAGTGTTGAAATTATCCATACGTATATCTGTAATATTTTCTATTTCAAGAAATGTTTTAAATTGATTAATAGCATTTACGAATGTTTGATAGGCACGATCAGTAATAACTCCTTTTTTATTCACATCTATCCATTGATTATAATAATCGATAAATGAACTCTTGTTATTTATAATGATACCTTGCATCAAATGATTTTTAGCTTGTGTTTCTGCTTCTGTAGCCTCACGTTTCGTCTTATATCCCTGCTTACGGTAACGTTTACCATCGTGGCCAAAGTAATAACCCCATTTACCATTGGCATATTTTTGAACTGTCATAATGTACTCCTCCTAAAAAAGATAAAAATATATAGGGCAGAGGTGACTGCCCTTGTAATTATTCTCCCATTCTTGCGTCTGCTTCTTCTTCCGTTTCGACTACGTCTTGATATTCTGGTTTCGCTTCTTCTTTAGCTAATTCATCGGGGGGTAATTCAATTTGCCCAACCGGAACATCGCTATGAGCATCACCGTTTGGTATACCAGTGTATCCATTTTCTTTTGCTACTTTTGCATTTGCTTCTGCTTTCTCTTGGTCAGTAGGTTCTTGTTGAACAGGTTGTTGTTCTTGTGATTGAATTGGTTCTTGTGTAGATTGTGGTTGTTCAACATTTTGTGGTTGTTGTTCGGTATTTGCTTGTTGTGATTCGTCAGTGTTAGTAGCGTCCTTTTTATCTGAATCTTCTTTTTTATCGTCATTCGATTTCTTGCTTTCATTTTCCTTCTTATCTTCTTTTGATGCTGACTTTGTTTCTTTTTTATCTTCTGATTTACTTTCTTCCTTATTCCCACATGCAGCTAAAACTAAGAAACTTGCTAACAATAAATATAAGACCTTTTTCATTCTGCATCTCTCCTTATAATAAAATTAATATATATTAAACAACCTACATTTGCATACACGTATAAAACGTGTGAGCGCAGATTGGCTATTCCCAATTATGGTGCTCGAATACTTGCAACGGCTCAAATTTTATTACGTAACCTTTATAATAAACATCTAAACCATATTTCATTTTGTAATGTTCAATAGCATCTAACACATAGCTTTTTGACACTTCGAAGAATAGGGCGACTTCATATAAGTTACATGCTCCAGAGTGAAAGGCATCAATAATTCCTTGTAGTGGTATCAATTTTTCATACGCGTATCTTCTAGCTTTTAATTCAAATTTTCTATTAATTAGCTTAGTTTGATCGCGTATATCTCCATAAGTTATTTGTAAGTGAGCAATTTCTTCTGCTAGAGTTTCTAACTTATGTACTCGATTTAAACTATTCTTTATAAAAATCATATCATCTAAGGTAACACCACTTAATTTAGTGGGTAGATGGCATGTTTCAGTAATGCATAAGTTATCGTTTGCCATCATTATATTTTCATATCTGCTCAAACAAACAACCCCTTATTTTTTACGCTTAGATTTAATATATTCAGCGTACTCAATTACTTCTTGCCATTCTTCATCAGTTAATTCTCCCTCAAGATGTGCTGCTATTGTATCGAAAGAATTTTTCTTTTCTTCTAAACCTAGCAAATATTCAGGCGTAACTTTAAGAACTCTAGCGAAATCATCTGCTCTATTTAATGGAAATTCTCTTGATTTATTTAAATATCTTGAAACAGTTGATTTAGCCATATCTGTTCTACGTGCTAATTCGCTTGTTGATAAGTTGTGCTTGTCCATTAAATTCGATATTAAAGAAATGATTTCGTCGTTGTTTCTCATTGTAATTACCACCTTCTTTTATTGTTTCCTTTTTGGAACATCTTAAATATATCATACGTTCCCAATAAGCACAAGTGATATTTAAAAAAATTGCATATAATAGGAAGATTCTAGGTAATTTTACTTTTTTAAAAGAAATTTGTACTTTGTCGTTGACATATGGGAACGTAAATGCAATAATAGTAATTGTTCCCGATAGGAAACAGATTGAGGTGAGAAAATGATTAATTTAGAGAGATTAAAACAATCTAGAATTGACAACAATCTTAGCCAAGAGGACATGGTAAAAAAATTAAATTGGAAATCTAGATCACAATATTCTAAAAGAGAGAATGGTCAGGTATCTATTGGTGCTGATGAATTAATAGCCATTGCAAAAATTTTAGGATATGACAAAAAAGAAGTCGGATATTTTTTTGACTAGAACGTTCCCGAAATGAAACGGAGGTGGAAACAATGACTACTAAAACATGGTGGAACATGGAAGATTTAATGAACGAATCGAATGAAAGTCGCAAATGGATTATGAACAATTTAATCAAAAATGAAAATGTATGGTCTGAAATCAAAGACTTCTCGTATTTACCAAAACATAACAATGATGAATACAGATTCGTTGGCCCATACATGCAGCAATACTTGATTGATAATTTTAAAAATTTAAAGGAGGGATAACATGAAACACTTTTTAGCATGGTCGACAGCTGTTTTATCTACAGCGATTTTCGCAATGGTCACATCTGATTTTCATTACAGCGTTGTGTTCAGCATTTTAAGTTTCATCGCAAGCTACTCATTCTGGAACAACTGGTTAGAAGCAATAAAAAAGACCGCTAGCAATGGCAGTTGCTAACAGTCAAACGTTTAATAAATTTAACAAATTAATTATATAACATACTCGGGAGGTTTGCAATTGGGACCAGAAAAAAGAGTTGAGAATAAAATTCGTAGATTTTTAGAAGATAACGGCGCTTTTGTTATGAAAACACATGGTGGAAGTCCTGGAGTACCCGTTGGTATACCCGATTTGTTTGCAATATATAGAGGTATAGCTATTTTCATTGAGGTTAAACGTGAAAAAGGTGGCAGGGTTAAGCCTATTCAAATAGCACAAATTGACAGTTTAAAACGACATGGCACAATCGCTATTATTTCGAATGATGTTTCATATGTAGAAGATCTGATAGGAACTATCGATACTTTGATAACAGAAGGTGCATGGAAAAATATTCAAACAGCTATCAATATGGCTAATGAAATGGGTGTTAAACAATGATGCTATACCCAACACAAGAGAAAGTTATGCACGAAGCTAAGCCCTCGTTTTTCTATGGACTAGGTACAAGTTCCGGCAAAACACTTATATCAATCTATCATTATTTGAAACATAACAATGGCGAACCTTTATTAATTGTATGCCCACCTACGAAAAAGAAATCGAATGAATGGGACCATGAAATAGAAAAAGTGGAACAGCACGAAAATATCAACATTGATTATGAAGTAATAGCATCATCGATGTTAGCTAAAGAATACAGTGATTATTCAAATTACTTTGTGATTTTAGATGAAGCACATTACTTTATGAACCCTACGAGTAACAGAGGAAAAGCAGCACAAAAACTATGTAAGCATTCAACAAACTACGTAATGTTGTCTGCCACACCAGGTGAATCCTGGAGCAAGTTTATGAACTACTTTATCATCTTTGGTTTTTATAAGAACAAAACAGAATTTTTAAAGAAACACGCCATATATGAAACGAAACATTTTGGTGGTAGATCCATAAAACAAATTGTCGATTTTCAACACACCTACACTTTAGAACGATATTGGCAAACAATCGCAACCATGAAAGAAACATCATATTTTGTAGATTTGCCACAAGTGAGTGAACGTTTTGTTGAATTTAATAAATCAACTACGTATACACAAGCTGCTAAAGATAGAGTTGTTGAGATTAACGGTGAACAAGTTATTTTAGATAGTCCACCTAAATTAGGGGCAACATTAAGATATTTAACTAATCAAAAAGCTAAAGCTGCTTATACAAAAGAGTTACTTGAAAGCACGAATGATAATGTAGTTATCTTCTACCAATTCACAAGAGAAAAAGACAATATACTTGAAGTCATTAACAAACTAGACAAGAAAGTATTTGAAGTCAGCGGACAACACTTTGAATTACCAACACAAGATGAACGCAAAACATTAACTAATAGTGTAACACTAGTACAAATTCAAGCAGGAAGTGCAGCTATTGAACTTAAATACGCTAATCAAGTCATCTATTACTGTCCAACATATAGTTATACACAATACCAACAATCACGTGGCAGATGCATCCGACATGGCGGCAAAGAACGTGTAGAAATAATTAAATATAAGACGAAAGGCACTATTGAAACGCAAGTGTGGAAAGCATTAGATAATAAGCAAGATTTTGACGAAAAATTATATTTACTTGAGGAGGTTAAACAATGAGCGAAAAAATAACATACCTCATTCGACACAAAGAAATTCCAATCTACATTACTAATAAACCTAGCGATAGCAACCCAGAAGTAAATTATTCAACTAACAGAAGTAGAGCAAGAGAATTTAACGGTATGGAAGAAGCTAGCATTAATATGGATTATCACATAGCAATTAAAAAAACAGTGAAAGAAACCATTGAATACAAGGAGGTTGAAAATGGCTGATTTTGCAGAAAAGTTTAATGAGTTAAATAGCCGAAATGTAAATGAACATGTTGAAAAAAAGCAAGGCTTAAGTTATTTATCTTGGGCATTTGTTCAACAAGAGTTAACTAAATTAGATCCCAATTATGTTGAGAAAATAATCGAGTTTCCATCGCCTGATGCAACAAACGAAAACATATTCTTACCTTACCTCAAAACAGAAGAAGGTTACATGGTTTGTGTGGAACTAACTGTTTTTAATGTGACCAAACGTGAATGGTTACCAGTTTTAGACTATAGAAACAAATCGTTAGCCAAAGGTTCTGCAACAACGTTCGACATAAACAAAGCGACTAAAAGATGCATGGTTAAGTGTGCAGCTAAATTTGGTTTAGGAAACTATTTGTATCTTGGTGAAGATGGCCCTGAACAACCATTTGAAGCTGCTAGTGATTCTGAAATTAAGGAAGTAGACGAAAAGGTGAAGGTGTTAGCGCCACTTATGAATCTCACAGAATCACAATTAAAAAAGAAAATGAACATACCACAAAAACTTTCATCATCTGATGCAGAGGAAGCATTGATGAGATTAGATAACGGGATTCAATACTATAAAAATAATAAAAAGGATGATAAATAATGAATCAATTCAACGGAATCGGACGTTTAGTAAGAGAAGCAGATATTAAAGAAACTAAAGCAGGTAAGAAGTTTGCAAGATTTACAATTGCGATTAATCGTTTCAATGATGAAACAGACTTTGTAGACTGTGTTGTGTTTAACGAAAGAGTTGTAGGTGTTGTTGAAAAGTATACAAGTAAAGGTTCGCAAGTAGGAGTTAGTGGTTCGCTAAACATTAACACATCTGAAAAAGACGGACACAAATTTAAACACCCACAAATTAATGTTCAAGCTGTAGATTTGCTGGATAGCAAGAATAGTAATAATAGCCAAGATAAGAAATCAGATAACCCATTTGCTAATGGTTCTGATGACTTACAAGGAGAATTACCGTTCTAAGGAGGACATTTAAAATGAGCCATAAAGATTATGTAACTAAAAAGTTAAACGAAATTATAGACATTTATGACGATATATATGATTATCTCCCATCAGAAGAAACAGCTGAAGAAGTTTATCTTGATAAATGGCACATAGTAGATTTACGTGATGACTGTGAAAAAGTTTTTGATGAAACTGGTAATACAAAAGTGATTGATTCCGATGACTATTAAACACACAATCACATATTTTAAAAGTCATAGTGACGTAGCCAATCCATTACATTATCAATTGACCTTTGAACAACTTATTGAATCATTATCTAAAGTGAAAAGTAATGCAGGTAAAGGTAGTGCCGGTGTAATGGTGGCTGGCTATGCCACATATCGCAACAATGAACAAACTAAATCAAGAAGTATGATAACTATTGATATTGATGATATACCAAACACAATTAACTTCCCTAAATTTATAGATAACAGATTCCAATACAGTTATGTGATTTATCCAACACATTCACATTCTGAATCAAATCAACGTTATAGGTTGTGTATTCCATTATCGCAAGAAATAGAAGCTAAATATTATAAGCAAATAGCTTTATATATATTGCAATTTTTGAAGATGAAAAGTGAGTTAGAGAAAGACAAATATAAAGATAGTAAGTCTATTGTCTTTTTCGACCCAGCAAGTTTATCACAGTGTCATGCGATGAATTTGCCTACGACTGAAGATGATGGGTCTAATTATCAAATATACTATCGTGACACTGAAATCTTAGATCCACAACCATTAGTGGAACAAGCCAAACGTGTTAAGGAACAAGAGTTGAAGATGCAGAAAAATGGAACGTACAAGCGTAGCAAAGAGGATGATGAATGGATAACTCTTCTACAAGGTGTCGGTGATGGCCAACGTACACATGCAACAGAAGCATTAGCTGGTCTTTTCATTAACAAATTCAGTCGTGATTTGGCCTATGAAATGCTGAATGTATGGAACCTACAGAATCATCCACCATTAGATGAAGATAAATTACTCCATCATTTTAATGGCATATATAAAACACACTGTAATAACAACAACATTAAATACGAACCCATTAAGTAAGAAAGGAGGATATTATGCCAGATGATACTAACATCTATGACTTTGCACAAAAGTTAACAGATAAAACGTTGAAAGAAAACGAAGAAAAGTTTTTTAGAAAAGAAGATAATAAACAACCGAAGTTCCATCATGACGAATTTGCAGAATACATTATGACTAAGTACCACGTTGTGAACATTAATAATCGTTTGCACATATATAATAACGGCATTTATTTAGATGATGAGCGTCTAATTAAACGTGTAATGGTCACACAGATACCTAAACTAAGACGTACGCAACAATCAGAAGTATTAGAGTATTTGCGAACAATGGCACCAGAGAAGGAAGAAGAAACACCATATCTGATACCACTTAAAAATGGCGTGTATGACGTTAAACAGCAGACATTACTACCACACACACCAGAATTAATATTCACAGCACGGTTCAACGTTAATTACGATACTGATGCAAAATCAGACATTGTAACAGAAACACTATTCACCATTGCAAATGAAGATACAGAAGTCGTTGAAATGTTTACACAAATATTCGGTTACTTACTTTTTAAGCAAAACTTCATCGGTAAATCATTCCTATTCGTTGGTAGTGGTGGTAACGGTAAGTCATTACTACTAAGAATGATGCAAGCATTAGTTGGTAACGAGAACACATCCAGTGTGTCATTGCAGGCATTAACAGAACAATTTAACGTTTCATCTTTACACCATAAGTTATTAAACGCAGGGGACGACATTCCACTTAAAAGTGTTGATGACGCATCCAACTTTAAGAAGTTATCGACGGGCGAGCTAGTATTAGCTTCATACAAGGGTCAAGACGTATTCGCATTTAGTAACTACGCCAAACTTGTCTTTAGTGCTAACGGCATTCCACGTTGGTATGAGAATAGTAATGGTGTGTTCGACAGGTTAATTATTGTTCCATTCAATGCACGTATTCGTGGCACAGATAAAGAGGACCCACATCTACCAGAGAAGGTAACAACAGAAGAAGCCAAGTCTTATCTCTTTAACGTAGCTTTACAAGGGTTACAGAAAGTATTAAAGAATAATGGCATATTCTTACCAACAGTTGTTCAAGATGAAATGGATGAATTTAGAAAGAGTAATGATCCATTAGCTGCCTTTCTTGATGAGTTTGATTTGGATGGTAAAAGAATTTCTGATGCTTACGAAGAATACAGAGAATGGGCAAACTTTGAAGGATATAAGAAGCCACTTATTAGAAAAGAGTTTAGAAAACAAGTTTTAGAGAGAGAATATGTAGATAAAAAATTGAGATTAGACAACCACACTAATCCACAATGGTGTTTTATTCATACAGACAGAGTGGCTAAATAATAACTGTTCCAATTTTGTTCCATTAATATTTAAGTTTTGGAACAGATAAACCCTTTCATATCAACCTTTGTTCCAATTGTTCCAATTGTTCCACTTTTTTTAAGTCTATAGAAAAATAAATATAAATATATAGGTAAGTAGATTAAACATTATATGAGTGAGAAGTTGAAAATACTGGAACTTTTGGAACAGGCTTCTAAAAGTCATGGGAGAGTAAGAGTGAAGGTGTTCCAAAATTTTTAAAAAAAGTATTATTTTTGGAACAGAAACTGGAACAAGAAAAGAGATACGAATATGGATGAAACAATAAATAACGACATTCAAGCTAAAAAAGCTGGATTAATCATTGGCATTTCCAACGAAATATATTTTATGGCTATCAGCAAGACATCAACAGTATATGTTGAATGGATAGATACGAGATGGATGGCGTGGAGAGAAACGTACATTTTGAACAGTAGCAAACGTAAAGGTTACAAACGCATAGCACATGGAGAGTTTGATGAAGTTATTCATAGAGTAAAAGGTTATCTGGAATTTATTCAGAATAATCAGAAAGCGAAGTGATACTGCGTGGAAGAAACAATCACACTGAAACTTAAAGTGGAAATCGAACAAGAGGTAACTGTTCCAGTACCGCCCAATTACGATTTAGACGATATAAAAGAACGTGAAGCAGATAAAGCAGCAGAAAAATATAAAAGCAATCCAGAATTACTAGGATTTGAAGAAATTAAATTTAGAGACGTAACAGACGTACAAGTTAGAGATTACTAGGAGGAAACGAGAATGCAAAGAGTTAGAGATGAACATAATGAGGTTTGCTTTGAAATTGTAGATAAAGAGAAAAGTGCATTGGTACCTGTTGAAGATTATAAAGAGGCCAAAGCATTAGGTATTCACAACAGAACAATAATTTCATATGCGAACGACAGTATAGCTGGCTTAAGACGATATATGGCAAATTGTGAACGCAAGGAAGGCATCGAACGTTTAAATCGTGAAGATCGTGAGCGAAAGGAACGTAAGCAACAATTAATGTTAGAGAAACAACGTAAAGAGGAACAACGTCTGCGTAACATACAGAACGCAAAAGTACGTAGTAAGTGGTTCGAACATTTAGCAACTAACAACATATTCCCTAAAAAGGTGGCTAGATAGATGAAAATTCGTGACTTAGACAAAGGTAGATACATCGTTGTGTATGACATGGGCAAGAGTGAGTATTCAGAAGGTATGGCAGTTGTAGGTCAAGTGGTGGAATTAATATTTAATGATGAGGATGATAACGCTGCAATCATACAATCCATGCCATTTCAACGTTACACAGTAACAGATGATAACTATTTCGATTACTGGAATGACTATATGGAAAATAAGACGGAGTATATAGGTGTTAAACATCAATCCAACGACGTGCAACAACGTAAGCGTAAAGATGAAAATGTAGGATTATTTAAAATTAAAGATTTAAAAGTCGGTTATAAAGTCAAAGTGTTGGGTGACAACATGACAGGTGAAGTTACTGAAATAGCTGATAACGGTAAATCTGCTGAAATACAAGTGGATGATGGTGTGTATAGAGTTATCAATGATAACTATGATTTCACAATAATAGAATGGAATGCAGTACCAGAGTATGCAGAGGACACAGTAAATCACCCATCACATTACAACTACGGTGATATAGAAATAATCGATTTTATAGAACAAGTCACGCAACATTATAATCCAAACGTAGCTTATCACATTGGCAATGCAATTAAGTACCTTGCACGCAGTCCGCACAAGAACGGCAAAGAGGATATTGAAAAAGCTAAGTGGTATATCGAGCGTGCGTTTGATAATTGGGATGTGAAATAGATGATTAAGTGTACATTAAAAGATTTAATAGAACGCCACGAGGTTACACAAACCGATATTGCTAATGCTACAGGTATTACTAGACCTACATTACTATCACTAATGCGTAATGACGCACAAGGTATCAAGTTTTCTACATTAGAGAAATTATGTGATTACTTCAATATAGAAATTAGTGAGTTACTTGTATCAGATAAAAGTTATAAACCAACTAAACAAGAACAATTAGATCACTTAATTAATATAGCTAGACAACTTAAAAGTGAGTTACAGTAATGCAATTATCCAACACAATCAACATTCGTTACAAATATAAAACTGGTGGGATGAACACTAAAGAAATGGCACAGTTATTAAAATATTATCGATTTCGTGGATTCTTGAAGGCGATTAATAAAAATAGCTTTATCGTAGCAGTGTTGCCAGAGGATAAAGCACATAACAGGAAAGCGATGGAGGGGTTAAGGAATGGTAAAGATTAATGTAAATGCAGAAATAGAAAGTAAAACTTTGACATATGGTATTAGATTTCATGGAGAAACAAGTGCAGATAACGAAGCATGTGAAAAAATAAAAGTTATCGATAGTTTCATTGGAGATGTGCTTTGGGATTTAGTTCGTACTAAGTGGCAAGCTGAAAGCAATCCACATATGAAAAGTAGTCAAGAAATCAGAGCAGTGTTAGATAAATTGTTCAAACACTTAGAAGAAATGAGCGATATTTATTTCGGGCGAGATGAGGAGTAATGACAATGAAAATAAAAACTAAGAAACAATTAAACTTACCACAGTTGATTGAGTGGGGATTAAGTTATGACTAGATTAAAAGATATGACGAATTATGAATTTAATGGATGTGTCGTATTAAAAAGAGCTGAAAACAAAGGTAAGAATGTTTGTTGGTTATGTAGATGTTATTGTGGCAACAATTTTGTAGTTAGATCTACTGATATACGAACTGGAAACACTAAATCATGTGGTTGCTTAAATAAAAAATTAGCTGGGGATAGAGCAAGAAAACACGGAAATAGAAACAGCAGATTGTATAATATTTGGAACAATATGAAGATGAGATGTATTAATCCGAACAGTATAAGTTTTAAAAATTATGGCGGTAGGGGTATAAAGGTTTGCGATAATTGGTTTAATTCCTTTGAAAATTTTTATAAATGGGCGATGAATAATGAATACGATAATACTTTAACACTAGACAGAATTGATAATGATGGGGATTACAAACCTAGTAATTGTAAATGGTCTGATTATACACATCAAGAAAGAAATAGAAGAAATAATCATATTTTAGAATACAATAATGAAAAAAATACTATGGCTGAATGGTCTGAATTAACAGGTATACCTTACAAAACTTTATGGAAAAGAGTGAAAAAGGGGTGGAGTGTAGAAAAGTCTTTGACACAACCGTTAAGAGGGCAAAAAGAATTAATATGGCGTGACGGGAGATTGATTGAATGAAACAATTCACAGTTTGGCTAGCAGTCGTAATCATACTGGCGATGATGCTATTGATAATGTGGGCAACTATGTAGAGGAGTGATGGCGAGTGGAATTATTAAAACCCTGCCCCTTTTGTGGAAGTCGTGCAGATTTAAGGTATAGTTTCGACAAAGCATTAGTTGAATGTACTAACACTAAGTGTAAAATACAACCATCTACTTGGTTAGGAGTAGAAACTGACAGTGTGAGTAAATTAGTTAAGATATGGAATACTAGAAATTATGAAGAGGAGTGATGGCGGTGGCTACAGATAAACAAGTAAAGTATGTCCAATCATTACAAGAACAATATGGTGCAGAAGATTACACAGAAAAAGAAATAAAAAATATGGGCCATAACGAAATAAGTATTGTTATAGATGAGCTTAAAAAGGCGATTGCAGAAGATGAATTGTACAACGAATGTATGACCTATGGATTACCTAATCAATAAGGAGTGATGGCGAGTGAGTTATGAAGAAATTTGGAAGGACATAGAAGGTTATGAAGGTATATATCAAGTGAGTAATAAAGGAAAAGTTAAAAGTTTAAAAAGAATCATATTAAAAAGTGATGGGAAAAAGCAACTTATTCATGAAAGAGTTTTACAGCCGCAAGATAGTGGACATGGTTATTATAGAGTTAATTTATACAAAGACAAAAAAGAAAAGTCTATAAGTGTCCACAGTTTGGTTTTAGAAACATTTACCAACAAAAGAGTAAAAGGCAGGGTTATCAACCATATAGATGGTGATAAATCTAACAATAAATTAATAAATTTAGAATGGTGTACTCCTAAAGAGAACACTAGGCACGGGTATGAAAATGGTTTGATGAAAAAAGGAGAAAAACACTCGCAAGCCAAGTTGAAAGATGTTCAAATTTTAGATATAAGACGTATTTATTCTGAAGGAGAATCAAGCCAAAGATATTTAGCTAGAAAATTCAATGTGACTCAAGCTACTATCTGGAGGATTGTTAACAATAAAAGCAGATATGATTCGGAGGTGAATGTGTAAGATGTGCGAAAACAAAGAAAGAGCTTTAATAGACGACCTAACTTGGTATAAAGCAAAGGTTGACAGACTACAACACGAAAACAAACGCCTGACACGCTTGACCCACAAACTAACAATCCACCGTACTATGTGGCACGCTTTGAAAGATTGGCGTAGGGATATGTTAGAGATTGATAAAAATGATGCTCAACTTATTAGTTTGGGATTGGTTATGGACGATTTGGAGAAACGACATTTGTATAAGGAGCGTGAGTAGTATGGCGTATGAAAATAAAATAGCAATAGAAAGTTGTATTAAAAGAGTGCATGAACAACAGGGAACTACAGAAAAAGTTCAACAAATTATTAATGAATTAGAAATGGTATATCGCAAAGCGAAGGCGTTTGATGAAATTAAAAAAAGATTTGAAAAAGAATATAAAGCAGAAGTTCTCGAACAAAGTCTGTATTACCCTGAAAATTTTGATAATAGCGAATTTTTAGTAGATGTAGAACATATTTTATATTTTGAAGATGTTAGATATGTAAAAATCAAGGAGGACAAACAAAATGACTAACACAATTACAGTAGATCAGTTAAAAGAATTATTACAAATACAAAAGGATTTTGACAGTAGAATACCAACACTTAATTTACAGGATAGCAAAGTAGCATATGTGGTTGAGTTCTTTGAATGGTTTAACACATTAGAAACGTTTAAGAACTGGAAGAAGAAACCGGGCAAGCCTTTAGATGTGCAGCTAGATGAATTAGCAGATATGTTGGCGTTTGGGTTAAGTATTGCAAATCAAACGTTAGGTTATAGCGATACGTGGACTAAGGAAGAAGAAATCGAAATAGCAACTGAATCTATAAACAAAAATGATACAACTATAGATTTTAGTTATGAAAGAGGAACAAGAAGATATTTAACGAGTATTGTAAGCACAACTTTGAGAAATGATATAGAACCGTTACAACAAGCATTAAGAGCTTTGCATATTGCTAAATCATATTATTCAGTCGACCAACTAATCACAGCATATAAAAAGAAAATGGAAAGGAATCACGCTAGACAAGATGGAACAGCAGATACAGACAAAGGATACATCTGATAAAGACATCGTTGAACGTGTACGAATAATATTAGGTAAGGAGTGACGCAATGCAATATCTAATACGCACACTTACCGATTCTACAGGGCATGAGTTTAAAGAAGTGATTAAAGCACGCGAGAATGAAACTTTCTCTATTGTGGATGCAGAGAGTAAGGAAGATGCGAAAGAGAAGGTTAAGAAACCTAAAGGATTATTGGAAGTAGTACCATCTAGTTTTAATAACGGTCCTATTAGTAGAGCGTTAAAAGCTGGTATGTATAGAAAGGGCAGTGAGTAATTTGGAGATAGGTAAATACTATTACGTTGTGGTTAACAATGAGCACAGAATGTTTGATGAAGTAGTAAAAATGTATGGTGATACTCATGCGGAAACGATTGTAACAACTACACTAGACACTGAAAGAGCTGTATTGTTTGATACTTACAAAGACGCTAAAGAGCTAGCTGATACTTATGGCTTTAAAGTTAAGAAGATTAGAACAGATATTCTAGGATTGGAGAGTAGATAAATGACTAAGTATATATGTGTAAGAAAAATGGATTTCAGTCCAAAGGAATATGAAGTGGGCGACATCGTTGAAATTAACAAATTGGACGAACCTATAACGGAAAGATATGAATTTGAAGATTTAACTTTTTCTGCAGAATTACATTATGAAATAGTAGATACAGGGTTCAGGTTGCAAGACAATACGTTGAAACGTTTCTTCAGAAAAGTACAACCTAAAGACACTATTCGCAAACGAATACTCAAAACACTAATGATCATTACCCTATACGAACTAAGCAAATACGTTACGAATGAAATTATTACACGCAGACAAGCGAACGATGCGGTGGATCAGTACCCGATGGATTATGAGGTGAGTGAATGACTAAGTATAAAGTACAATTCGAAGTACCGTATTTGTATCAAGGGGTTATCCCTTTAATGTATCACCCTTACACAGTGGTAGATGCTAGAGATGAAGAAGAAGCTAAGACAAAAGCACAAGAAGTGTTCAACAGTCATCCAGATAACGTGAGCTTACCTAGAAAGATTATAAATGTGTCTATTAAGGAGGACGAGTAATGTTCTGGATAGCAGTAAGTATTATATTGGGATTGATTACAATATTGACGTTAATATCTAATGCGCAAAAGAGTGAGAAGATAGCACAGTTGAACTACACAATTATATACATGGCAAGTAGTGATGAGGATGTTAAGAAAGCGTTAGATGAGTGGGAAAGATTTAAAGGATAACTGGAGGTAGTGCATGTATACACGAGAAGAAGTAAGAGAAATGATAGACAATTATAAATGGATGAACAATGTTGTAGCATCACAAGTTTATGATGTAGATAGTACGTCAGTTGCACAGTATGGTATTGAATCTGTTATGCCTAAAGCTAAAGGACAATCAGGAGATAAGGTGCTGCTAAAGGTTATGAATAGAAACAAAGCACGGAGACGTAATATAAAACTAATAGAGAAGATTGAGTTCATTGATAAGTATGAGGAGTACATAACTAACGAGATGAATTATCACATACTACAGATGATTAAGTTAGGTACGCAACATAAGACTGTCATGGATTTAATGGAGATAAAAAGTAAGTCAACATTCTATGGTTGTTTAAACGAAATAGTAAATGTATACATGGATGCACAGCAAGGACATTTCGATTAGTGTACGAATCGAACACATCGAACCAATCGAACACATCGAACGATGTTAGATGTTTAATACCAATACATTATATAATATACACATAGGTAAAATGGATGGTAGCTTTAGAGGTGAAGTTATTATTCAGTAGGTGTGTAAACTTAATACTATATTATATGAGGCACGTTACTTTTGTAGCGTGTCTTTTTGTATGCACCTAATCTTAATGACCCACACAATAAGGACACACATATTAAAGGACACTGCTTATTAAGGTGGGGATTAAAGGTCATACTAATTAAGGTCACATAGTTTAGGTCACATACTTTAAGGTCATCACTTACACATTGAGTGTATGACAGACAGAACAATGAACATTCATTTATATATTAAAAAGGTTTCATTAGTTCATAAAGATTAATTGAAACATTAAATCATAATTAGAATATAAAGTTTGTTTGTTGTTTCTTTACAATTGAATATTAAAAGAATTGTTTTATTGATCATAAACTTTATTAGATTAATTTGCATTTGATTGATGAAACAATTTCTAAAGTTAAAGACAAAATGATTTGAGATTATAATTTCTTATTTCGTTTTGTCTTTTATTATTTCTAAAACTAAATTACAAATTGAAATTAATAAAACAAAATTAAATAAATAAAATTCAAATGAAAGAAGTTGATTCATTTGTTTGTTCAACCAAAGGTTCGACTTGGTAACAAGAACTATACTCAAACCGAGTTGCAAAGGTATAGGAAAGCCAATACCAAAAGGTATAACCAAGAGGTTAGGCAGAATAGACGTAATAAGGAGTATACAGCGTTCTACAATAGCACACAGTGGCGTAAGCTACGTCAACAGGTGTTAATACGTGATAACTATCTTTGCCAACATTGCTTGGCTGAAGGCGTTGTGAACGACAAAGATTTAATTGTCCATCACAAGATTGAATTGAAACGGGATTGGTCGAAAAGACTGGATATGGAAAATTTAGAGGTAGTGTGTGTTTCATGCCACAACAAAATTCACGGCAAATAATTTCTTGAAAATTTTTGAAAATATTTTTGCGGGGCGAAGAAAAACCCCGTCGCTTCTGAGACGAGCGAACAACGAGCCGACCTTTTTTGCGACCAAAATCCCAAAATGAAACTTTTCACAAAGTCATATAACGTCTGGAGGTGCTGTTATGGCAGGAAGAAAGCCAAAATTAAATGCTAATAAACTAGGAAATCGAACTAAAGAAGAATTAGAGCAATCTGAAAAGGTTGAAAATGGGTTAAATCAGTTTACAAAAATAAATGTTGATTCTGTACCCGACGGTTTAACCGAAAACGCTGCTAAAGAATGGTCGAGAGTAGTTCCATTACTCGAACAATTACCTATAGCTGAACTAGATTACTCGCTTATTAAAAAGTATTGCGAAGTGGTAGATCAAAACGATACTTTATATCGCGCAATTAGTTCGAAAGATGGTATTGAAGGTATGGTTGACCCAGAAACTAATCGTAAAACAGGCGCCTTCATGGCTTATATGGAGTCGTTGAAAGAGTTACGTTCTATTTGTGGGCAATTAGGAATGACAATCGATTCACGTATGAGGTTAGTTGTACCTACTGAAAGTGAAGTTAAACAATCTGTGTACGATGAATTTGGTGTTGATGAAGATGACTAGCGTAAAAATACCTAAAGCGTATGAAACATTATTAGATATACCTAATGAATACAGAGATGACGCTTATAAATATTGTGTCATGGTCTTGTCTGGAGCTTATGTTACGTGTAAGGATACTCGATTGGCTTGTATTCGTCATTTAAAGGACATACAACGGTCAATAAACAATGATGAATGGAATTATACCTATAAGCCTAAACGCGCTAAAAAGGTTATTAAATTCGTTGAAGCACTACCCGATACTAAAGGCAATATCAACAAGCTTGGCCTGTTCCAAAAATTCATTATCGCTAGCGTGCGTGGTTGGTTTACCAAAGACAATGACATGTTGCGTTTTAGAAAAGCTTTTATCTCTGTATCAAGAAAATCTGGTAAATCTTTATTGGTAAGTGGTTTGGTATTATATGCTTTCCTATTTGATAAAGAACCTAAAGAAGGACGACAAATGTTTGCTGCAGCTAATGATAAAAAACAAGCAAGTATTGTATTTAATATGGTTGCCAAACAATTGATGTATTTTGTATCTAAGGTACCAGAACTGAAAAAGGATGTTAAGAAAGTGCGCGAGTTGTTGCAAAACACTAAAGATGATTCATATGTAATGCCTCTCTCTCGTGATACTGGAGCAGTGGACGGCTTCGAACCTTTCTTAGCAGTAATAGATGAATATCATGCAGCTAAAACAAACGAAATGCTAGAACTTATACAGTCTGGTCAAGGGAACTTATTACAAAGTTTAATTTTTATTATCTCAACAGCGGGCTTTAATCTTAACGCGCCAATGTACACAGATGAATGGCCGTATGCAAAAGATATATTAGCAGAAGTATATACGGATGATGAATATTTTGCAGTGATCTACGAACAGGATTCGGAAGATGAATGGCAAGATAAGTCCACTTGGGCTAAATCTAACCCATTGATTAACGAGACAGATGAATTGAAAGAACAAATAGAAGATTTTCTTGAAAAGCGTGTAGCAGAAGCTACTAAGAAAAATACAATGTTCAGAGTGTTAGTGAAAAACTTCAATTATTGGATGCAAGCTAGTGAAGAATCTTACCTTGATTTCAATGATTGGAAGAAAAACGAAACTGACTTCGACATTAATAATTCAAAAGTTTATATCGGCTTAGACTTATCTCGCGCAGATGATTTAACAGCAATATCCTTTATACACCTAGATGAAACCAACAAACAATACTATATAACCTCTCACTCCTTTGTGGGCACTAAAGGAGGGTTACAAGGAAAGATTGAGCGAGACCTTATAGATTATCATCAGTTAGCAAATGATGGCTATTGTACTATCACAAACTTGTCTAGTGGGATTATAAATACAGACCAAGTCTTAGATTACATTGAAAATTATGTGAATAGACACAATTTAGATGTACAAGCCATTTGTTACGACCCGTATTCAATACACGGCGTGTTAGCGGAGATTGAGCGTAGAGAATGGTATTACGACTTGTATGAAATAAGACAAGGACCGCAAACACTTTCTAATCCTAACTTAGATTTTAGGTTAAACGTAATCAATGGAGATATTAAGCATCATAAAAACCCATTGTTAGATACAGCAGTAAAAAACGCTGTTGCTAAGAATGTGAATGATTCAATAATGATTGAAAAGAAAATGAACAGACATAAAATAGATCCGCTCATGAGTACTATATTTGCTTATGTGATAGCAAGTGAGCATGAATGGGACGCAGAAACATTTATGCCGATGTTCTTATAGGAGGTGTGACGATGAAGAAAACCTTATATGCACTTGTGGTGATATTACTGTTCGTTGTGGGCTTAATAGGGCTGTTCTACGGCTTGTTTATACTTTGGGAACCATTAGCTTATATTATTGGTGGATTGCTGCTCATAGGCCTCTCAGGTGTTTTAAACCAAGCGTACGACAATACCTCGAACAGTAAAGGGGGTGACAATTAAAGATGCCATTACTTGATTTAGGATTTACAAGTAAACAAGAAAAAATGAACAGAGATTTAGAACGATTGTTGTATTGGCAAGAACATGGTACACATGCAAGTTATGTTGGTATAAACGCGTTAAAAAACAGTGATGTGTTCACTGCGACACGTATTATATCTGCGGATATTGCTAGTACCAAGTTAAAGGTTAAAGGCCACGAAACAAATACGGTAATGAATGATGTGTTAAATCTATTCAATAACAATCCACATTCTGATTTACCGGGTTGGCATTTCAAATTCATAATCATTGCGAATATGTTACTTAACGGCCAATCTTTTGTTGAAATTATACGTGATAAAAATGATTTTCCAGTCGGCTTCCACTTCTTACATAACGATTTAGTAGGAATAGAGGAAAAAGACGGAGAGCTTGTTTATAACGTTAGTGAAGATGTGGAAGGTAATTCAGCTAAGATAACCAGTGAAGATATATTGCACTTTAGATATATCACTCTAGATGGATATGTTGGCTACAGTCCTTTGTATGCACTAGCACATGAGATTGGTATATCACAAGGCTCAAAGAGTTTCTTGCGTAACTTCTTTGACAATGGTGGTACTTCAACATCTGTGTTGCAATACAAAAAAGGACAAATTAACGCAGAACAATTGAGAGATCTGAAACAAAACTTTGCAGAAAGTCAGTTGAAAAACAATGGTGGTTTAGTTGCTATTGACGACACGATGGACTTTAAACGATTGCAAATACCAGTTGAAGTTTTGAACTTCTTAAACAGTTATAAGTTCAGCACTTCACAAGTTGCTAAAGCGTTTGGTCTGCCAGTATCTAAATTAGGTATTGAAACAGTCAATACATCTATCACACAAGCAAACCTTGAGTATTTGCAAAGCACATTAGATCCAATATTCAAAATGATGATTGCTGAACTTGAAACCAAGATATTTAAGTTTATTGATTCTGGTTATGAATTAGAGTTTGATTCATCACGCCTTATTGATATTGACCCAGAATTACAATTGGAACGTATCACAGAATTGCA
The DNA here is from genome assembly GCF_016890655.1 of Staphylococcus sp. GDY8P72P. Lineage (NCBI taxonomy): Bacteria > Bacillati > Bacillota > Bacilli > Caryophanales > Staphylococcaceae > Staphylococcus > Staphylococcus sp. GDY8P72P. Next base: position 24,061 of record NZ_JAFEQJ010000035.1, on the reverse strand, counting down.
TAGTAAAGGGATTATATCTACAGACGAGGCAAGAAGTGTATTTGGTTATCAACCTATTGAACACGGTGAAGAACCGCTTGTGGACCTTAACAGAGCGCCACTTTCTACTTTACAGAACTATCAAGAATCTAAGATAGACAAAGAAGTCGAAAAGAACTCCATTAAAGGGGGTGATGAGTATGACGAACAGTAACGTTGAGACAACACAGGATATGGTTATTGAAGGTTACGCTTTAACTTTTAATACATTGAGCAATGATTTAGGTGGTTTTAAAGAAAGAGTTTTACCTAATGCTTTAGACGATGTGGACATAGATGACGTTAAGTGTTTAATCAATCACGAAGATAGATATGTTATCGGTAGGACACAAGCTGGAACTCTTGAACTATCTGTAGACAACAAAGGATTGAAATTTAAATGTTGGTTGCCACAAACATCTTACGCAAAAGATATATACGAAAATATTGACGTGGGGAACGTTAATGAATGTAGTTTTCACGCTTGGTACTTAAAAGATAATAATGGTAAAACAACTGGTTTTTATTGGACTGTTGAAGATGGAGATTACGTCATGAATGTTGAAAAGTTTGAAAAGCTAATTGATGTAAGCATCGTTACCACACCTGCCTATAAAGATACTGGCGTGTTGGTTGCTCAACGTTCACAAGACTTAACGCAAGCTAAAGAGTTAGAAAAATTGAAAATATCGATTGAGTTGGACGGCCTACGTTTTAAAACGTAAGGCTATTTTTTATACCTAAATTTAACAAGGAGGCATACACATGGCTAATTTAGACGAGCGCAAAAAAGAAATCGCTAGTTTGATTTCTCAAGCGCAAGAAGCAGTCGAAAAGGGCGACCTTGAAACTGCACGTAATTATAAAGCTGATATTGATGCAAAGAAAAAAGAGTTTGAAGAACTCGAACAGCTTTCACAAGAAATTGAAGCGTCAGCACCTAAGCTAGAAGAAACACCATCTACAAACGAAGGTGCAGAAGCGGAAGATAACGAAGGTGGTAACACTGGAGAAGGGTCAGAAAGTAAACCATCTGACGACAAAGAGGAGAAACCGTCAGACGAAGAAAAACCTGACGATAGACCGAAATCAGATGGCCCAACTGAATCTGAAGAAAAACCAGAAGCGCCTGCTATCGAGAAAGTAGAAGAACCTACTGAAGAAGAATTAGAAGAAGAAAAAGACAAAAAGAAAAAAGAAGGAGCGAAACGTTCTATGGCGAAATTAATTCAAAATCCAGAAACAAACGAAGAAATCTTAGGTTTCGAACAATACATGAAATCAAAAGGGGCTAAACGTGACAACGTTAAATCAGACGATGTTGGCGTAACTATCCCAGAGGATATTAAATATATTCCTGAAAAAGAAGTAAACACAGTACAAGATTTATCAGAGTTGGTACAAAAAACATCAGTATCAACTGCAAGTGGTAAGTACCCAATCTTAAAACGTGCTAACGCTAAATTCAACACTGTTGCTGAATTAGAGAAAAACCCAGAGTTAGCTCGTCCAGAATTCGAAACGATTGCTTGGGAAGTAGACACTTATCGTGGATCTATTCCAATTTCACAAGAAGCATTAGACGATTCAGTTGCTAACTTAACTGCTATTGTGTCTGAAAACATTAATGAACAAAAAATCAATACTTTAAACGAACGTATTGGGGAAGTACTAAAATCATTCAATCCATCTTCAATCTCTGATGTGGATGACTTAAAAGCAATCATCAACGTTAAATTAGATCCAGGTTACGACCGTCAAATCATCTGTACACAAAGTTTCTACCAAAAGCTAGATACCTTGAAAGATGGTAACGGTCGTTATTTATTACAAGATAGCATTATCAACACTGCAGGTAACACTGTATTAGGTATGAACGTAACAGTAGTTCGTGACGACCTATTAGGTGCTAACGGTGATGCTAAAGCTTTCATTGGTGATGTAAAACGTGGTGTTCTATTCGCAGACCGTACAGACGTGTCAGTGCAATGGATTGAAAACGAAATCTACGGTAAATACTTGATGGGTGCTTTCCGTTTCGATGTAAAACAAGCTGATAAAAATGCTGGTTTCTTCGTAACATTTGAAGATGTAGCAGAACCTAGCGGAGATTTAGGAGCATAAGCAAAGTAGGTGACTTCAATGTTTAAAATAGACAACGTTGAATCAATCAAGCGGGCAATACGTGTAGACCATGATTTCGATGATGATTTAATCATGCATGTATATTTGCCCGGAGCAATTAATGAAGTGAAAACTGCTGTTTCATTAAATAGTGAGGATGAACCTTTTTATAAGGATAATCCAACGTTTAATTTAGCAGTGTTGAACATTATTGCTCATCATAATGACAATCGTTCAATCACTTCAAATGAACAAAGTTTCGATGTACCAGCTTCTTCGATGAAGTTAATACAAACATTGCGTAGCGACCTGGCTAAATGGCGTAGAGATAACATCGAGGTGATAGCCGATGAATCTTAACCAATTAGATTACAGAATTACGTTTTACGAGAACACTAATGACGGTCCAGAAGCTGGTATGAACGAACGAAACGAATTATATAGTTGTTTTGCTGGATTGTATGAACCTACACAAAAAGATGTTCAGTTAGGCAACTTAGAACTTAGTAAAAGGTCGGTCACATTAAATATTAGAAATGCTCAACCTCAATTTATACCTAATGTAAATCAAACATTTGAAATACAAAACGGTATGTATGCAGGGTTGTTTTTTAATGTCAAAAATGTGGCACCTGCTAAGTCTCCTAACTACGTCAAAGTGGTGGGTGAAGAACAATGACAGTAACTGTTAAAGGTGATAAAGAAATAATCGCGTACTTAGAAAAGAAATATGGTAAATCTGCCACAAAGCGCATAACAGACTTTGCACTAACTAAAGGTGGGCAAAAGGTTGTTCAAATAATCAAAAACAACATGAAGTCATTTAAAGATACTGGAGAATCTGTAGAAGAAACTACAGTATCTAAGCCTATGACGATAAACGGTGTACGTACAGTGAAGATTCATTGGCGTGGACCTAAACAGCGTTATAGGATTATCCACTTAAATGAATATGGTCACTTTGACCGTGCAGGTAAGTGGGTTAATACAGCTGGTAAAGGTGTTATTGAAAACGCTATGCGTGAAGGTAGAGAAACGTATTTCAGAACAGTAAAAGAAGAAATAAGAAGGAGGGTGTAACTTATTGGACGACATCACAATGAAGATATACCAAGCGATTACAGATAACAAAGAAATCATGGAACATGTTCCTAAGAACAATATAAAGTTCTTCGATTATCCTAACGCACAAGAAATCAAAGATGTAGTGATTGTCATAGATCCATTAGACACACCTAAACCTTCTGATTTCGCAGACAACGATAATTTAACCTACGAATACTTTTATCAAATAGATGTATTTGTAAAACAAAAGCAAGGCGTAAACGGACGAGTCCTATCAGATAGGCTCGTTTTTTTATTGCAAAGAATGATGTGGGAAGTATTGGGATTTGGCGAAACATCTTCCATGAAACCCGAATATATCAAGGAGTTCAACATCTACCGACAAGCTAAACGGTTTGAAGGTAAACAATATTTTAATTTATAGGAGTGTTTTAATATGGCAGAGAAAAATTACCGTTCATTTACAGGTTTAACAGAGTTTTATTACAAAGTTCACGGTGAAGATGTACAACAAGTTACAGATCCAGAGCGTATTAAATATTTACAAGAAATTTCAGTATCGAAAGACCAAGACATTGAAAAAGCATATGGTGATAACCAAGTAGCAGAAATGGCAGTTGCTAACGGTACTATCGAAGTAGAAGCTGGTTTCCACAAACTACCTTTAGAAGATAGAGTAGCTTTATTCGGCCTAGAGAAATCAGAAAGTGGCATTGTGTCTGTAGGTAACGACACACCTCCATATGTGGCCGTAATGTTTGCTAAAACTATGGAAGATGGTTCTCGTGAATATGTAGGATTACCTAAAGGATTATTCACATTCCCAGAGGTTGAAGGTAACACTAAAGAAGATGGCGTTGAATTCAGTTCAGACTCTACTACTGCAGAATTCATGCAAGCACCAGTTAAAGGATTTGAAGAAGAAAAAGCTATGTTAATGGGGCATGATGCCAAAGGAACATCAGTTATGAAAGACGCTATTTGGGAAGCTATCTTTGGTGAATCTGCAGAAAGTAGTAATTCAGACGAAGGAACAAGTACACCAGAAGAAGAACTAGGCGCATAACATACAGGAGGTTTGATTATGGCTAAGAAAAAATATGAAGTATTACACAAATTCATTGATTTAGAAGATAAGAACAAAGTTTATAATGCTGGCGATACTTATCCTAAACCAGCAAACAAAAAGATAACTCATGACCGCATATTAGACCTTACTACAAGTGATAATAAACGTGGCATGGTGTTAATTAAAGAAATAGAAGAATAACAAAGGAGTGTATAATATATGAAATTTCAAGCAGCATATTCATATTTAAAAAGAGGGCACGACATAAAACTTCCGGAATGGGGAGGCTTTTGGCATTGGAACAAAGAACTCAAACAATTGATATTTATACAAGGAAAAATGAAATATTAGACATTAGAGATACAAAAGATGTCGATTATACTATTGGATTCACATTCAGAGATGATTGGGAATTAGTAGAAGAATAACCATCAACGAGGGCTATATGCCCTCTTTTTATTTGCAAATAAAAAACAAAATTAAAGGAGCAATTATAAATGGCTAAACGTAACTTTATTAAATTAACTCAAATCGACAAAAAAGGTAACGCAGTAACAGATACAGAAGGTAACGCAAAATTTGACACATATATTACACCTACTCAAATTCCATTCCGTAAAATATACGATGCTGCTGATTTAATGGACGGCGCATCAGATGAAAATACTTCTGCACAAGAAAACATCGACCAAATGCTAGATATGGTCGTAGACATTTACAACAACCAATTCACAAAAGACGACTTATTAGACAGATTACATGCACCAGATGCAGTAGAAGAATTACAAGGACAAATTGAATTTATCGCACAAGGACAAATGGATGAAGAAAGAAAAAAGGAACTAGCGAGAATAATTTAAAATCTCTCTCTTATAAAGAACATAAAGAAAACATGAAGAAACTCATGCTACAAATGATGAAAGATGGGGGCAAGGATATTAATGACATTTTGGATATGCCCTTCGCTTTCTTCATGGAGTTAGTTGACGAAAGTAATAAGAAAAACGTCAAGAAAACGGATAGCATGATTCAAGCATTTATGTAATACATCTCACAAGTAAGGAGGTGGAGTAATGGCAGAAAGAATAAAAGGGTTACAGATTGACCTATCCATGCGCGACATGGGAGTTAGTAAAACACTAGCTGGTATTAAGCGTGAGTTTAGGTCTTTGAACTCTAGTTTGAAATTATCTAGTAACAACTTTAAATATGGTGAAAAGAGTGCATCATCTTATAAAGCAAGAATGAATGATCTCGACAAAGCTATTAAAGTTGGCACATCAAATTTAGGTGAACTAGAAAAGCAATATAAACAAGTATCACAATCACAAGGTGCAAACAGTGCTAAAGCGGTAAAGTTGCAAACAGAGTATAACAAACAAGCTAATGCTATTAATGCTATGCAAGACGAATACGGTCGTTTAAATCAGTATTATAGAGAAAACTTTTCTATGGCTGGACGATTAAGTAATTCGTTTAGAAGTATAGGAACTAGCATGCAAGGTGTGGGTAATCAAGCTCAAAACATGGGGCGTTCACTAACAAGTAGTATAACTAAGCCAGCATTAGTTGCTGGTACTGCTATGGCAGGTATCACTGCCAAGCTAGGTTTCGATAGACTTGTCGGTTTAGATAGTGCTAAGGCAAAATTAGAAGGACTAGGCTATTCAACGAAAGAGGTTGGCTCAATCACTGACCAAGTATCTAAAGCTATTGAAGGTGGTATGACCACAATGGCAGAAGGTACCGATATTGCAGCTGGTGCATTGGCAGCAGGCGTAAAAGAAGGTAAAGACTTACAACATTATATCAAGTTAGTTGGCGACGCTGCGGTTGGTGCGAATAGGCCAGTTGGAGATATGGCAATGATTTTCAACCGCGTTCAAGGTCAAGGGAAATTAATGACTGAAGAACTCAATATGGTAGAAGAAGGTATGCCAGGATTTGCAATGGCTATGTCTAAACATCTAGGTGTATCACAAGAAGAATTTAGAAAAATGGTTACAGAAGGTAAAGTATCTTCAGAAGATTTCATGACTGTTATGGATGACTTCGCAGGTGGTATGGCAAACTCTTATGCTAAATCGTGGAAAGGTATGGTTCAAAATACAAAGGCTTATATAGGTATATTAGGAGAAAACCTATTGAGCGGTGTGTTCGAACAGTCTAAAGACGGTTTGAGAGAGTTTGAAAAATTACTTCAATCACCCGCAGCTCAAGAATGGGCTAAAGATACTGGTGAACAATTAGGTAACGCCTTTTCTAAAATAGCTAGTGGTATACAGTCAATCATAAAATGGTGGCAAAGTTTAGATGGTTCCACTCAAAAGACATTAGGTGGAATAGTCAAATGGCTAGGTATTACTTTAGTAACAATGGGTCCAGTATTAACAGTGTTTGGTAAAATGACCAGTACTATAGGTACCATGTTTAGTGGAATGTCTACGTTAATATCATTTTTAATACGTCATAATGTTGCAAGTAAAACAGCTGCAGCAGGACAAGCTATTTGGAATGGTGTTACTGCTACAGCTAGGGGTATAGCTAACGGATATAGAGCTGCAATGACTACATTAACCACTTCTCAGACGATACAGGCTATTAAGTCTAAAATTGCAGCAACAGCAATGACAATTTGGACTGGTGTTACTAAAGCAGCTGCATTAGCCACACGAGGATTAGGATTAGCAATCAGATTTATGACTGGACCAGTTGGAATAGTTATTACTGTGATTACTGCACTTGTTGGTGCTATTGTTTATCTTTGGAAAACGAATAGCACATTTAGAAATGCTGTAATAACTGCATGGAATGCAATTAAAAACGCAGCAATATCTATCTTTGGATTTATCAAACCTTACATCATTAATATTTGGAATGCCATTAAAAATTCCACAATTGCTATATGGAACGCTATTAAAAGAAGCGCTGTAACAATATGGAACGGTATTAAATTTGCTGTTCAACATCCTATACAAGCATTAAAAAACGTTTTATCTGCTTTATGGAACGGAATGAAAGTTGCAGCTATTAAAATATGGATGTTACTTAAAAATGGCGTTTTGGCAATAATTAGAGCTTATGTAGCACAAGTTAGATCTAACTTTAACTTAGTGAAAAGAATTGTCCTAACTATATTCAACGCTATTAAGTCATTCTCTATAAAAGTTTGGAATGCGATTAAAAATGGCATACTAAATATTGTTAGAATTTTAAGAAATGGTATTGCTAATATATTCAAAGGGATAAAAAACACCGTAACAACTATATTTAATGCTGTTAAGAATTTCTCTATTAAAGTTTGGAATACTATTAAAAATAGTGTTATAAACCGAGCTAAAGGACTTTGGAATGGTGTTCGCAACACATTCAATGCGCTTAAAAAAGGTACGACTGCAATATTCAACGCAGTCAAAAACTTTGCGTTAAAAGTGTGGACTAGCATTAAAAACGCTGTCGTTTCAAGAGCAAAAGCTTTATGGTCTGGCGTGAAAGGTGCTTGGAACAATCTTAAAAAAGGCACAACTAATACATTCAAGGCAGTAGGCAATTTCATGAGTTCCAAATGGAATGGTATTAAATCTGGCACAGTAAATAAAGCTAAAGCATTATGGTCTGGTGTAAAAGGTGCTTGGGGTTCTTTATCTAAAGGAACACGTAACACAATGAATGCAGTCGGCGGTTTCATGTCTAAAAAGTGGCAAGGTATCAAGAATGGTACAGTAAATTTAGTTACTGGAATGAAGAATAAAGTAACTGGTGTCATGAACAAAATGGGTGACGCTATCAAGTCGGTTACAGGAAATATTAAAGGTTTCTTCACTAGCATGATAGACAAAGTAAAAGGTGGATTAAACAAACTTATCGATGGTGTGAACTGGGTTGGCGGAAAACTTGGTATGGATAAACTTCCTAAAATCAAACTCCACACTGGTACAGAACACACTAATACGACTACAAATGTAGTTAAGAACGGTAAGATTGCACGTGATACATTTGCCACTGTTGGTGATAAAGGACGTGGGAATGGTCCTAATGGTTTCAGACACGAAGCTATTCGTTATCCAAACGGTAAAATGGCACTTACACCTAATAAAGATACAACAGCGTTCCTACCTAAAGGTTCATCTGTTATGAATGGTATGCAGACGCATTCTATGTTAAGTGGATTTCCTAAATTTGCTAATGGTACTTTATCTAACAAAAAGCCTAAGAAGAAAAAGAAAGGGGATAACTTCTTTGGCGACGTAGCTACTGGTATAAAGGCAGGCACAAAAGTTGCTACTGGTAAAGTTGTAGACAGTGGTAAAGCAGTGGTTAATAAAACACTGGAAACTGCAGCCAAAGGTAAGAAATGGATGGAAGATAAAATTGGCGATGTAATGGACTGGATAGACAAACCAGGTAAATTACTCGACAAAGTTCTTGAAGGTGTAGGATTAGACTTAGACGGCTTTGGAATTAAAAAAGCAGCAGAGCTACCTTATAACATGATGAAAGGTATGTACGGCAAACTTAAAAAAGCTGCTATAGATACATTTACTTCATGGTTTGAAGATTCAGCAGAAGGTGACGGGGGATATATAGACCTTTCAAAAGGTATCAACTTCCCGTTCAGTCCACATGGTAGAGCTCCAGGCTATCCATTTGCAGGACCGCATATGGGTGTAGATCTTGGATATAGATATGACAAATTATATTCAGTTCTAAATGGTAAAGCCACTGCTCGCAAAGGTTGGAATGGTGGCTTTGGTAACATGGTTGACATTGTTAAAGGTGCAACTAAAGTTATTTATGGTCATATGAGCAAACACGCTTTCAGTGGAAGTAAAAACGTAAAACCAGGTGACTATTTAGGTGTATCTGGTAACTCTGGTCGTTCATCAGGACCTCACTTACACTTTGAGGTACAAAAAAATGGCGTTCCAATTGACCCTTTAAAATGGCTGAAGAAAAATGACGGTGGTGGTGGTAATGGTAAATGGAAAGGCACTGTTAAAAAAGCCTTAAAAATGAACGGTTTACCAACATCATCTAAATATGTAAACGCATGGCTTAAACAAATAGAAACAGAATCAGGCGGAAACGCTAAAGCTATGGGTGGTACTGACGGACTTGCAGATGGTAGAGCGCAAGGTTTAGTACAAGTAAAACCGGGTACATTCAACGCTAATAAATTTAAGGGCCATGGAAACATCATGAACGGTTTGGATAACTTATTAGCTGGTATCAGATATGCACATAGAAAATATGGTAATGGTGGACTGGGCGTAGTTGGTAAAGGTCATGGATATGCAACAGGTGGATTAATCAATTCATCTGGTTTATATAATTTAGCTGAAGGTGGTCATCCAGAGTTTGTAATACCTACAGACCCAAGTAGACAATCAGATGCTATGAAACTACTTGCTATTGCTACTCAAAGAATAGAAGGTAATAAGAAAAACAAACGCCCTAATCAAATGCGTACGCCTTCTACTACCAATACTAATGACAATGAAATGATGAATGTTATGGCTAGACAGTTAGAAGCTACGCAAAGACAAGTTGAATTGCTAACGCAACTTGTAGCTAGTAATCAACGTTTAGAGCAGAAGCCTACAGGTGTGAGCGAGCAAGATATGAGTAAGGCACAAGGTAAACGAGCGCAAATGATGGCATACAACATGGGAGGTGCTTTCTAATTTGAAAAAAGAAGTAAGGTTATTTAATGATAATTTTGATGTTAAATTGACTGATACACCTAATTTATTGTTTTTAGATCATATAGAAGAAGATGTGGAAGTTAATGCAAACACAACTGAAATCAATGGTACTGATGGAGTACTTATGGGTCCGACTACGTTCGGGCCTTTTAATTTAGTTTTAAACTTTTCATTTAAAGGGTTAGATACTAGAGATTTGAAACTGTATAAACAGAAAATAAGAAACATTTTATACCAACGTGAACCATATTATGTGTGGCACAGTGATGCACCTGGTAAAAAATACGCAGTGTATTGCGATAGCAATGATAATGAAAATTTAACTAATTCATTTGCTACTTTTAAAGTAACTTTCGTTGTATTCAAAGGTTATTCAGAATCATTAAAAGACACAAGTCAATTCAGTTTATCTAGTGGAGATTGGCAATTTGAAGCTGGCGTTTTATCAGATGATGAAATTAAATACACACACGATACAACAGCTTTTAAAATTTATAATGGTTCATCAGATACAATCAACCCATTATTAAGACATCAATTTAAATTACTAGTTAATATTGATGCACCTAAAGGATTTAAAATCAAGAACAAAACAACGAGTAAAAAATTAAAAGACGGAACTGAAACAGATGTATTTGAATATAAAAAAAGTATCAAGAAAAATCAACAACTGGTTATAAACGGAGTTCATCCTTTCATTAATAATAAACGTGTAGGTATTGATACAAACTGGCAATGGCTCACATTGGCAAAAGGATTCAATGATATAGAAATTACAGGCGAGAATATAAAAGAAGTTAAAACTCAATGGATATTCCCGTTCATATATAGGTAGGTGAAGATATTGGACGCATTAATATTAAGAAATAGAAAGGGCTCTTTTGGTGAAATTCTTACTGATTTCGATTTCGATTCATTTAAATATGAATATGAAAAGAACAATGAACGTTCCATTAGCTTTACTATTTATAAAACTACTTCAAATTGGGATATATTCGAATCTTTACTGAATGAAATGATACTTGAATGGCAAGGCCAAGATTATGTTATAAAGTCTACATCTATTAAATATGATGGAATGAATGTAATAAATGAAGTTACTGCGAAACATATATTCATGGAGTTCCAAAATCATTATATCCAGAAAGATTTAGAAAGCGAAGAACTAAACAGTGAAGAAGATGAAGAAGATGACAGTAAGCCTACAATGACATTAGAACAATATCTAGACTTCGGATTCAAAGGTAATAAAGTAGGTTTTTCTTATGAAATCAAAGGTGATTTTGATGAACGTGTACCAGTAGATGAACTAGGAAATCAAAACGGAATGGAGTTTCTTACTGAAGGCGCTGAATTGTTTAACTATATTTATTTTGCAAATAATAAAACGATTTACATCTATGATGAGAAAACATTTTATCAGATGTCTGATTTACCATTGATATATAAGTATAACTCTAGTGAAGTACAAGCAACTACTACAACAACTGATATAAGAACTTATATCCAAGGTTATGGTAAAAAGAAAACAAAAACAGAAACCAAAAATTATAATCCAGTGAAACCCAATGACATGAATTATTCTGGAACATTTATTAAAGATGGAACATGGAGAACAGAAAATATTGGCGCGAGTTATTCAAAAGAAATAAATTGTAAATGGGGCAATGAAACACTTGAATGGACATTGAAAAAAATGTCAAAAGGTGGTCTACTTGATGTTTATTTAGACGATAAATTAATTGGTCAATATGAGTGTTATAGCAAAACAGCTACAAGTGAAAAGATAATCATTGCAAGAAACTTATCAAAGGGCAAACATACGTTTAAAGCAATATTCAAAGGTGCGAAATCTGGTATCGATTATAAAAAGTCCAAACCATGTATGTATGTTGGTACAGAAAAATCAACAGTGTTAAACATCACTGCTGTGTTAAAAGGTACAGACATATATCACACTTACACTTCTTATAAATCCCCTAACTATGATGTATTTGGTTTTTCAGAAGCACCGACAGTGTTTGATGATAAAGTTTTAGATAAAGCTGAATTACTTGAAAAATTAAAAAATGAATTGAATGATGAGCCAACTGTCGAAGTTTCTACTAATTACTTAGGATCTATGGAAGATAAGTATTATTTAGGTAACGATGATATTCATGAAAATAGTAAGATACGTTTTATCCATCAACCACTAGGTTATAACCTTGATTTGAAAGTAGTGAAGTTAACGTATTCGCATCCCTTGGTAAATGAACCAGTTGAAGTTGATTTCAGTAACTCACCTAAAGACATTATCAAGATACAACAAAATATAAACAGGAATATTAAGCGAATGAATAATCTAGTTAAAGGCGGGTCACTTGGTGGCGCGTCTATTTCTATGCCTAAATTAGCATCTGATTCAATAGGGAGCGTGTTAGTCGATGAATGAACCAACAGAAATTAAATACCCATTAGATGAAAATGGAGAACCTTATTTTGCAGGAACACATATAAAAGCTGTGGCAGGAATAGATATGGAAAGTTATACAAAACAAGAAGATTTAAGCGGATTTAACGATAAATTTAAGGAGATGGAAAATCGAATATCGGAACAAGATGATTTAATTGCTAATTTACAAAAAGAAATACAGAAATTACAAACAGAGAAGGTGAAAAGCGAATGAAGTTAATAAAGAATTTCAGTGTATCACTTGGACAACTGTTCAGAAGACATATTATAGAGAACTTTAATAGAATTGAAAATGCTTTTAAATTAATGCAAGAAAATTTCAAAAAACATAAAACAACAGATAAAAATGCACATGATTCAAAACAAATAAAATATAAAAATTGGACAGTTGATGATGAACTAGAGTACCAATGGGAGATTAAAGATAATTTAGTGATAGGTGCTAATGGTGACGGTGTACAAGAAGCAAGAGAATCTCGTACAGCTATAACAGATAAAAAATCTTATCCAACTTTAAACAATCGCCTTAAACAAGATTTCTTATATCTGTTAAAAAATGATAAAGATATAATGAAAGAGTTGAACGATTTTAAAGAAGATACAAGTAAAAATTTAGCTATTATTGATAATCCTTTGGATAGACTTAATTATCAAAGGGGAATTGGTAAGGTTAATATACGTGGGAAAGACGGTATTTCATTTGTACAAGCATTAGCAATCGTCCAAGAACGAAACGAATTATATGTGTTAAGAAAAGACAATAAATTAGCTAATAGTAATATCACTAGATATAAATTAAGTACTTTTGAAGAAATAGATTATAGAGTGGTTAAATTAAACTCTAGCAGTGCTTATAATGAAGGTTTACCATACTTTATCAATGAGTCTGGTGAGGTTTGTTTTATTCTTAGAACAAGTTACGATCAATTAGCATGTGTCTATAACTACCAGAGTGATTATAAACACAAAGATATGGTGTTACCAGGAAGTAGTAAACAAGGGACAGATAGAAACAAGAAATATTATTATTCTAATTTCGGAGATGCAAACGAAATATTTGGTGTATATCTTTATGATTTTGAATCAGTTAAAGCTATGAAACCTAAATTAATTCGGACAATTCGTTTTGATGCATCAGTAGCATATGATGAGAAAGTACAAAGTATCGCAATGGTTGGTAATCATTTTGTTTTAACACAAGGGAAAACACAACCTAAAATAACAACATTAAATATGAATGGTACACCTATTAAAAGTATTGCTTTAAGTAAATACGGCGTGCAAGACATGTTGGCAGAAACACTTGAAGATGAAACATTAAATTATTCTCCAGTCGAATATGAAGCAGAAGGTTCAGATGTTTATTTAGGTGAAGATGGGAATGAATACTTGATTTTAATGCACGTTTTACCACAATCTGGAAATGCCTTTTTAACCATTGTAGGGGAAAGAGATGCTGCGGTTATTGATGTGGACGAAGATAATAGTAATATTATTATACCTAATTGGAAGTTCGTCAAAGATTTTAAAAATGATACTAAACCATACTCTAAATATTGGTGGGAGCACCCCCAATATATGATTGATAAAGATGGTTTTATAACACTTAGAGGTGTTTGTACCTATAACCGAAGAAACAGAAATGAAGAATGGACTGAGATGAATAAAGTGTTATTTACTTTACCCTATCCTTACGTTAACTATACTAATCAGTTTTTTAAATCAGTGGCAGGTGGTAATCCAGATAAGAGTAATCGTATTATGATTAGCCGAAATGTCGATACTGGTTTAACAGAAGTGATTCTTGTTGCTACGTCAGATAATTCAGATAAACCATTCTGTGTATTAGATGGAATTAGATTCTATTCAGAAACAAGACTTGAAAGAACGGAGTTGAATTAGTATGGCATTAAATAAAATCGCTAAAATTAATTTAGATACAACAGCTTATTATCAAAAATTGTTAAACACCAATGTTAAAGTTTACAGCAATGATAAAAACACAGCTGTATTAAAATTTCCAATTACAAGAAACAATTCACCCGTGCCTTTGAGTGAAGTGAATGAAGATGTTTATATCACTATCATCACGCCAGATGGTTATAAAAAAGTGGATTACTTAGATTTTGATGATGAGTTGAATGGTATTTTGAGTTACACATTGCCAGATGATGTATTAGCACATCAAGGTACGCATCATGCACAAGTCTATATTGATGTTAAAGGATTTAAAGATATTGTAGTAGAACGTAAATTCACTTTTACTATTGAAGATGATTATATTAATCAAATTGATGCTGATACTAAATTAAGTTATATCAGAATGTTTGACGATTTATACGCAGCTATTCAACAAAGGGTCGTTGATATAGAAAACGCCATTAACAATGCTGCTGATTATGTAACACAGATTACAGAAGTGCGCAATCAAGCATATGAAGATATAACAAATTTAGTTAATCAAACTAAACAAGAGATTGAAACGGCAATTAATAATTACAAATCAGAGGTATTACAAGCGTTAAATGAAAGTGAGTCAACAATTGAAGCGCGTTCTGAATACTTTATTCAACAAGCAGAAAACGCTAAAACAGAAGTTACACAAGCTATCAATAGCGCAGAATTGGTTAAAGAATCACAGGTAAGAGAAATGATTTCTGATATGGAAACTAAAACGAATGCTAGCCAAAAAATTGATACTGCAATAGATAACTTAAGAAAATATATTGATGATGGAGATTGGCAGAAATCAAAAATAACAACTGATCTAGGTAGTGCAATTAAGATTGAAGATTTAGATTTCGATTACTTTAATGCTTCAATTAAAACCTCAGGGTTATATTATTTCGTGAATGGGATTAATGGACCTAATGATATTTCAGAAGGTTTATTGAAGTACGCTAAAAATTCTACTCAAACAGATTATGAACAACCAGAAACTTCAGATGGTTTAATTGAAATCTACCCATTTAATAATTCAAAAGAAAAATATACAGCATGGGTTAACAACGGAGTTATAAAAGAATGGAAAAAATCAAACGCTTTGAATATAGATGATGATTCGCTCTCTGAAGAAGAAATCAATACTTTAATATCTAATACTAAAAAAGAATTAGAAAAAACCATTGATAGTACATTTACTGATACTGGTTGGGTAAATTTAACATTAATAAATGGAGCAGTAACTTATGCTTCTAATACTATACCTAAAATCAGAATGTTTAGTATGAACGGTATGAAAATAATTGGTTTAAAAGGTGCTGTAAAAGGTGTTGAAGGTAAAGGTAGTATCGCCATGGCTCCTAAAGTAGTAGCAGATGCTATAGGAGAAACTAGAAGTTTTGTTCAAAATACCAGTATTGATAATGGTACTAACTTTAATAGATTTTCTTTAACAAGTAATGGGGAAGTTAGATTGGATTCTTCAACTTTAACAACAATTAAAGATACACACTGGTTACCGATAGATGTAACAATAATGATTTAATGGAGGGATTAAATGAAAGTTATTTATTATTATGATAATGATTATAAATCCAATGGAGAAAACGACATAATACTCCCTGATGAAAACGGACAATACAATATACCAACTAACGCAACAGATATTGCCCCAGAGCCAGGTTTATACCAACCCTTGCATTTCAATATAGATAAACAAAAATGGGAGGGTGTCTCTAAAGAAGAGTGGGAAAAAGAACATCCTAACGAAGAAGGCAATTTGATAGAGCCGCCTAACTTAAATTTATCTGGCACAGATGAAGAATTACGAGTTATGTTTGCAAATATGCAAGTACAGTTAGTACAAGCAAACACAATGGTTATGCAACTTTCGCAACAAAATGCTAATTTATCACAAGAAGTGGTATCTATAAAACAAAAACTAGATGGAGGTAGTGAATAATGAAGATGTTATTTCCAACATTTGAAGATATAAAAGTAATGTATGGTTGGGGTTGTTACACAAACGACCAAATCAAATGGTTTGTAGATATGGAAGTTATCGACAAAGAAGAATACGCATTAATTACTGGAGAAAAATACCCAGAACCTCAAGCATAAGCTTGGGGTTTTATTATATAGAAAGTAGGTGAACAGATGGAAGGTAAATTTGAGTTACCACAAAAGCTAGCTACTTTATCTTTATTTGGCTTAGGTGTGTTTGTAGATATAAGAGGTGTTTATTGGTTTATTAACCAAGAATCAGTACTAAATGAAAGTGAATTCTACAGGGCACTACATGAAGTTATGCCAATATGGTTGTGGGGATTCTTGTTACTCGTTTTTGGCACATCTTTAATTCTAGCTAGTTTATTCTTTGGGAAACGTTCAATCAATAATGTTTCTAACTACTTTATGTTAATTGGTGGCACAGGAAGTGCAATTGTCCACTTCTTAATGGCTTCAGCAGGTATATATAATTCAATCAACTGGATAACACCGGCACAATTTGTAGCTGTGACTGCATGGCTCGGATTTGTTGGTTTCTTAGGTGGGTTAGGTATTTATGGCAGAAGATAAATATGTATTGAGACATGAATGGGAGAAATCAAGGGGCAAGATACACGAACGCATAAACGAAGTAGACACAAAACACACAGACAACTTTAATAGTTTGCTTAATAAAGTAGATAGACAAACATTACTACAAGAGAAAGCATTTGAATCACAAGCTAGATCTGAGAAACATTTAGAAAAAATGAGTGAATCATTATCGACGGTAGGAACTAGAGTCACTGATTTAGAATATGAAACAAAAAGTCACGAGAAAGAAATTAAAAGTTTGCAAGGAACTGTAGAAGCAGAAGCAAAAGGAAATAGAGAAGTAATCGGCTACTGGTTGGGATTTGCAGGGGTTGTATTAGTCCCACTTATCTCTTTGGTAGCAAACATCTTCTTTAAATAAGTCGGCGCACTGCGTCGGCTTTTTATTATGGAGGTTTTTATAAATGGAACAGATTATAACATTTGCAGGGATTATCTCTGTATTAACTATTGCACTAACAGAAGTAATAAAACGAACAAAAGCAATTCCGAAAAATATTATACCAATTATTTCAATATTTATTGGTGTGGTAGTAGGTGGGTTAACTGCTTTTATACCAGAAATTGTTTCGGAATTATCTATAGCAGGTCGTTTGTTAGCTGGGTTAATAAGTGGATTGATGGCCACAGGAATATGGGAAACATTGCGTACTCGTGAAGGCACTACTAAAGAAAGTAATAATAAAATTGGTGGAGGTAATATAAAATGACAGAAAAATGGAATGGAGTACCTGTTAAATATGACTGGTTACCTATAGGAACACGTAGAAGTGGGCAAAAATTAACAAGTGGTAAGCCAATTTTCGCAGTTGCTCATGACACAGGAAATCCAAACACTACAGCACAAGATAACGTGAACTACTATAAAAACAGTTATAATATTGATTGGTCATTGGTTGCTAGCGCGCATATTTTCGTAGACGACAAAGAATGCATAGTTTGTATACCAGTGACAGAAAAGGCGTGGCACGTATTATATAATACACCTATCGATAATAACTGGTATAAAGCTGATGCAAATGATGCTGCTTTCGGTATCGAAGGTTCTTATTTTGATGATAAAGCACGTTCAAAAAAATCATTAGATAATATGGCACGTGTTATGGCTTACTTATGTAATTATTGGAAAATAGACTATAAAACAGAAGTTCCAGGACATCAAGATATTCAATCAGATAAAGTAGATCCCGGCAACTTGTTACAAGCTGCTGGATATTCCAGAAATGTAAGTAATTTTGATAAACAAGTCGCTAAATATATAAATGGCGTTAAAGAAGACAGTAATAAAGAGCCATCTAAATTCTTATCAGAGCCGACTAAAAAGAAACCTACGCCTTCACCTCAAAGTAACGTAAAATACAAAGAAGCTATTGAATACATGCATAGTTTGAAAGGGCAGTATATTGATTTTGATAATGCATGGGCGTATCAATGTGCTGACTTAGTAGTTGATTTTGTCGACCATGTAACGAACGGCGTTAGATTTTGGGGTAATGCTAAAGACTTACACGTTGTAAATAGTATGCCTAAAGGTTGGAAAGTTGTAGAAAACACTCCTAATTACATTCCACCTATTACAGCTATTGCAGTATACACTACAGGAATATATAGAGAATATGGTCACACAGGTTTAGTTTGGGATAACAGTGGAGGTACTAATTCATTCACAATACTAGAGCAAAACTATGATGGAAATGCTAATACTCCTGCTAAATTAAGAACAGATAACTATAGTGGATTAACACATTTTATTGTTCCAGATTTTGCAGATGACAGTGTTGATTTAACCACAATTGGAGACGTAAAACCTAAATCACCATCTAAAGGTCAATCATTGAAATTAAACAGCATTCCACCTAAGAAATTAACGTGGTCCAACCAACCATACTTCAAAGCAGTTGCAGACAATGCTGGCGCTACAATTTGTAGACCTAACCATAACAATGTAATGGTTCTTACAAATGAAGTATACGGTCAAGGAGACATATTCTATGTGTACGAGATTAGAGATGGTTGGGCTAGAGTATACAGTGCTAGTAACAACGGCTATGTTTGGTATGAACGTTTAAGAATTACAGAAGTATACAAACCGGGTGGTGGAGAAAATCTAAAAAACAAAGCTGATAAACAAACTGTTAATCAAAAAACGAACGCTAAGAAAACAAGTGGTTTGAAGGTAGGAAGTATTCCACCTAGCAAAGTTTCTTGGAGTAAAAAGTGCAAGTTTAGAGGTAGAGTTGACCATTATGGGGTAACTGTTGCTAAACGTAGTGGCAAAAAAGAAAATTACAAGTGGTCATTAACTAACGAAGTTTATAAGGCTGGATATGATGATTTTTATATTTTTGAAGTGTTAGACGGTTGGTGTCGAGTATACTCGCACAATAATAATGGTTGGGTATGGCACGAACGTTTAAGAATAGTAGAAGTTTATTAGACATGCTATAATATAAGTAGAGTTAATAAGTTGTTACTATGATTTGTTACCACCACGTGATCATATTAAGGGTAGGCACTTATGTACTTGCCCTATTTTTTTTTATGTTATAGTTTATTTACATGCATAAGTCCTTTCTCAAATATTCTTTTTTATCCACCACCCACACATGTCACTGGGTGGTTATTTTTTTATGCCAACGGTACGCCAATAAAATGGCTCAAACACTTATATTATGGGGTTTATAAACTCCCTCACTCTCCGTTCAATACATATTTTGAGCTTTTATGAAGCACCGTAATCCTTGATACAATAGGGTTTCGGTGTTTTTGTTTATGGTTAGTTTTTATAAAAAATGTCACTCTCATGTCAAAATTTAAGGTTTGTTGACATGAAACCTTTGAATCACATGCTACGTAAGACTTCCAGTGTTTTATTTTCTTCTTGTTTTTGACTTTCTTCTAATAAATGACTGTATATGGATAGGGTAGTCGTTATGTCTGCATGACCTAATCTTTTGCTAACATATTGTATAGAGAAACCTTTACCCAATTGCATAGACGCGTGTGTCGTAAGGCATGTAATGTTTAGTTCCCCGTATTGTTTTCCAATAAGAATTCTTTAAAAGTGGTTGTGACTGCTTTATTTGTATTTAACGTCACACTAGTATTAAAAAGATATTGACTACTAATAGAAGTAGGGTTTTGTTTTAAAGTGGCTATTACATATATATGTAATATTTTTACTTATTATAAATTTCTATAGATTTTAACAATATAAGCTTGTATTATTTTTGTAAACGTTTCCCAAAATGCTGGAGAGATGCTTAATTCATTAAGTTTTTAAACTACTTATTTTAATAAATTTATAGAGTTGTTTTTATATCTCAAATACCTATCAGGAGTGAGTAAAATGGCAAAAACATTAAATTACAAACGAAGATTTATAAAAGGGTTTATTGCATTAGCAATTACTACTGGAGTAACAGTTAGTCCTAATTTAGTTGATAATTACTCTTATGCTGCTGAAAGAAATGAGACATACAGCACAGGAAATAGTTCAGGCAAAATCGTTAAGGTAAATGACCATACGGCTAGAATTGATTTGAATCAAAATCTTACTTATGACATTGATAAAAACGGTATAGCATCTTTAAGAAATGAAAACACGGGTGATATTGAAAAATTACCATCCATTGCAAAAGATAGAAATGGTAATAACATTTCTCTAGTATATTTTGAAGATAAAGGTGATTTAGGTGTATATGCTCAAAATATGTACCAAGATAGAGGCATTGGAAAATGTATATCTGGTATAGCAGGAGGAGCTGTTACAGGAGGTACTACGTTAGGATTAGCTGGTGCTGGAGTCGGAACTGTAACTTTACCAATAGTAGGTACAGTAGGTGGGGGAGTAGTTGGAGCAGTCGGTGGGGCAGTAGGTGGTGGATTAACTGGAGGAGCAACTTTCTGCTAATATTTAAGGAGTGATACTATGAAAATAGTTTTTAACATATGGGTATGTTTATTATTATTTTTAGTAATAGCACTTTGGACAATGATTAGTATCAAGTTTGGTAATATTAATAGTAATCAGGTAATATTAATGAATATATTTATATTTATAGCCTATATATTATATATAGTGAGGTTTATAAAGTATTATAAATAGAACAATATTTAGATTTTTTAATAAGTACAGATAGGCTACCTTTGCTATAGGTGGTCTTTTTATTTGCGTGTTATTTTCACGTCATTTGCAATGTCGCATACTTTTTGGAAATGGATTAAGTGAGTTTAATTTGAAGGATATAATTGAAATTAAGTAGAGTGATTAATGTAGAAAATTTTAAAGCGGGCAAAATATGGACAATAAAAGCCATGTAATTTAATAATAATATGAATTTGCCAATCCCTCACTCTCCGTTTATTCGATATTCCTCGCTATATCTCATTTAGCAAAATGTTGATATGCTGCTTTATTTAATAGTATGGAAGGAAACAATTTATTAGTCATAGACAAGGACATTTACAGTAAACTTGTGAACAAAAGTCGGCATAATATGATATTATTAGCCGACTCTTCGATAAATTTCGAGATGGTTGAAGTTTTATGAAGTTCATTGTTAAAAAGATAATTAGAATAAAATTACTAAGATCACAATTTTAATGCTTTGTAGTTAATATTTTGATTGATAAGCGATTAGTGTTGTCCCGACAATATAATTAAATATCATTTTAAATTTAGGTTTTTCAAAAACTGCTTTGATATAATTGAAAACAAAAGTGCAAAAACTGAACCATGTAATTACAGTTATAATAAATAATGTTGAAAGTAATGCGACTTGTACATTTTGGTTGCTTTGGTGATTTATAAATTGAGGTAGAATACTTATATAAAATAGAATTGCTTTTGGATTTAGAATCATAGTTATAAATCCTTGTTGATATGATTTGAATAAATTCGCATTTGTTGTTTTCGTGACTTCCATAGTATTATATTCAAATTTATGGGCATTTAATATGTTTTTAAGGCCAAGAAAAATAATATACGCTGCACCTAATATTTTAATTATTAAAAATACGGTTTGGGAACTTACGAATATAAATATAATACCTAGAGTTGCCAAAGTAGCATAAATTAAATGAGCGTTAGCTATACCAAATGTTGTAAAAATACCGCTTTTAATTCCACCGTGAGCGCTATTTTTTATAACAGCAAAAAAACTTGGTCCAGGCGCTATAAGAATAAGTAATGACATTATAATAAAGTTAATCCAATTATCCATATATTGCTCCTTTGTTTTGTATGTTGTTAAATGAGTTTCTTCTTGTTTTGATAGTAATACAATTAACCAAGCCTGTTACTGCGAGAATATTATATTATTAATAGGTTTATTAGATGAATGTTCAATAAGTTAAATACTACTGTGGAAATTAATAGTTAGTTATCTTATTCTTCATGTTATCATTTAAATAAATTATTATAAGAATTAACATAAAGAAAGTAATTGAAGTATAAGTAAATGTATTTTTTTAGTCTCAATTTAATTTTGGAGGTTTGGTTATGAAGTATTTAAATTTTAAGCAAGTTGATGTATTTCCAAATGAAGCATTTAAAGGTAATCCTGTTGCAGTAATTTTTGATGCTGATGATTTAACGTCAGAACAAATGAAAGATATAGCAAGTTGGACTAATTTATCTGAAACAACTTTTGTTTGTAAACCTGAAGATGAAAATGCAGATTACAAATTGAGAATTTTTACTCCCAACAATGAGTTACCTTTTGCTGGTCACCCAACTATAGGTTCATCTTTTGCTATTTTACAAAATGGTTTAGTGCCTAAAAATAAAAATTATCTCGTACAAGAATGTGGAGTAGGTTTGGTGAAAATAGATTTTACGGAAGATAAAACATATTTTAGTTTGCCTGAGCCTAAAATTAGTGAGTTACAAGACCGACAGTTTGATGGAATAATAGATAGTTTAGGTATCAAAAAAAGTGATGTAGTTCATTCTAAAAATATTAATATCGGTGCTGAATGGCTAACTTTGGAATTAAAAAATGCGAGTATTGTTAAAAATATTGAACCTAATTTTAAATTGATGGAACAATATATTTATGAAGGTACCACTGGTGTAACGATTTTCGGTAAAAACAAAGAAGATAAAGATACGACTTTTGAAGTTCGTTCATTTGCTCCGAAAGAAGGTGTGGACGAAGATCCAGTTTGTGGTAGTGGTAATGGTTGTGTTGCTGTAATGAATGATTTATACGGTTTATTAGAGGAAAAAGAATTTTCAAATTCTCAAGGAGAATGTATAAACAGAAATGGTAGAGTTTATATTAAAAAGGAAAATGTATTGAAATTAGGCGGAGTTTCAAAAATAATGATTGATGGAACAATAGCGATTGAGAAACAATAGATATGAATTGAAAATGGCTAATCTGTGCTAATTCTCTAATTTCTTCATCACTTATATTGTTGTGTTTCAGCTAATCCTTCAAATGATATTTGAGAAAATAATAAAGCAGCTAACATTAAAGTTATAACAATTTTTTCATTAGTACCTCCTAAGTAATTAAGTAAATGGTATACCAAAAAATAACACGAACATTATGAGTGGAGTTAATATAAATAAGTTGATTAAATTAAGAAAAATGCTAATTTTCCATATTGTCTTAGTGTTTTTAGAAATAAAAAACATAAGTATAGAAAATATTAATAACGCACTACTATTTGATATAAAGACATCTAATTTGTCAGCTCCATACCAATTGGGTGGTGTAATAGATAATAGAAACATTGCTGAAATGAATATATAATTAATTATGTTTATGGAATACACTGCTAATTTCATTATTGTCTCATCCCTTATATAACAATATATTAAATTGTTTATATGATTTTAATATAACACAATTAATTTTATAATAAATAACTTTTTTAGTCTTAAAGTGATACAGCAATTGTTGTGGTATATAATCGAATTGAATTTAATTAATTCACTTTGAAGGGGTGTTGGTAATGATACTTGAAGAAACAATGTTGCGGGTTAGAAAGAATATGGATAAAGCTTTTGAAGAATCTTTTAGAGAAGTAACTAGTATTATGAGTTCGATGATAAAGTCCGTATAATTG